>NZ_MJGT01000094.1:0-195107 GCF_001864975.1 Curtobacterium sp. MMLR14_002
GGGGGCCTGTCGCTTTCGCGTCGGTGACCGGGATGCGCGGCAGGGCAGGGTCCGTCGCCGCAGCAGGACGGACCGACGGGCGGCCTGGAGGCCCGTGGTGCGTCCGTCAGACCGGCTCGGCCTGGGTGGGTGCGAGCGCCCGGCGACGGGAGGCCCGCGCGGCGGCGAACGAGTCCGCCGTCAGCACCACGAGCGCGAGCCACACGATGCCGAAGCCGAACCAGCGCCCGGCCGACATCTCCTCGTGCTGCACGAGCACCCCGACGAGCAGCTGCATCACGGGCGCCAGGTACTGGGTCAGCCCGAGCGTCGACAGGCTCACCCGCCGTGCCGACGACGCGAAGAGCAGCAGCGGCACCGCGGTCGCCGGCCCGGTCAGCACCGTGATGACCGCGTGCCCCCAGCCCTCGCTCGTGAACGTCACGCCGCCACCGAGCCCGGTCACACCGAGCACCACCAGCGCCACGACCGCGATCGGCAGCAGCCACACGGTCTCGATCGTCAGGCCGCTCAGGGCGTCCACGGTGCCGCCGACCCGCTTCTTCACCAGGCCGTACAGTCCGAACGAGAACGCCAGGGCCAGCGAGATCCACGGCATCTGCCCGTAGCCGATCGCGATGACGACGACCGCCACGACGCTCAGCCCGACGGCCGCCCACTGCGCCGGACGCAGGCGTTCGCGCAGGACCACGACGCCGAGCGCGATGGTGACGAGCGGGTTGATGAAGTAGCCGAGCGCGGCCTCGACGGTGTGGCCGGTGGTCGTCGCGAGGACGTAGACGGTCCAGTTGACCAGGATCAGGACGGCGGCGAGCCCCATCACGAGCATCACGCGGCGCTGGGCCATCAGGGTGCGGGTGCGGAGCCACGACCGGGTCACGGCGATCGCCACCGCGCAGAACACCAGGCCGAAGACGATCCGCCACGACACGATCTCGAACGCTGCGGCGGGGGCCATGGCCGCGAAGAGCAGGGGCATCAGCCCCCAGAGCCCGTAGGCCACGATGGCCTGCACCACGCCGACGGATGCCTCGCTGCGGACGGGTCGCGCCGGACTCGGTTCACTCACGGAACCATCCTAGGAACGACCACCGACCCGTGGGACGCGCACCGGGCCTCCAGGCGGGGTGAGCGGGCTGATCAGGACCGGCGCACCCGGGTGACCGGCCCCGGACGCACGAACGCCCCGTCGGCCCGAAGGCCGGACGGGGCGTCCGTGGTGAGTACTCGACTCAGTGAACGATGACCGCGAGGACATCGCGGGCCGACAGGACCAGCAGGTCCTCGCCCGAGTACTTGACCTCGGTTCCGCCGTACTTGGAGTAGATGACCTTGTCACCCACGGCGACGTCGAGCGGGACGCGGTTGCCGTTGTCGTCGATGCGACCCGGACCCACGGCGACGACCTCGCCCTCCTGGGGCTTCTCCTTCGCGGTGTCGGGGATGACCAGACCGGAAGCGGTGGTCTGCTCCGCCTCGACCTGGCGGATGACGATGCGATCCTCGAGCGGCTTGATGCTGACGGCCACGGTGACCTCTTCTTTCTCGGTACGGACTCGGTACAGATGAAAACCGGGTTGGCACTTCGCACAGGAGAGTGCCAACGCCAACTCTAGGGGGCCTCTGGCACTCGGTCAATCCGAGTGCCAGCACATCCGGAGAACACGCAGCACCTGCGAGGATCGACGCATGGACGCCGCCGAACTCACCGCACTGCTGACCCCCGACGGGATGGCCCTGCTCGACCGTACCCCGGGCGTCTCCGACGGTGGCGAGATCGTCCGCGTGGTGTCCCGGCTGCGCGCCGAGGGACACGATCCCCGACTGGTCGCCGCGGTGCTGACCCAGGCGAAACTGCGGCTGAAGGCCCGCGGCAAGTTCGGCGACTTCGCCTCCCGCATGCTCTTCACCGAGGCCGGGCTCGAGCAGGCCACCCGGCTGCAGGTCGCGGCCCAGCACGCTGGACGCTTCGCGGCGGCCGGCCTGACCCGGGTCGCCGACCTCGGCTGCGGCATCGGCGGGGACGCCATGGCGATGGCGGCGCTCGACCTCGACGTCACCGCCGTCGACCGTGACGAGGTGACGGCGGCCGTCGCGACCCACAACCTCGCGGTGTGGCCGAACGCGCGGGTGGAGCTCGGCGATGCCGCGTCCTTCGACCTGTCCGCGGTGGACGGCGTGTGGATGGACCCCGCACGCCGCACCTCCGGGCACTCGGACACCCGCCGCCTCGCCGACCCCGACGACTGGTCCCCCTCGCTCGACACCGTGTTCGCCGCGGCGACGACGACGCCGACCGGCGTGAAGCTCGGACCGGGCATCGACCGCGACCTGATCCCGGACACCGCCGAGGCGCAGTGGACCTCCGTCGACCGCGAGGTCGTCGAGCTCGCCCTGTGGTTCGGCCCCCTCGCCCGCCCCGGGATCCGCCGCGCTGCGACCGTCATCGGCGCGCACGGCATCGCCGAGATGACCGGAGCGGCCGACGCCGACGACGCCGAGGTCGGACCGCTCGGTGCCTACCTGTACGAGCCCGACGGCGCCGTGATCCGCGCACGGCTGATCGGCGACCTGGCACGAGGCCTCGACGGGCACATGCTGTCCGATGGCATCGCCTACGTCACGTCCGACCGCGCCGTCACGACCCCCTTCGCGCAGGGTTTCCGGGTGCTCGACACGATGCCGCTCGACGTCAAGCGACTGGCCGCACGGCTCGCCGCCGACGGCATCGGCACCGTCGAGATCAAGAAGCGCGGCGTCGACGTCGACCCGGCGCAGTTCCGCAAACGGCTGCGGTTGCGCGGATCGGGTCGCGTCACGCTCGTGCTCACCCGCCTGGAGGGACGCCACACGGCGATCCTGTGCGAGCGGCTCACCGACACGGTCGGCTGACGGCCGGGGGCCGCGTGCGGTGCTGCGCGCGCGTCGGCGTCGGCGTCAGCGTCAGCGGCTGCGTCAGCGGCTGCGTCAGCTGACGAAGGCGCCGGAGTTCGAGCTGTAGTCGGAGTAGTCCGAGTAGTCCGACGCGTTCGCGATCGAGATCCACACCAGGGCGACGATCAGGATGAACAGGCCCGTCAGGATCCAGCCACCGATGATGCCGGCGAGCGCCAGGCCGCGGCCACCCTCACCGGTCTGCTTGATCTTGCCGAGGGCGATGTGGCCCATGATCGCGCCGGCCGGGCTCGTCAGGATGATGATCGGCCAGATGATGATGCCGCCGAACGCGAAGACGATCGACAGGATCGACAGGACGTTCGTCTTCGGGCGCTGCGCGTAGGGCTGGTACGTGTACGGGTTCGACGCGTAGGGCTGCTGCTGCTGCGCGTACGGGTTCTGCTGCTGCGCGTACGGGTTCTGCTGCTGGCCGTACGGGTTCTGCGGGGCGCCGTACGCGTTCTGCTGCTGCTGCTGCTGCTGCCCGTACGGGTTCGACGAGGCCTGCGGTGCCGCGTAGGGGTTCTGCTGCTGCCCGTACGGGTTCGACTGCTGCTGCTGCTGCTGCTGCTGACCGTACGGGTTCTGCGGCTGCTGCGGAGCGCCGTACGGGTTCTGCTGCTGTGGGGCCGCGTACGGGTCCTGCTGCTGGCCGTACGGGTTCTGGGGCGCTTCCGGGGCCGACGGCGCCTGCGGTGCGTCAGGAGCCTGCGGGGCGTCCGGGGCGGGCGTGCCGTCGGGCTGTCCGTTCGCCGGGCCGTTCGGCGTCTCGCCCGGCTTCGGCCACTCGTTCTGATCGGACACCGTCCACCCCTCTCGGGCGTCCGGTCTCTCCGACGCCCGTGTGAATCCTCCCACAGGCTCCCGAAGAAGGACCGGGGCCGAACTGGTCAGACCTGGACGGTCGTCACCGGCAGGGTCGAGTCCGCCGCGATGCCGAGGTCGCTCGGCGCGTGCCCCTCGGCCACGAGTCGGGCGCCGACGGCGGCGATCATCGCGCCGTTGTCCGTGCACAGGTCGAACGGCGGGATCCGGAGCCGCACGCCCGCGGCCGCGCAGCGCTCCTCGGCGACCTGTCGCAGTCGGGCGTTCGCGACGACCCCGCCACCGAGCAGCAGCCGGTCGACGCCGGTGTCACGGCACGCGTTCAGGGCCTTGGTCAGCAGGACGTCGACGACGGCTTCGCGGAAGCTCGCGGCGACGTCGGCCACCGGCACCTCGCGGCCCTCGTCACGGCAGCGCTCGACCCACCGTGCGACGGCGGTCTTGAGCCCCGAGAACGAGAAGTCGTACCGGTGCGCGGCCATGTCCTTCGGCAGCGTCAGTCCCCGGGGGAACCGGATCGCCGTCGGGTCGCCGTCGGCCGCCGCACGGTCGATCTGCGGGCCGCCGGGGTAGGGCAGCCCGAGCAGCCGCGCGACCTTGTCGAACGCCTCGCCCGCCGCGTCGTCGATCGTCTCGCCGAGCAGTTCGACGTCGCCGACCAGGTCCCGAACCAGCAGCAGCGACGTGTGGCCACCGGAGACCAGCAGCGCGATCGTCGGCAGCTCGATCTCGCTGCCGTCCTCGCGCAGCACGTCGGCGCCGACGTGCCCGACCAGGTGGTTCACGCCGTACAGGGGCTTGCCCGTGGCCACGGCGAGCGCCTTCGCGGCTCCCACCCCGACCATGAGCGCCCCCGCCAGGCCCGGCCCGGCGGTCACCGCGACGGCGTCGAGTTCGTCGAGGGTGACGCCGGCACGCTCGAGCGCCTCGTGCAGCGTCGGGGTCATCGCCTCCAGGTGGGCCCGTGCGGCGACCTCGGGCACGACCCCGCCGTAGCGCGCGTGCTCGTCCATGCTCGAGGCGATCACGTTCGCCAGCAGGGTGTTCCCCCGCACGATGCCGACGCCCGTCTCGTCGCAGCTCGTCTCGATGCCGAGCACCAGTGGTTCAGTCGCGCTCACCGAGGGCCTCCTGTCCGATGGGTCCGACGACGGACGACCGCTCGGCGTCCGGGCCGGGCAGTTCCGTCCGCATCACCCACGCGTCGACGCCGTCCGGTTGGTAGTAGCGCGGCCGGGTCGCGATGTGCTCGAACCCGAACGCCGTGTACATCGCCTGTGCCACGGGGTTGTCCGCGCGCACCTCGAGGAACACCTCGCGCACACCGCGGCGCTGCGCTTCGTCGAGCAGTTCCGTGAACAGGACCCTCCCGAGCCCCTTGCCGCGCTGGTCCGCGGCGACGGCGATGGTCTGCACGTCGGCGACCGGGTTGCCTGCGAGCGACGAGAGCCCGGCGTACCCGACGACCAGCGGCGCGGACGTGTCGTCGGCCGTCTCGATCACGACGTAGTACCCGTGCGGTGAGTACAGCTCGCCGGACATCTGCGACGCCGACCAGGCGTCCGTCGGGAACGAGACGTGCTCGAGCCACATGATGTCGTCGAGGTCCTGCGGGTGTGCTCGCCGCAGGCGGAGCCCGTCCGGCAGGGTCACTGCTTCACCCGCTTGGGCGCGCCCGGCACCGTGACGTCGGGGTCGCGCAGGTACAGGGGCGTGTCCTGGTCGAACGCCGCACCGGACGCGAGCCGGTCCGCGGCGAGCGAGCCGAGCCTCCAGGCCGGGATGGACGCGACCGTCACGCGGTCCCAGCCCACCGCTGCGGGCCGGGAGGCGCGGATCGCGTCGTCGAGATCGGCGGGCTTGGCGAGTCCGGGGCCGGCCACGCGGACGCCGTCGGCGTCGTAGGCGCTCCAGTAGACCTCGCGGCGGCGGGCGTCCGTGAGGACGACGAACGGACCGGCGGCGCCCGAATCGCGCTGGTCGAGGGCGACGGCGTCGTGGCTGACGAGGGGCAGGACGGGGACGCCGCGGGCTGCGGCGAAGGTGCGAGCGGCAGCGATGCCGACGCGCAGGCCGGTGAAGGGGCCGGGGCCCATGCCGGCGACGACCCCGGTGACGTCGGCGCCGGTGATGCCGGCCTCGGTGAGGGTCTCGGCGAGGAACGGGCCGATCACCTCGGCGTGCCGGCGGCTGTCCTCGGTGTCGCGGGTCGCGAGGGCCTGGCCGGTGGCCGGGTCGACGACGGCGACGGAGGTCCCGGCGGAGGTGTCGATGGCGAGGAGCACCCGTCCATCGTAGGCGGGGCGGGGCAAGGGGTCAGTCCTCGTCGAGGCTGCCAGCGACCGCGTTCCAGATCTCGTCGGCACGCCAGCGCTCGCGACCGCCTCTGCCCGCTCGCCCGAGTGACCGGAGCCAGCCGTACTCCTCGGCTCGACGGAGCAACGCGGATGCCGTCGGCTGTGACACGGCGAGCGCCCTCCGGACCGACGCCACCGTGAGGACGGGGTTCTTGAAGATCACGTCGACGAGCCCGGGGAGCGCCGAACGCTCCGTCCGCGCAGCGAGGCGGTACCGCTCGCGAATCTCCACGAGCTTGCGGATCCGCTCGGCGCTGTCATTCGCTCGGACGGTCACCGCCTCGGCGAAGAACTGGATCCACTCGTTGACCTCTCCGCGCTCCCGAACGGCCTGCAACCGCTCGTAGTACTCGGTTCGGTGTTGTTCGAAGTACCCCGAGATGTGCAAGATCGGCGCGGGCAGGATGCCGTCTGCGATCAGCGAGAACCCGATCAGGAGGCGCCCGATCCGACCGTTGCCGTCGAGGAACGGGTGGATCGTCTCGAACTGGTAGTGCATCAGGGCGCACTTCACCGTGACCGACATCGATTCCAGTGGTGCGTTGACGAAACGCTCCCAGTCGTCAAGGGTCTCGGGAAGGTGGTCCTGGTGCGGCGGGATGAACCGGGCAGTCTCCGGTCGAGCGTTCGGAGATCCGATCCACACTGGTGAGCGACGAAGCTCACCGGGCGACTTCTCGTCCCCACGGACCTCCCGCATCAGGGTCTCGTGGAGCGAACAGATGAACCGTTGGGTGATGGGGAGATCTGCGAGGAGCGCCACTCCCTCGCGGGCGGCCCGGAGGTAGTTGTCCACCTCGCGGAGATCCTCGTCGAGGATCTCGTCGTCGTTCTCGACGCTGAGCACATCGCTCAGCGACGCCTGCGTGCCCTCGATCCGCGAGCTCGCGAGGGCTTCCTGCGCCATGGACGGGCCGAGCAGCAGTTCCGGCTCCTGTACGAGCTGCCCGAGTCCGGCCAACCGACCGATCGCGATGTCCGCGCGGGACACTGCGGCGTTCGTCATCGGCTCGAGGACAAGCTCACGTGGTAGCGGCGCGGGCAAGAAGTAGGCGTGCGGCCACTCGGACAACGGACGCGTCGTGAGCGTGCCGAAACGATCTGAACGGAAGTCTTCTCGGCGCATCTCCTCATCATAAGCAAAGTGCCCTCTGCCCTATAACTTCAGGTCGAACTTCCAAGCACCTGCACGTCGGGACGCGGGGACGTTCGATCCGTCATGCAAGTCAGGGGGCCGCGGCTAGTCGAAACGGACCGTGCTGGTGGGCGACGTCGCGCCCGTACCGGTCGCGGCCTCGTCCGCTGCTCCTTGAAGGTGCCGCAGCCGGGACCGCACACCGCCGTCCTGGCGACGCAGGACGATCGCGACGTCCGCCACGGACATCCCCGCGGCCGTCATTGCCTCGAGTCCGGTGTCCTCCTGCTGCGTCCACGGCGCGTAGGCGGCGGGCCGGTCGAGCCGAGCAGCGTCGACCTGCGGGTTGCCGGTCGGTGCAGCCCGGACCACCAGCGGGGACGACGGGTCGTCCGCTCCGGACGTCGTGGCGACGGCCGGCGCCGGCGCCGACGCTGACCGCGGGCCGGTCGCCCGGACGTCCAGGCAGGCGACGGCGGTCACCGGATGGCGTGCCACGACCGCTCCTGCGGGCGACCGGAACACCAACTCGGTGTCGTCACGGTCCACCGTGCCGACCTCCACGTCGCTGAAGCCGCCGGTGTCGAGGACGATGCGCATGGTTCCCCCGTTCGCGCTGACCAGATCTGCTGCGAGGCTACCGGTCGCCGGCCGGGGCACGGTCGACGACCGCCCGACGGACACCCTCCACCGCCGCGGCGACCGCGCGCTCGCGGGCCTCGGCGTCCTCGGTCTCGGAGTCGTGCACGAACACGGTGGCGCCCCGCCGGGCACCGCAGAAGTCGACGATGCCGTGCTCGACCTGCGTCCGGAGCGCCTCGGCGTACCCGTGCCGTTCGTACACGCCGGCGTCGTCGCCCGCGATCGGCACCAGGTGGACAGTGAGCCGTTCGAGCGCCCGACGGATGCCGCCGTCCGGGTCGACGTCGAACGCCCAGCCGTTCACGAACACGCGGTCGATCCACCCCTTGAGCACCGCGGGCACGGACCACCACCAGACCGGGAACACGAGGACGAGGTCGGTGGCGCGGTCGATGCGCTGCTGCTCGGCGACGACGTCGGCCAGCGCGTCCGTGCCGGTCCGGTAGGTCTGCCGGTCGGCGAGGGTGAAGCGCGGGTCGAACCCCTCGGCCGCCAGGTCGGCGGTCTCGACCGTCCCCGCGGGCAGGGCGTCCCGCAGGCGAGCCGCGAGGTGGTGGGTGAGGGAATCGGGGTCCGGGTGGGCGGTCACGATGAGCGTCGGCACACCGCATCCTCCCGGAGCCGGCTGGGTGGTACCGGGACACCCGCTGTCGCCCGGCCGCGCCGGCTCACACCGCGGTCAGGTCGAGGGACCAGGCGACCTCGCGCGCGAGCTGCCCGGTCCGCCGGAACGACCGGACCTGGTGGGTGGCGGCCAGGGCGGCCGCCAGGTCGTCGCGGTCGGCGAGGGCGAACCCGAGCGACTGCCAGAACGGACCGGAGCGCCGCGAGAACAGCCACGCCCGTCGCGCGCCCGTGGCCGCGGCGTGGTCGACGGCGAAGCGCGCGAGCCGGGTGCCGTGGCCGAGCCCCCGGAGCTGCGGCGCGACCGCCACGCTGCGGACGAGCACGTGGACGCCGTCGGCGCTCGTCTCGTACCCGGTGCTGCCGACCACGCGGCCGTCCTCGGCACGGTCGACCCACAGCCGGACGGTCGGCTCGAGACCGGCACGGTCGTGGCCAGCACGGTCGAGCCCGGCGACGGTCAGGTCGGCACCGACGAGGAAGGTGCGGAGGTCGTCGACCGCACCGGTGTCCACGCGCTGCAGGGTCAGAGGTCGACGCCCGTCCAGCGCGGCCCCGTCGCGGTGACGACGACCCGGCGCGGCTCGTCGGGCACGTCGTCCGGATCGAGGTCGTCGTCGACACCGTGGTCGGCCGCGTCCGCGCCGGTCTCCCGCGTGATCTCGACGTCGAGCACGCTGTCGCTGATGCCCTCGACCATGCCGCGACCCCACTCGACGACCACGATGGCGGCGTCCCAGTCGAGGTCGAGGTCGTCGAGCTCGACCGGGTCGGACAGACGGTAGGCGTCGACGTGCACCAGGTCGGGGCCAGCGGTCGTCGGGTGCGTCCGGGCGAGGACGAAGGTCGGGCTGGACACCTGGCCGCGCGCGCCGAGTGCGGCGCCGAGCCCGCGCGTCAGGGTCGTCTTGCCGGCACCGAGCGGCCCGGTCAGCACGACGAGGTCCCCCGCACGCAGCACCGCGGCCAACCGGGCGCCGAGCTGCCCCATCGCCTCGGTGCCGTCGACGGTGGTGTCGAGCAGGACGTCCGACTCGGTCACGGCCGCTCGCCCCGCAGGTACTCCCCGACCCGTCCCTCGATGTCGTGGCCCTCGTAGGACCGGGGCACGCGGCTGCCGATGCGGCAGACGATCTCTTCTCCGATGGTCTCGAGCGCCGCGCCCCACTCGAGCACGGTCATCTCGTCGTGCTCGCCGGTGCCGAACAGCACGACGGTGTCGCCGGTCTGCACGTCGTCCTCGCCGACGTCCACCAGGAACTGGTCCATCGCGACGCGGCCGGCGATCGGGTAGCGCTTGCCGCCGATCGCGACCTGGATGCGTCCCTGCGCCAGACGCGGGACCCCGTCGGCGTACCCGACGGGCACGAGGGCCAGGGTCGTCTCGGTCGCCGTGCGGTACGTGTAGTCGTAGGAGACGCCGGTGTCGACGGGGACGCGCTTCGTCTTCGCGACCGACGCGGTCAGGGTCATCACCGGCTCGAGTCCGAGGTCGGCCGCCGAGACGCCGTCGGCTCCGGGGATGCCGAACAGGTTCGCGCCCATCCGGACCATGTCCTTGCGGAACTCCTTGCGCTCCAGCCCCGCGAGCGACGCGGCGACGTGCTCCATCGGGACGTCGAGCCCGAGGTCCTCGGCGATCTCGATCGCGGCGTCGAACACGGCGACCGCGGCGCTGTCCTCGTGGTCGGACGCCTCGGCCAGGTGCGTGTACGCGGCGACGACCTCGATGCGGCCGTTCCGCTGGGCGTCCCGGGCGAGCTCGACGAGCGCCGGCCAGTCCGCCGGGGTCGCGCCGTCGCGGTGCAGGCCGGAGTCGACGCCGAGGTGCACCCGGGCCGGTCGCTGGTCGACGGCGTCGATGATGCGCTGCAGCTCGGCGACGTTCGAGACGCCGAGGTCGACGGCCGAGTCGATGGCGTCACGGAAGTCCAGGTCGGGGTCGTGCTGCCAGGTGAACAGGTGGACGTCCTCGCCGACGCCGATCGAGCGCAGGCGCAGGGCCGCGGGCACCGTCAGCACACCGATCCAGCGGATGCCGGCGTCGACGGCGGCGAGCGCGATCGGCTCGAGGCCGTGCCCGTACGCGTCGGCCTTCATGATCGCCATCACGGCGACCGGGTCCATCCGCTCCCGGACACGGTCGAGGTTGGCACGGTAGGCGTCGAGGTCGATGCGGGCCTGACGCAGCGGTGCGGAGCTCACGTCGTCCTCCGTTCCACGCTGCGGCCGATCCGGGCGACCACCTCGTAGTTGATCGTGCCGATGGCGTCGGCCCAGTCCTCGACGGCGGGGTCGCCGTTCGCGGGGTCGCCCCACAGCACCGCCTCGTCGCCGACCTGCACGTCGGCGTCGCCGATGTCGACGTGCATGGCGTTCATCGCGACGCGTCCGACCACCGGGAACGTCCGGTCTCCGATCCGCACCGAGACCCGGTTGCCGAAGTCGCGGTCGAAGCCGTCCGCGTAGCCGAGGCCGATCACGGCGAGACGGGTGTCCGTCTCGGCGCGCCAGGTGTAGCCGTAGGAGACACCGTCGCCCGCAGCGACCGGCACGGTGCGGAGCACGGCGGCGGTGACCCGCATCGCCGGGCGCAGCCCCAGGTCGGCCGAGGTGCGACCGTCGAAGGGGCTCAGCCCGTACAGGGCGAGTCCGACGCGGGACAGGTCGTGGCGGGTCTCCGGCACGGCGATGCTCGCGGCACTCGCGGCGAGGTGCACCACGTCCGGCACGATGCCGTTCGCGGCGAGGCCGTCCAGCGCCCGCTGCAGTGCGGCGTCCTGGTCGAGGTCGTCGGTGCGCGACGCGTTCGACAGGTGGGACATGAGCCCCTCGACCCGGGTGCGGTTGCCGCCGCGGGCCAGGGCGCCGGCGGTCGCGAAGAGCTCGGCCCACTCGGACTCGACCGCTCCGTTGCGGCTGAGGCCGGTGTCGACGCACAGGTGCACGGCGCGGACGTCGGAGTCGGCTGCTGCGGAGAGCTGCTCGACGCTCGACACCGCGGGCGTGACGTCGAACTGCGCGGCGCGACGGAAGTCCTCGTCGGGGGCGTGCAGCCACGCGAGGATCCGGACCCCCTCGTCGATGCCGCCCTGACGGAGCGCGACGGCCTCGTCGATGTCGGCGACCCCGAGCCACTCGGCACCGGCGTCCACGAAGGCCTGCGCGGCGTCGAGGGCCCCGTGGCCGTAGGCGTTCGCCTTGACGACGGCGATGACCCCGGCCGGTGCGACCCGGTCGGCGATCGTCGCGTAGTTCTCGATCAGGGCTCCGCGATCGACGGTGATGCCGGTGAACGCACTCACCGGACCGTTCCTTCCAGGACCACGTCTGTTCCTTCCAGGACCACGAACGCGGTCGCGATCCCTCCATCATGCGAGAGCGACAGGTGCACGCTCTTCACGCCACGCGCGTCCGCCACGTGCCGGGCGCCCTGGTGCAGGGTGAGCGACGGGTTCCGCTGGTCGTCGGACACGACCTCGAGGTCCTGCCAGCTGAGCCCGGCACTCGACCCGAAGGCCTTGATCAGGGCTTCCTTGGCAGCGAACCGTGCAGCGAGGGACGCGATCGGCCGGGGTTCACCGTCACGGACCTGCTCGGACGGCGTGAACAGCCGCGCCCGCATCGCCGGTGTGCGCTCCAGCACCCGTTCGAACCGCTCCAGGTCGACCACGTCGACCCCGATCCCGATGATCACCGTCGCGACTACTCGACGGTGACCGACTTCGCGAGGTTGCGTGGCTGGTCGACGTCGAGGCCCTTGGCGGCGGCGAGCTCCATGCCGAACATGTGCAGCGGTGCCACGGCGAGCAGCGGCTCGAACAGCGGGGTCGCCAGCGGGATCCGCAGGACCTCGTCGGCGAACGGCAGCACCGCTGCGTCGCCCTCTTCGGCGATCGCGATCACCCGGGCACCGCGGGCGCGGATCTCCTGGATGTTCGAGACGACCTTCGGGTGCAGCGATCGGGGGTCGCGCGGCGAGGGCACGATGACGAAGACGATCTGGCCCGGCTCGATCAGGGCGATCGGGCCGTGCTTGAGCTCACCGGCCGCGAAGCCCTCGGCGTGGATGTACGCGAGCTCCTTGAGCTTGAGGGCGCCCTCGAGCGCGATCGGGTAGCCGACGTGGCGGCCGAGGAACAGCACGCTCCGGGTGTCCGCCATCCAACGGGCCAGGTCCTTGATGCCGGCGGCGTCCTCGATGGTCTGCTGCAGCTTCGGCGCGAGCCCCTCGAGCTCGGCGACCTGCTCGGCGATCTGCTCGGTGGTGAGCGTGCCGCGCAGCGTCGCCAGGTGCAGCCCGAGCAGGTAGAGCGCGACGCCCTGGGCGATGAAGGCCTTGGTCGACGCGACGGCGACCTCGGGCCCGGCGTGCGTGTAGATCACGGCGTCGGACTCACGCGGGATCGTGGCGCCCTGGGTGTTGCAGATCGACAGGACCTGCGCGCCCTGCTCACGGGCGTACTTGACGGCCATGAGCGTGTCCATGGTCTCGCCGGACTGGCTGATCGAGACGACCAGGGTGCGCTCGTTCAGCACCGGGTCGCGGTAGCGGAACTCGTGCGCGAGCTCGACCTCGACCGGGATGCGGGCCCACTGCTCGATGGCGTACTTGCCGAGGATGCCGGCGTAGGCGGCGGTGCCGCAGGCGATCACGATGACGCGGTCGACGGTCGCCAGGCGCTCGGCGATCGGGTCGAGGTCGGTCAGCGTGACGGCGCCGTCGTGGACGCGACCGAGGATCGTCTTCGCGACGGCCTCGGGCTCCTCGCTGATCTCCTTCGCCATGAACGAGCTCCAGCCGCCCTTGTCGGCGGCGGAGGCGTCCCAGTTGACCTCGAACTCGCTCGGCGTGGCCGGGGTGCCGTCGAAGTGGATGACGTCCACGCCGTCGGGGCGGATCGTGGCGATCTCGTCCTGCCCGATCGACAGCGCGCGCTGCGTGTAGGCGACGAACGCGGCGACGTCCGAGCCCATGAAGTTCTCACCGTCGCCGAGCCCGACCACCAGGGGCGAGTTGCGACGGGCACCGACGACGACGCCGGGCTGGTCGGCGTGCACGACGAGGAGCGTGAAGGCCCCTTCGAGCCGCTGCACGGCCTGCTGCATGGCGGCGGTCAGGTCGCCGGTGTTGCGGAAGGCTCGCCCGACCAGGTGCGCGGCGACCTCGGAGTCGGTCTCGCTGCGGAACTCGATGCCCTCGGCCTGCAGTTCGGCGCGGAGCTCGGAGAAGTTCTCGATGATGCCGTTGTGGATCAGGGCGAGCTTGTCGCCGTCGGCCAGGTGCGGGTGGGCGTTGCCGTCGGTCGGGCCACCGTGGGTCGCCCAGCGGGTGTGCCCGATGCCCGTCGTGCCGTCCGGGATCGGCGACGACTCGAGCTCGTCGACCAGGGCCTGGAGCTTGCCGGCCTTCTTGGCCGACACGAGGTCTCCGGCTGGGTCGACGACGGCGATGCCCGCCGAGTCGTAGCCGCGGTACTCGAGGCGACGGAGGCCACCGAGGAGGACGTCCTGGCTGCTGTTGCTGCCGACGTAGCCGACGATTCCACACATGGGACCGATCCTACGGTCTGCCTGGACGCCCACCCTGCGAAGCGACCGAGGGGAGCGAATCGAGCACAATCGGGAGTATTCTGCGGAATCCGTTAGACAAGCGTAGAGTCTCCTCGATGCACGCCGCACTGAACCCGTACTCGCCAGGCGCCGGCCTGCGCCCCCCGGAGCTGGTCGGGCGCGACGCCGAGATCGAGGCGTTCGACCTCGTCGTGGCACGGTCGCGGCGCGCGCTCGGAACGCGCAGCATGATCCTCCACGGGCTGCGTGGGGTCGGGAAGACCGTCCTCCTGAACCAGTTCCGCATGCAGGCTGACGCCGCGGAGTGGTTGGTGGTCGACGTCGAAGGGCAGACGAGCGTGTCCGGCCGAGAGGGTGCTCGACGGAGGCTGGCGCGAGAGATCGCGCTCGCAGCACGTCGTCTTGCCCGCGGCCGCTCGGTCAGCGCAGCCGTGCAGCGCGCGCTCGGCACGGTCACGTCGTTCGGTGTGCACTTCGGGAACATCGGCTTCGACCTGGGGTTCTCCGCCGTCGAGGGTCGCGCGGACTCCGGCGTCATCGAGATCGACCTCGAGGAACTCGTCGAGGACCTCGCCCCCGCGCTGCGGGAGCAGAACCGCGCGCTCGCACTCTTCATCGACGAGGTCCAGGACCTCGACCTCGAGTTGCTGTCCGCGCTGCTGTCCGTCCAGCACCGGGCCGGACAACGTGGCTGGCCGTTCGTGATGGTCGGGGCCGGTCTGCCGAACGTACCGGCCAAGCTGACGGCGGCCCGGTCCTACGCCGAGCGCCTCTTCGACTACCGGGAGATCGGCTCGCTGCCGTCGGGAGCAGCCGCTGACGCGCTCACGGTTCCGGCCGCCCGTTCCGGGGTGACTTTCGATGCCGCGGCGCTCGATCTCCTCATCGATGCCTCGGGCGGGTACCCGTACTACCTCCAGACCTACGGGGCGGCGGCGTGGGACCTCGCGGCCGACCGACGGATCACCCACGATGACGCAGCAGCTGCCGTCGACCGCGGCAACGCAGAACTCGACAGCGGTTTCTTCCCGGCCCGCTGGGACCGTGCCACACCTGCGGAGCGGCAGTACCTCGTGGCGATGTCGGAGGATCCGGCCGGCGTCTCCGGGACTGCCGTCGTGGCATCGCGCCTCGGTGCGGAACCGAAGGGGACCAGCCCGGCACGACAGGGACTGATCGAGAAGGGCATCATCTACGCGCCCGAGCGCGGCAAGGTGGCGTTCACGGTGCCGAACATGGGCGAGTTCGTCCGCCGTCAGGCCGATCTCGACATCGTGGACTAGCGTCCGGGCCATGGGACGCTTCGACGACATCGCCATCACCACGCTGCACGGCGAGGACACCACGTTCGGCGCCTACGCCGACAAGGCCGTACTGGTCGTGAACGTCGCCTCCCGGTGCGGCCTCGCCCCGCAGTACGAGCAGCTCGAGGCCCTGCAGAAGCAGTACGGCCCCCGCGGGTTCACGGTGCTGGGCTTCCCGAGCAACCAGTTCCTGCAGGAGCTCGGCTCGTCCGAGGCGATCGACGAGTACTGCTCCACCACCTGGGGCGTCACGTTCCCGATGTCCGAGAAGGTCAAGGTCAACGGCAAGAGCGCTCACCCGCTCTACCAGGCCCTCAAGGAGACCCCGGACGCCGACGGCAAGGCCGGCCGGGTCGCCTGGAACTTCGAGAAGTTCCTCGTCGCCCCCGACGGCACCGTCACGCGCTTCCGCCCCACCACGAAGCCGGACGCCCCCGAGGTCGTCGCCGCCATCGAGGCGGCCCTCCCCGCCTGACGCATCGCGTCCTGCGGACGCGCACCGAGCAATGGACTGGAGGCCCGGGGCGCGTGAGCCGGTCGGCTCACGTGCCCAGGGCCTCCCGTCTGTACGCTCGATCCCATGCCGTTCTCGGAGACCGCCGTCGCGCACCCGACCCCGTTCGTGGAGATCCCGCGTGCCGAGTGGTCCCAGCTCGCCCCGAAGGAGCACCTGTCGCTCACCGAGACCGAGATCGTGCAGCTGCGCGGTCTCGGCGACCGGTTGGACATGCAGGAGGTGCAGGAGGTCTACCTGCCGCTGTCCCGCCTGCTCACGCTCTACGCCGCCGGCGCGCGGAACCTGCACGCCGAGACGAGCCGGTTCCTCGGGGAGCGCGCCGGGCGCACGCCGTTCGTCATCGGCGTCGCGGGTTCCGTCGCGGTCGGCAAGTCCACCGTCGCCCGTCTGCTGCGCGAGCTGACGAAGCGCTGGCCGGACACCCCTCGGGTCGAGCTCGTGACGACCGACGGCTTCCTGTACCCGAACGCCGAGCTCGAGCGCCGCGGGATCATGGACCGCAAGGGCTTCCCGGAGTCGTACGACCGCCGCTCCCTGCTGCGCTTCGTGAGCCAGGTGAAGAGCGGGGCGACCGAGGTCCGTGCGCCGTACTACTCGCACCTGGTCTACGACATCGTGCCCGATGCCGAGATCGTCGTCCGGCAGCCCGACGTGCTCATCGTCGAGGGCCTCAACGTGCTGGCGCCCCCGGTGCACGGGCGGCTCGCGCTCTCCGACCTGTTCGACTTCACGATCTACGTGGACGCGAAGACGAAGGACATCGAGTCCTGGTACGTCGACCGGTTCCTCGCCCTGCAGGAAGAGGCGTTCTCGAGCCCCGACTCGTTCTTCCACCGGTTCGCCTCGCTCTCGCGTGAGGACGCGGTCCGGACGGCGACCGAGGTCTGGCGGGCGATCAACGAGCCGAACCTGATCGAGAACGTGCTGCCCACGCGCTCCCGCGCCACCCTGGTGCTCAAGAAGGGCGCGAACCACAAGGTGAACTCGGTCCTGCTCCGCAAGATCTGAGCGGACGGGGACAGCAAAACACCGGTGTTCGCGAGCTGAACCGCGTTCTGCGCGTGTTCAACCGGCGAACACCGGTGTCTTGCGGAGGGGACCTTACGCGGCGTCGAGCGCCAGGCGGTCCTGCACGACGGCGGCGAGCTCCTCGGCGATGCGCTGGGCATCGTCCTGCGAGGCGGCCTCGACCATGACGCGAACGACCGGCTCGGTGCCCGACGGACGGAGCAGCACACGACCGCTGTCCCCGAGCGCCTCGCTGGCGGCGGCGATGGCGTCCTGCACGCCCTGATCGGCGAGCCCGTGACGATCGACGCCCCGGACGTTGAGCAGCACCTGCGGGAACACGGTCATGCACGAGGCGAGCTCCTGCAGGGTCTTGCCCGTGCGCGCCATCTCGGCGACGAGGTGCAGCCCGGTCAGGATTCCGTCACCCGTGGTGGCGAACTCGTTGAAGATGATGTGGCCGGACTGCTCGCCACCGATGGAGTAGTCGCCCTCGGTCATCTTCTCGAGCACGTAGCGGTCGCCGACACCGGCCTCGATCACGGTGATGCCCGCGTCGGCCATGGCGCGCTTCAGCCCGAGGTTCGACATGACCGTCGCGACGAGGGTGTCGTCCTTCAGTCGTCCGCGCTCCTGCAGGGACAGCGCGAGGATCGCCATGATCTGGTCGCCGTCGATCGCGTTGCCCGCGGCGTCGACCGCCAGGCAGCGGTCCGCGTCGCCGTCGTGCGCGATGCCGACGTCGGCACCGTGCTCGAGCACCGCGCGGGCGAGGTTGTCGATGTGGGTCGAACCGACGCCGTCGTTGATGTTCCAGCCGTCGGGGTCGGCGCCGATGAGCGTCACGCGGGCACCCGCGTTGACGAAGACCTCGGGCGAGACGCCGGCGGCAGCACCGTTGGCGCAGTCGAGCACCACGTGGATGCCGTCGAGCCGGTGCGGCAGCGTGCCGAGCAGGTGAACCACGTAGCGGTCCTCGGCGTCGGCGAACCGCGAGATGCGCCCTACGTCGATGCCGGTGGGGGTGGGTGCGGAGTGGTCGTGCATGGCCGCTTCGATGCGGTCCTCGACCTCGTCCGGCAGCTTGCGGCCACCCGTGGCGAAGAACTTGATCCCGTTGTCGGGAGCGGGGTTGTGCGATGCGGAGATCATCACGCCGAAGTCGGCGTCGATGTCCGCGACGAGGAACGCCGCGGCGGGGGTGGGGATGACCCCGGCGTCGAGCACGTCGACGCCGGCCGAGGCGAGCCCGGCCGCGACGGCGGCACCGAGGAACTCGCCGGAGACGCGCGGGTCACGCGCGAGGACCGCGCGCGGGCGCGGTCGACCTGACGCCCGGCGGGCGTCGGCATGGTGTCCGTGTGTGAGAACGGCCGCGCTCGCCTGGGCAAGACCCAGTGCGAGCGCGGCCGTCAGCTCGCCGTTGGCGAGACCACGAACCCCGTCGGTACCGAACAGACGCGGCATTGCGATCTTCAGCCGGTGACGACTAGCGCTTCGAGAACTGCGAAGCCTTGCGGGCCTTCTTGAGACCGGCCTTCTTGCGCTCGATGACGCGGGCGTCACGGGTGAGGAAGCCGGCCTTCTTGAGGGTCGCGCGGTTGTTCTCGCGGTCGATCTCGTTCAGGGTGCGGGCGATGGCGAGGCGGAGTGCGCCGGCCTGACCCGAGGGGCCGCCACCGGTGATGCGGGCGACGACGTCGTACGAGCCGAGGAGCTCGAGCACCTTGAAGGGGTCGTTGATGAGCTGCTGGTGCAGCTTGTTCGGGAAGTAGTCCTCGAGCGTGCGGCCGTTCACGACGAACGTGCCGGAGCCCGGGACGAGCCGGACGCGCGCGATGGCCTCCTTGCGGCGCCCGACGGCACCGCCGGAGACGTTGAGGATCTGACGGGGAGCGGCCTCGGCAGCGGCGGGTGCGCTCTCCGTGGTGAAGCTCTCCGGGGTCTGGTCGAGGGAATCAGCGATCTGAGCCATGAGTTTTCTGTGTCCTTGAAGTCGTCGTGGCCGGAACTACTGTGCGACCTGGTCGAAGATGTACGGCTTGGGCTGCTGCGCGGCGTGCGGGTGCTCCGCGCCGGCGTAGACCTTCAGCTTCTTGAGCTGCTCGCGGCCGAGGGTGTTCTTCGGCAGCATGCCGCGGATCGCCTTCTCGACGGCGCGGGTGGGGTGCTTCTCGAGCATCTCCGGGTAGGAGGTCGCCGTCAGGCCGCCCGGGTAACCCGAGTGACGGTAGTAGACCTTCTTCGCGAGCTTCGAACCGGTCAGGGCGACCTTGTCGGCGTTCACGATGATGACGAAGTCACCCATGTCCATGTGCTGGGCGAAGGTGGCCTTGTGCTTGCCGCGCAGGAGCGCCGCGGCGTGGGTGGCGAGACGGCCGAGGACGACGTCGGTGGCGTCGATGACGATCCAGTCGTGCTGGACGTCTGCCGGCTTCGGTGAGAACGTGCGAGTCACAGGAGTGCTGCTTTCGTGTCGAGGTGAGGAGTCCGTGAATCCCACTCCGGTCGGGAGTTCCACGGGCAGAAGCACGGGGAACACCTCGGTTGGAGGGCTCATCTGACTGTCCGCGCGCGGGGCGCACAGACCAAGGTGAGAGCCTAGCCGACGCGGGGTACGTCGGTCAAACGCGACTGCCTGCCGGCCTGGAGGCGCGGGGCGGCCCCGCACCGCGCCTCCCGTCCGCCGCGCGGTCGCGCTTACCGCGCATGGTGAGCAGCAATGGTCGGGTCCGCTGTGCGAACCCGACCATTCCTGCTCACCAAGTGCGCCCGTGGGGCGTGGGGACTACTCCGCAGCCGCAGCCCGACGTCGGCGACGCACGACCAGCACGCCCGCACCCGCCGCGAGCAGCAGGAACGCCACCAACGCACCGGCACCGAGGCCCGCAGCACCCGTGAACGCCAGCTGCCCATCCACGGTGATCGTGATCGGGGTCCACCCGATCAGGCTCCCGTCCGCAGCGGTCACCGCCAGGCGGTGCGTACCAGCCGCGGTGTCCGCCGGGATCGTCACCCGAACCGTCCCGTCAGCAGCGACCACAGCCGTGCCGATCAGCGTCGGCTCCGAGAACAACCACACGTTCACCGTGTCACCGGCAGAAGCAGTACCGACCGTCACCGTGATCGTCTCCCCCGCACGAGCGGTCGCCGGAGCAGACACGCCACCACGGTTCGCCTCCGTCAACAGCGACTCCGACGGCGCCACCGGAACAACCGGAGCCACCGGCGGGGTGATCCCGTCGACCGGCGGCACCGGAGTCGGGGTCGGGGTCGGCGTCGGGTTCGGCACCGGGGTCGGCACCGGGGTCGGCGTCGGCACCGGCGTCGGGTCCGTGCCCGGGTCGGTGCCCGCGGCGTCCAGGTCGAACCCGACCAGGATCGGGTCGTGGTCGCTCGCCCGGTACACGTCGTCGGTGTACAGGTTCGTCGCGTTGTAGTTGTAGCGGCTGTACTCCAGGCCCACCGACTCGACCGAGTTGATGTTCCAGATGTCCACGCCCGTGACCGTCTCGAGCGCGGCCTTCGACGCGAACACGTGGTCGAGCGAGCCGCTCAGGCCGGAGAACACGTACGAGTACTCCGTGCTGTCGAGCGCCGGGCCGAGGTCGGTGTAGCCGGCCTCGTCGA
Source organism: Curtobacterium sp. MMLR14_002 (assembly GCF_001864975.1). Classification (NCBI taxonomy): domain Bacteria; kingdom Bacillati; phylum Actinomycetota; class Actinomycetes; order Micrococcales; family Microbacteriaceae; genus Curtobacterium; species Curtobacterium sp. MMLR14_002. The sequence goes on from NZ_MJGT01000094.1 coordinate 20,554, forward strand.
GGACCACCACCGGGTCCTCCTTGCTGTACGCGTTGAAGTCGCCGAGCATGAACACCTTGTCGGTGCCGTACTGCTCCTGCATGTCGGTGGAGAAGGTCACGAGGGCCTTCGCCTGCTCGACGCGGTCGGCGTTCGACGCTCCCTGCCCGTCACCCTGGTCGGCGTTCTCGCCGGTGCCGGAGCCCTTGGACTTGAAGTGGTTCGCGATCACCAGGAAGTCGTCGTCCGCGGTGCCGCCGACCGGGCGGAACGCGTCCGCGACGGGCTGGCGGGCGTTCGTGAACGCGTCGTCGAGCAGGATCGTCGACTCGCCGACGGGCTCGACGCGGTCCTTCTTGTAGATGAGGGCGAGGCGGATGACGTCCTCGCTCGCGGGCACGACGGCCGGGGACTTCGCGTAGGCCCAGGTGTCCTGGCCGGTGGCGGCGTTGAGCGCGTCGACCAGGGTGGCCACGGCGGCGTCGCGGTCCTGACCGAAGCGGACCGAGTTCTCGATCTCCTCCAGCGAGACGACGTCGGCGTCCAGGCCGTTGATGGCCTTGACGATCTTGACCTGCTGGCGCAGGAAGTCCTCCTGCTCTGCGGCGCCGCGGGCGTCGCAGCCCGAGTTCACCGTGACGGGGTCACCGGCGCGGTCCGTGTAGTACTTGCAGCCGGTGAGCTCGTCGCCCGTGGTCGGGAAGTAGTTGAGCACGTTGAAGCCGGCGAGCTTCAGGTCGCCGCCGACGTCCTGCGGTGCCGGCTGGCGCACCTTCGAGAACGACGCCGGCAGCTCGGCGGCCGGGGTGGCACCCGTGATCGGGGCGGTCGGCTGGAACTTCCACCCGTTGTTGCGGTAGTCGAGGACGACCGGCTCGGTGAAGGTGGCCGCGGCCCCGACCGTGACCGGGCCCTGGGTGAGCCACGACACCGGGATGCCCTGGTTCGCCTGGGTCAGGAAGTTGGTGCTCGCACCGTCGTCGAGCGTGACCTTGCGCGCGGCGTTGTCGGCCTCGACGGCCTTCGCCTCGGCGCTGCCCGGTCGGCCGACCTCCGTCGGCTGGACCAGGCGCTTCGTGCCGCTGGCGAGCACGACCTCGCCGTACTGGTTCGTCGTGTAGTTGTCGGCGACGGTGTACGCGCCCTGGGGAGCGACGAGCATGCTCTCGAGCGACTCGCGCTGGGCGTCGGACGACGGGAACGCGACCGCGGCCGGCTGTGGTGCCGCGACGGTGTCGTCGAGCTGCTGCAGCGACGAGGCGCCGGGCACCGTGAGCTCGGTCAGGCCGAAGTACTCGGACACGGCGCCGGTGACCCGGACGTGGTCGCCCTCGTGCACCAGGCCGGCGGTGGCCGACGAGAAGACGAACACGGCGTCGGACGCGGTGTGGGCGCCGAGGTCGATGGCACCGCCGGTGCCGGGGGTCTGGATCGTGTAGCCGTTGAAGCCGCCGGTGCCGTACACCGCGGTGACGACGCCGTCGGTCGTGACGTTCTTGCCGGCGTACGGCGAGGTGTCCGTGGTGCCCTGCAGCTGGGCGATGGTCACCGTCTCGGCGGGCGTGCCGGGCGCGGGGGTCCCGCCGTCACCCGGGTCGGTCGGTTCCGTGGGCTCGGTCGGTGCCGTCGTCTCGCCCGCGGCGTTCCGTGGGGTGAGCGTCGTCGTCACGGAGAAGTCCGCACCGTTGACGTCGGTGTCCGTGGTGCCCTGGCGGACCAGGCCGTTCGGGACGGAGTTGTCCCCGGTCACGGTGCGCACGGCCGACTCGAACGTGTTGGAGGCGCCGTAGCCGAGCAGGTCGACCACGCCGTCGGTGCCGGTGGCGACGGGTCCGGCGGCGAGCGCCAGGGGTGCCGTGGCGTCGGACAGCACGAGCGTGCCGGTGGTGCCCGAGGGGTTGAGCGTCGCGGTGTCGTCGGCGGCGGGCAGGTCCTCGCCGGCCGGGGTGGCCCCGCCGTTGCCCGCCATCGACACCAGGAACGTGCCCTTCGCCGGCACGGTGCCCTGGAGCGCACTGGCCGAGAACGTGCCGGTACCCGTGGCGGACCGGTACTGCAACGACCACCCGTCGAGCGACACGGCGGCGTCGGTCGGGTTGCCGATCTCGACGAACTTCTCGTTGTAGAACGCGCCCTTGCTCCCCGCCTTCAGGTAGGCCTCCTCGATGACGAGGTCGGTCCCCTCGGGGTTCGCGGTCGCTGCGGTGACGGTGACGAGTGGGGCCGCGAGGAGCGTCGCGGCCGCCGTGGCGCACAGCAGAGTGCGCCCGAGGGTGTTGGCCATGCCCGCACGCTACCGACCTGCGGGGACATTCAGGTTGCGTCGAGGTAAATGATTGCGTTCGACAACATCAGCGACGCGGCGGCATCAGCCGTTCGGCGGCATCAGCCGATCGGCAGCCACGTCCCGCCCACGCGTCGGACGGCCGGTCCGTGTCCCGGCAGCACGAGCGCCGGGAACGGCAGCGCCCGTGCCGACTCGAGTGCGCGGTCCTGGTCGGCGGTGAAGAACGGCGTGATCATCCGCGGCCGCGGGGCCCACGACCCGGGCTGGGTGTCGTGCCGGCTGACGACCGCGTCGCCCGTGACGATCGCGTCCGCCGCGGGCAGCAGGTAGGCCGTCGAGCCGTCGGTGTGGCCGACGGCCGGGAACGGTGCGATCGCCCGGCCCGCGAAGTCCGCACCGGTGAACGCCCGAGCGGACGGGACGGTGGTGGGTCGGAGGGCGTCGGAGCGGATCGCCCGCGCCAGCCAGGCGAGCACACGGGGGCTGGCGAGCCGGCCGCCGATCTCCGCCGGGGTGACCTGCTGCCGTTCCGGTCCGCGCACGTTGGCGAGCTCGTCGGCGTGGGCGAGCACCTCGACGTCGGGGTACCGCTCGAGGATCCCGGGGATGCCGCCGACGTGGTCGACGTGTCCGTGCGTGACGTAGACGCGTCGGAGGTCGGCGGGGTCGTGTCCGGCGGCGTGCACGGTGTCGAGCACGAGGTCGGTGTCGGCCGGGTAGCCGGCGTCGATCAGCGCGACACCGTCCTCCTCCGCCAGCACCACCCAGTTGGACACGGGGCCCTCGACGAAGACGACTCCGGGGGCGACGGACACGACGGAACGGGGTTCGCGCGGGCTCATCCCTCGACGGTACCGTCCACCGACCGTCGGGCCCGGGTCTGCTCCGCGCGCTCCGCGAGCTCCGCGTCCGCCGGGTAGCCCACCTCGGTCAGGGTCAGTCCCTTCGCCGGCGCCGTCTTGAAGGCGCTCGTGCGCTCCTCGGCGACGCGCAGTTCCTCGAGGCGGTCCGGGCCGAAGCGGCCCTCGCCCACGGCGATGGTCGCGCCGACCATGGCCCGCACCATCGAGTGGCAGAAGGCGTCGGCCTGGAGGCGCGCCACCAGCACGCCGTCCGGCTCGCGGTCCCAGCGGAACTGCTGCAACGTCCGGATGGTCGTCGCCCCCTCGCGCGGCTTGCAGAACGTCGCGAAGTCGTGCAGCCCGAGCAACGTCAGCGCACCGCGCTCCATCGCTGCCGGATCGAGCCGCGCCGCCTGCCAGACCGTGTGCCCGCGTCGACGTGGATCGCGCGGGGCGTCGGCGTCCGCGATCCGGTACTCGTACCGGCGCCAGAGCGGGGAGAACCGGGCGTCGAACCCGTCGGGCGCCACCGAAGCTCCGGTGACGACGACGTCCCCCTCGGGTGCCGCGATGCCGTTGACCCGCTTGAGCAACCCGTCGAGCGGTGACCGGCCCGACCCGCGCTTGGCGGTCAGCGCTGCCCACTGCTCCGCCGACAGGTCCAGGTGCGCGACCTGCCCGGTGGCGTGCACCCCGGCGTCGGTGCGTCCGGCGACGGTGAGCAACGGTGGTTCGCCCCAACGGGTGAACACGGTGGCGAGTGCGGCCTCGAGGGCGCCCTGCACGGTCCGGAGCCCGGGCTGCCGGGCCCACCCGGAGAACGCCGCCCCGTCGTAGGCGATGTCCAGTCGCAGCCGCACCGTCTCACTCACACGACCACGGTAGCGATGTCAGCGCCACGTCAGTGCCGCGTGAGCGCCCCGCGGCAGCATCGTCCCCGACATCGACGAAAGGAACCCGCGATGACCACGACACCGCTCGCGGTGGAGGCCACCGGCCTCGTGAAGACGTTCGGCTCGAACCGGGCCGTGGACGGTGTCGACCTCCGTGTGGAGGCCGGCACGGTCTACGGCGTGCTCGGTCCGAACGGCGCCGGCAAGACCACCACCATCTCCATGCTCGCCACCCTGCTGCGGGCGGACGGTGGCGAGGCCCGGATCTTCGGCCATGACGTCCGCCGGGAGGCCCAGACGGTCCGCACCCTGATCGGCGTGACGGGGCAGTACGCCAGCGTCGACGAGACGCTCAGCGCGACCGAGAACCTGGTGGTCTTCGCCCGCTTGCTCGGATTCTCCCGCGCGGATTCGAAGCGGAAGGCCGTCGAGCTGCTGGAGCGCTTCGGGCTGACCGAGGCCGCGTCCCGTCCGCTCAAGGGGTTCTCCGGCGGCATGCGTCGTCGACTGGACCTCGCCGCGAGCCTGATCGCACAACCGCCCCTGATCTTCCTCGACGAGCCGACGACGGGCCTCGACCCCCGCACTAGGGCACAGATGTGGGACACGATCCGCGAACTCGTGGCGACCGGTTCGACCGTCCTGCTCACGACGCAGTACCTCGACGAGGCCGACCAGCTCGCCGACCGCATCGCCGTGATCGACCACGGCAGGGTCGTCGCCGAGGGTACGAGCGACGAGCTGAAGTCGAGCATCGGCACGGCGTCGTTGCAGCTCCGCCTGGCCGACACGCTCCTCCTCGACACGGCGCGGGGCATCGTCCGGAACACGCTCGGCGTCGACGCGGTCGTCAGCCCTGAGGGGTCGCGCCTCACCGCTCCGATGGCGGACCCCGACCGGGTGACCGACCTGCTCGTGTCGTTCCGGCAGGCCGGTGTCTCGCTCGCCGAGATGAGCGTGCAGAAGCCGACGCTCGACGAGGTCTTCCTGACCATCACCGGCGCACCCGCACACACCGATGACGACGCCCACCACGAGCTCGAAGGGAGCATCGCATGACCACCATCACCACCACGGGGACCTCAGGTCCGCGGGTCACCCCCCGCCCCGGCGTCGGCTCGACCGGGCTCGGGGCCACGGTCCGTCAGTCGCTCACGATGGCCTACCGGGGGCTGATCAAGGTCCGGCGTACCCCTGAGCAGCTGTTCGACGTCACCCTGATGCCGATCATCTTCACCGTGATGTTCACCTACATCTTCGGGGGAGCGATCGCGGGCGACGTGGCGAGCTACCTGCCGATCATCATCCCCGGCATCCTCGTGCAGACGAACATCACGTCGTCGATCGTGACGGGCGTGCAGCTCCGCGAGGACATGGACAAGGGAGTGTTCGACCGCTTCAAGTCCCTGCCGATCGCACGGATCGCCCCGCTCGCCGGCGCGCTGCTGGCCGACACCGTTCGGTACGCGATCGCGACCGCCATCACCTTCACGGTCGGGATCATCATGGGACTCCGTCCGGCCGGAGGCTTCGGCGCGGTGGTCCTCGCCGGGCTGCTCGTGATCGTGGTCGCCTGGGCGATCAGCTGGATCTTCGCCTACTTCGGTGTGGTCGCCCGGACGGCGTCGAGTGTCTCCGGCATCTCGAACATGGTGCTGTTCCCGCTGACGTTCCTGTCGAACGCGTTCGTGCCGGCCGACACCCTGCCGGACTGGTTGCGCTGGTTCTCCGAGGTCAACCCGATCTCGCACCTGATCACCGCCGTCCGTGACCTGGTCAACCAGGGCACGGTGGGCGTCGACCTGTGGATCAGCCTGCTCGGTGCGGCGGTGATCGTCGCGGTGTTCGCGCCCCTGACGGTCCGCGCCTACATGCGGAAGGCCTGAACCGCACGATCAGTGGTCGCTGAAGCGCATCCGCTCGAGCAGCGTCCGTGCCCGCGAGACGGCCTCGGCCCGGTCCCAACCGGCCGAGGCCTTCTCGGCATCCGTCACGGCCGGGTCGCCGAGCGCGGTCACCAGCAACGGCCGCATGCGGGTGTGCGCGAGCACCCCGAAGTCCTGCCGTGACCCGAGTCGAGCAGTCATCCCCCACGCCTGCGCGGCGAACTCCGGCTGACCGGTCCGGACCGCGGCGAGCGCCAGCCCGAGCAGGGTGGTCCCGATGACCGGCAGGTCGAGCCACCACGGGTGCAGGCGCAGCATCACGAGCGCACCGACCCGCAGGCGTCTCGCGACCGCCACATCCGTGGCCGGGAGGCCCGGTGCGGCCCCGCCGGTCCGGCGCACCGCCGCCTCGTCAGCAGCCGCGATCCGCGCCACGCCCGCCATCAGGCTCCAGTGCGGCGTCTCCTTCCGGATCGGGGCGATCGCGTCCCAGGCGGCGGCGTACGCGACCGCGGCCGCGTCGAGGTCGCCCTCGTACCGGGCGCACTCCGCGGCGATCGCCGTCGCGAGGACCCCGATCTGCATCCGGTCGCCGTCGAACCCGCCACGTCCCTCCACCGGTCGCTGCCGCAGGTCGTCGGCGACGGCCCGGGCGCGTACCACGTCGCCGGTCGTCGCCGCGCAGAGCCCGACCGTCCACCCGATCTCGTACAGGTCGTCGTCGGCACCGAACCGTTCGAGCTGCTCCCGCGCGGCCTCGGCGGCTGCCAACGCCTCGGAGTGGCGTCCGGTCTGCGCGAGCAGCTGCGTGACGGTGACGGCGATCGAGCCCGAGGTCCACGCGTCGTTGCTGATCCGTGCGAGTGCCTCGGCGCGGTGGGCGTACCGCAGGGCGACGGCCGTGTCGCCGTCGTTCTCGGCCAACGGCGCACTGAGCATGTTCGCCAGGCACGCCACCCCGGGCTCCGGGTCCTCGCGCAGGCGGGCCAGCAGGGCACTGCCGTCGGCAGGCCGGCCGAGGGTCAGCACCAGCGCGGCCTGCGCGTCGAGGACCGCGTACCCGGTGCTGCCGCCGGCGAACACCCGCCGCAGGGCCGACACTGCGAGGGCGGCCGTCCGCCGGTCGCCGAACGCAGCAGACGCCCCGGCGACGACGAGGCCCACCACAACGGCGGTGCGGTCCTCCGGCGCTGGGACGGTGCCGCCCAGCAGCGGCACGACGTCCGGACCGAGGGCGACGACCTCGCCGTGCGCGCCTCGGAGCGACCAGTACCCGGCGAGCGCGGCGAAGAGGTGCGCGACCGCGGACGCGTCACCGGCGCCCAGGCTCCAGCGCAACAGCGTGATGAGGTTGTCCGCCTCGCGTCCGACCTGCCGGAAGCACTCGAGCTGCGGCTCACCCGTGATGGTCAGCAGGTTGCGGGCGGCGGTGAAACCGCGACCCCATCGGATCATGGCGGACCGCACGTCCTCGGTGGCGCCGGCATCCCGGAGCCGTGCGGCACCGAACTCGCGGACCGTCTCGAGCAGGCGGTACCGCACCGGTTCGCCCTCGTGCTCGACCAGTTGCACGAGGGACTGCTCGACCAGCTCGGCGAGGTCGTCGAGCGTCGCTCCGCGACGTTCGGGCAGCGTCACCGACTCGACGGCGTCGACCGCCAGCCCGTCCGGGAACAGCGCGAGACGGGTCAGCAGGTCCTGCGCACCGTCGTTCAGCAACCGCCAGCTCCACTCGATCACCGCGAGCAGCGTGCGGTGCCGCTCGGGAGCACTCCGGTCACCGCCGCGGAGCAGCGCGAACCGGTCGTCGAGCCGACGCTCGATCTCGTCGGTGCTCATGCCGCGGATCCGTGCGGCCGCGAGTTCGATCGCCAGGGGTGATCCGTCCAGCCGCGTGCAGATCCGGCGGACGGCGTCCACGGGCAGTACGGCACCCGGACGCGCCGCCCGCGCCCGCTCGGTGAACAGGCGCACGGCGGCACCGTCCGCGGCGACCGGCAAGGGTGCCAGCGGGGCCACGACCTCACCGGCGATCGCCAGCGGTGCCCGCGAGGTCGTGAGGATCCGGAGCTGCGGCACCGTCGCGAGCAGGTCTGCTGCGAAGGTCGCGACCTCGGCGACCAGGTGCTCGCAGTTGTCGAGGACGAGCACGGTGGGACCGTCGGCCAAGGCGTGGGCGACGCGCGATCCGAGGTCCGCGGCGACCGCGTCCCGGAGCGACCGTGCCGATCGGAACTCCGCGATCCCGAGCAGCGCGGCGAGGGCGGGGACGATGTCCTCCGCCGTGGTGAGCGGCGCGAGCTCGAAGACCACGACCCCGGTCGTCGGCGGAAGGGCAGCTGCGACCGCTTGCGCGAGGCGGGTCTTGCCGAGTCCGCCTGCACCGAGGATCGTGACCAGCCGGCTCCTCGAGAGCAGGTCGCCCACGACGGCGAGGTCGTCCTGTCGCCCGACCAGCGCGTTCGGCGCTGCCCGCAGCCCGGTGCGGCGCGCGATGCCGACGGACACGTCGGACCGGCGGAGCAGGTCGGCGTTCAGGCGGACGAGGTCCGCCGACGGGTCGGCGCCGAGTTCGTCGGCGAGACGGTCCCGGTGCGCGGCGAACACCGCGAGCGCCTCAGCCGTGCGCCCCACTGCGGCGAGGGAGCGCATCGCCCCGGCTGCTGCGACCTCGTCGAAGGGATTCGCGAGCGACTCGGCTGCCCACACCTCGGCCGCCTCGTCCGCGTGTCCGTCGTCGGACAGGGCGGTGCCGAGTGCCCGTCGGAGCCCGCGGCGGGCGGCGTTCGCCCGGTCGGCCAGCGCCGTGCCCGACTCGCCGTCGACGTCCGCCCCGGGGTCACCGCGCCAGAGATCGAGTGCGGCGGACACGGCCGCCCGGTCACCGTTGCCGAGTGCTCGTTCGGCTCGGAGCAGGTCGACGTCGTCCGGACCGCCACCGAGCGCGTACCCGGTGCTCGTGGACACGACGATGCCGTCCGCGACTCCCCGACGCAGCCGCGAGACGAGCGCCTGCAGTGCAGCTCGCGCACCGCGCGGTCGTTCGTCCGGCCACAGGTCCTCGATCAGGGACTCGCTCGTCAGCGCGTTGCCGCGTGCGAGCACGAGCGCGGTCAGGAACGCCCGGGCGAGGGCCCCCGGCACCGCGGTCGGAGCGCCGTGGGCGTCGTCCACCGTGATCGGACCGAGGACGGCGATGCGGGGGCGGTCGGTCACGGGGCGAGTCTACGGACGACCACGGACGGGCCGGCCGCTCAGCCGCGCGGACGGCCGAACGCCGACGGACCGGTCCGGGTGTCGAGGTCGTCGGTGGCGCGTCGCTCGGACTCGACGATCCCGCGCAGGGCGACGAGCGCGGCCGAGGTGACCGCGACGTGCGAGGGGTTCTCGCGCGATGCGTCGAGCGCGCTCTCGAGTCGTGCGATGGCCTCTTCGGCCTGGTCCTCCGGGGAGTCGCCGCGGATCGTGCTCGCGATCTTCCGCAGTGCCTCGGCGATGGGGGTGGCGAACGCGGGGTCCGGACGCCCGACGCCCTCGGACACCGGGCCGGAGCGTGCGACGAGCTCGGTCAGGTCGGTCGTGTACCAGGCGACCCGCTCCAGTGCGCGGAAGCGTCCGCCGTCCTTCTGGAGCCGTGCTCGCGACCCGCGCAGGGCACCGCGGGGGTTGAGCCGACGGCTCTCGTGCGCAATCGCCACCCGTGACCGGACGTCCGCGATCGCACGGTCCAGGCGGTCCTGCTGGTGGTCCCACGCCTTCTCGTCGCGCTTGCCCTCCTCGAGCACGGCTGCCAGCCCGTCGAGGTGGTCCGCCAGCACGCCGTTCACCGCGTCGATGCGGTGTTCGGCGTCCCAGAAGTGCAGCGGCGGGAACACCAGGAAGTTGACCAGCAGCCCGACCACGACGCCCACGGCCATCTGCACGAGGTACCCGAGCGAGTAGCCCTCGGCGTGCGCGCCGCCGACCAGCAGGACGAAGAGCGCCGCGGTGGACACCCACGAGCTGCCCTCGCCCAGCACGCGGAACCCGCCGACGAGCACCCCGACGCCGACCGCCAGCGCGATCGCGAGGAAGCCGGGGTCGCCGACCCACATCGTGAACGCGGCGATGAGGATGCCGAGGGCGATCCCGACCAGGGTCTGCACGCCGCTCCGGATGCCCGCGAACACCGTGGTCTGCATCGCGACGACGGCGCCGAGTGGTGCGTAGTACGGGTACTCGGCCGCGACGCCCGGGATGTGCTGCGCCACGAGCCAGGCGATGACTGCAGCAGCGGCGGCCTTGCCGGCGTGCAGCAGGCGCGGCTGTGTGCCCGAGGTCCGGCTCCACCGCCAGACCCTCGTCCCCAGACCCGCAACGTGCTGGAACGCCATGACTTCCTTCCGTCGCACCCGGCCCGTGACGGTACGCCGAGCAGTCGGTGTGCACGACCAGCCTCGGACGCGAGGAAGCCCCCGCGACCTGGGTCGCGGGGGCTTCCTCGTGGTGGTGCAGCGCCCCGGAGGGCACCGGACTACTTGGTGTCGGCGTCGTCCGACTTCTCGGCGGCGTCGGCCTCGACCTCGGCAGCAGCCTCGGTCTCGGACTCGGTCTCGACCGGGGCGGACTCCTCGGTGGTCTCGGTCTCCTCGACCGGGGCCTCCTCGGTGGTCTCGTCAGCGGCGGGCTCGTCGACCGGGGCGGCAGCAGCGGCCGGAGCCGAGTTGCGCTTGACCGGAGCGGGCGTGCTCGAGACGGGCTCGAGGACGAGCTCGATCGACGCCAGCGGGGCGTTGTCGCCCTTGCGGAAGCCGAGCTTCGTGATGCGGGTGTAACCGCCCTGGCGGTCCTCGACCTGGGGGGCGATCTCGGTGAACAGCGTGTGCACGACGGACTTGTCGCGCAGGATGCTGATCACACGACGACGCGCGTGCAGGTCGCCGCGCTTCGCGAACGTGATGAGACGCTCGGCGACCGGGCGGAGGCGCTTGGCCTTCGTCTCGGTGGTCGTGATGCGACCGTGCGTGAAGAGGGCGTTGGCGAGGTTGCTCAGGAGCAGGCGCTCGTGGGCGGGACCGCCACCGAGGCGGGGGCCCTTGGTGGGCTTCGGCATGTCAGTTCTCCAGTGGTGAAAGTGGTGCGCGCGGTGTCAGCGCGCTTGCGCGTGAGCGCGAGGTCAGTTGTTGGACTCGTCCTCGTCGTACCCGCTGTAGAAGTGGGCGCCGTCGAATCCGGGGACGGTGTCCTTGAGGGACAGGCCGAGCTCGGTGAGCTTGTCCTTGACCTCGTCCACCGACTTCTGACCGAAGTTGCGGATGTTCATGAGCTGCGTCTCCGACAGGGCGACGAGCTCGGACACCGTGTTGATGCCCTCCCGCTTCAGGCAGTTGTAGCTGCGGACCGACAGGTCGAGGTCCTCGATCGGGGTCTGCAGTTCGTTCGAGAGCACGGCGTCGACCGGCGCGGGGCCGATCTCGATGCCCTCTGCCGCCGTGTTGAGCTCGCGAGCGAGCCCGAACAGCTCGACCAGCGTGCGACCAGCCGACGCGATGGCGTCGCGCGGCGTGATGGCCGGCTTCGCTTCGACGTCGACGACCAGGCGGTCGAAGTCCGTGCGCTCACCGGCACGCGTCGCCTCGACGCGGTAGGTGACCTTCAGGACGGGCGAGTAGATCGAGTCGATCGGGATCTGACCGGCTTCGCTGAACTCGGAACGGTTCTGCGTCGCCGAGACGTAGCCACGGCCACGCTCGATCGTGAGCTCGAGCTCGAAGCGCGCGGTGTCGTTCAGGGTCGCGATGACGAGTTCCGGGTTGTGGATCTCGACGCCGGCCGGAGCGGAGATGTCCGCTGCGGTGACCTGACCGGCACCCTGCTTGCGCAGGTACGCCGTGATGGGCTCGTCGTGCTCGCTGGAGACGACCAGGCTCTTGATGTTGAGGATGATCTCGGTGACGTCTTCCTTGACACCGGGAACGGTGCTGAACTCGTGGAGGACGCCGTCGATGCGGATGCTGGTGACAGCCGCGCCGGGGATCGAGGAGAGGAGCGTGCGGCGCAGCGAGTTGCCGAGGGTGTAACCGAAGCCCGGCTCGAGCGGCTCGATGACGAAGCGCGAGCGGTGCTCGGAGATCGGCTCCTCGGTCAGGGTGGGGCGCTGTGCAATGAGCACTGTGGGATTCCTTTCGGCGAAGTGTCCGCTATATGACACTTGGCGGTACGACGGGGCCGCATGGGCCCCGACGGGTCTGTTGAGTTGTGATCACGCGCACACACGTGCGCGATCGAACGACCAGGAATGGCCGCGGGCCCTGCCCGCCCTCGCCGGAACGGATCCGGTCAGGGGACGAGCAGGGCGCGGCCGGTTGCTCCTCGCGTCAGACGCGACGGCGCTTGGGCGGGCGGCACCCGTTGTGCGCCTGCGGCGTGACGTCGTTGATCGAGCCGACCTCGAGGCCAGCGGCCTGGAGGGAACGGATCGCGGTCTCGCGACCCGAACCCGGGCCCTTCACGAAGACGTCGACCTTCTTGACGCCGTGCTCCTGCGCCTGACGCGCAGCGGACTCGGCGGCGAGCTGCGCCGCGAACGGCGTCGACTTGCGCGAACCCTTGAAGCCCACGGCACCCGAGGACGCCCAGCTGAGGACGGCACCCGACGGGTCGGTGATGCTGACGATCGTGTTGTTGAACGTGCTCTTGATGTGGGCCTGGCCCACAGCGACGTTCTTCTTCTCCTTGCGGCGCGGCTTGCGCGCGGCAGTCTTGGGGGTAGCCATCGGGGTCTCCTATCGAGCCTTCTTCTTGCCTGCCACGGTGCGCTTCGGTCCCTTGCGGGTACGAGCGTTGGTCTTGGTGCGCTGACCGCGCACCGGGAGACCACGACGGTGGCGAAGACCCTCGTAGCTGCCGATCTCGACCTTGCGGCGGATGTCGGCGGCGACCTCACGGCGGAGGTCACCCTCGACCTTGAAGTTGCCCTCGATGAAGTCACGGAGGGCGACGAGCTGGTCGTCGGTCAGGTCCTTGACGCGGATGTCACCGGAGATACCGGTCTCCGTCAGTGCCTGGACGGCGCGGGTACGGCCGACGCCGTAGATGTACGTGAGTGCGATCTCCACGCGCTTCTCGCGCGGGATGTCGACGCCTGCTAGACGTGCCATGTGATGGCTGCTCCTGTTGTCGATGGAGGTGTGGCGCAGTACCGGTGCTCGGGCCTCCGCCCCGAGGTGTCCCCCGGTCGTCGTGCGACCGGGTTCTGGTACTGCGTTGTCGATCTTCAGTTGTGGGTCGTGCTCGAGCAGCCTGGTGTCCGATGGACACCGTCAGCGCCGGTCACGCGCCCGGGACTAGCCCTGGCGCTGCTTGTGACGCGGGTTGCTCTTGCAGATCACCATGACGCGGCCCTTGCGGCGAATCACACGGCAGTGTTCGCAGATGGGCTTGACGCTGGGGTTGACCTTCATGGTTCTTTCCTCGTGCTCGCTGGCTTCGTGCTCGGCAGGATTGCCGTGCCGTTCCTTTCCAGCTCGCGGATCACTTGTAGCGGTAGACGATCCGGCCGCGGGTCAGGTCGTACGGGCTCAGCTCCACGATCACGCGGTCCTCGGGGAGGATGCGGATGTAGTGCTGGCGCATCTTCCCGGAGATGTGCGCGAGGACCTTGTGTCCGTTCGTCAGCTCAACGCGGAACATCGCGTTGGGCAGAGCTTCGAGCACCGAGCCTTCGATCTCGATGACGCCGTCTTTCTTGGCCATAGCCTCACTGTCGCTTGGTTGTGGAACAGGTGTGATCCCCGAACCGGTCTGCGGGTCGGTCGCCACACCCGAGAGGGCATGACACACCAAAGATCGATCTTATGTGGTAAACCCGCAATTGCCAAGTGGGGACGCGGAACACCCCACGTCTGGGGCTTCCGGGGCCGTGCCTGAGCGTTGCACAGTGGTTTGACGGCGCGCTCCGGGCGCACACATGCGCGCGAACCGTAGTTTTGCTCCGCAGCCACGTCCGTCGCACCAGCAGATCGCGCCGGACCACCGAACGGAGAACACGTGCCCGACGCCACCCGACGCCCCTTCGCCAGCCACGGCAAGCAGGCCCGTCGCCGGGGTTGGGGCACGCTCGTCACCGTCGTCGCGTCCGCCGTCGCCGTCCTGCTCGTCAGCGGCACGAGCGTCGCCGCGATCGCCGGGGCACAGCTCGCCACCGCGCCGCAGACCGTCGCGCTGAGCACCGACGACCAGAGCACCGCGAAGACCGCCGACATCTCGGCGATCAAGGGCGGAGCGAACATCCTGCTCATCGGGAGCGACACCCGGGTCGGCCAGTTCGACTCCGACGAGGACGTCGAGGGCGCCCGCAACGACGTCACGATGCTCATCCACATCTCGGCGGACCACCAGCAGCTCACCGCGGTCAGCTTCCCTCGTGACCTGATGGTCCCCATCCCGGCCTGCACGAACCCCGCGACCGGCACGACCTACCCGGCGTCCACCTCGGCGATGTTCAACACCGCGCTCGGCAACGGCGGTGTCTCCTGCGTCGTGGACACGGTCGAGAACCTGACCGGCCTGAGCATCCCCTACGCCGGGCTCATCACCTTCGACGGCGTGATCGAGATGTCGAACGCCCTAGGCGGCGTGGACGTCTGCGTCGCCGAGCCGATCGACGACACGTTCACCGGCCTGCACCTCACGACGGGCTCGCACTCCCTCGAGGGCTCGGACGCCCTGGCCTTCCTGCGCACCCGCCACGGGGTCGGCGACGGCAGCGACCTCGCCCGCATCAGCTCGCAGCAGGTGTTCCTGTCGGCGCTCCTCCGCAAGGTCACCTCGGACGGCACGCTCTCGAACCCGATCACGCTCTACAAGCTGGCCGGCGCCGCCCTGTCCAACATGACGCTGTCCGACGGCCTGGCCCAGACGGGCACCCTGGTCAAGCTCGCCGCGGCGCTGCGCGGGATGAGCACGGCCAACATGCTCTTCGTGCAGTACCCGGTGGCCGACGACCCCGCCGACAGCGCCCGCGTGATCGTCGACCAGGAGACGGCCCACACCCTGAACGTGGCGCTGCAGAACGACGTCCGGTCGTCGCTGAGCGACTCGAGCACCGGTCGCGCCTCCGAGGAGTCGCCGTCGAGCGGCGGGACGTCGAGCAGCACCGGGTCGTCCGGCTCCTCGGGGCCGTCCGGCACCTCGGGTTCGTCCGGGACCTCGTCCGCCGGCACACCGTCGGCGACGTCGAGCCCGACCGCCACGCGGACGCCGACCGCGTCGGCGACGCCGCTGCCCTCGTCGATCACCGGGCAGAGCGCCTCCGAGGAGACCTGCTCCGTCGGCAACTGACGGGACGCCACGGCGCGTGCGCCCGGCGGTGGTCGGGCGGGTCCACGCGACGTCGTCGACGCGGCGGACGCCAGCCGGGCCTCCTGGCCGTCGCATCGTGCGGAGACGCCCAGCGTGGGCACCGCGTGCGGACTGGAGGCCCGTCCTACGGGATCGGGACGGGCGTCACACCCAGCGGGGCCAGGCCCCGAGCGCCGCCGTCGGCGGCCGTGAGCACCCAGATGCCGGCCGCGTGCACCGCGACGCTGTGCTCCCAGTGCGCGGCGTCGGAGCCGTCGAGTGTCCGGACCGTCCACTCGTCGTCGTCCGTCGAGCTGTCGATCGCGCCGGCCGTGACCATGGGCTCGATGGCGACCACCAGCCCCGGCTTGACGGCAGGTCCGGCACCGCGCACGCGGTAGTTGAAGACCGGCGGTTCCTCGTGCATCGACCGGCCGATGCCGTGGCCGGTGTAGTCCTCGACGATGCCCCACGCGCCGGTCTCGTCGATCGCGTCCTCCACGGCCGAGCCGACCTCGTGCAGGTTCTTCGCGTGGGCGAGCGCGGCGATGCCGTGCCAGAGCGACCGCTCGGTCGTGTCGCAGAGCGTCTGACGGGCTGCGGCGACCGCTGCGTCGCCGCCGGGCACGACGGTCGTGAACGCGCTGTCGCCGTTCCAGCCGTCGACCTCGGCGCCGGCGTCCACCGACACGATGTCGCCGGGCGCGAGGACGCGCTCACCGGGGATCCCGTGCACGATCTCGTCGTTCACCGACACGCACAGCGTGTGGCGGTAGCCGGGCACGAGCTGGAAGTTCGGGACTCCCCCGCCGTCACGGATGGTGCGCTCGGCGATCGCATCGAGTTCACCGGTGGTGATCCCCGGACGGATCGCTGCACGGACGGCGTCGAGCGCCTCGGCGGTCAGCAGGCCCGGCCGGACCATCGCCCGGAGCTCGTCCGGGGTCTTGTAGATCGAGGGCTTCTTGAACCGCACCACGCTGGTCAGACGGTCGCGGAGAGCCCGCGGCCCGCCAGTGCCGTCTGGATGCGGTCGCCGACCTCGTCGATGGCGCCGAGGCCGTCGACGTCGACGACGAGGCCACGCTCGCCGTACGCCGCCACGATGGGCGCCGTCTGCTCGGCGTAGACCTGCTGGCGACGACGGACCGTCTCCTCGTTGTCGTCGCTGCGGCCCTGGTCCTCGGCCCGCTTGAGCAGGCGACCGACGAGCTCGTCCTGGTCGGCGACGAGCTGCACGACGGCGTCGATCCCGGTGCCCTGCTCAGCAAGCAGCGCGTCGAGGTACTCGACCTGACCGACCGTGCGCGGGTAGCCGTCCAGCAGGAAGCCGTGCTCGGCGTCGGGCTCCTGCAGGCGGGACTTCACGAGCTCGTTCGTCAGGGAGTCCGGCACGTAGTCGCCGGCGTCCATGATCGCCTTCGCCTGCACACCGAGGGGCGTGCCCTCTGCCACGTTCTTGCGGAAGATGTCCCCGGTCGAGATCGCGGGGATCCCGAAGGAGTCGGCGATGCGGCCGGCCTGGGTGCCCTTCCCGGCTCCGGGAGGTCCGACGATGATGAGACGTGCGCTCAACGGAGAAGCCCTTCGTAGTGACGCTGCTGCAGCTGCGAGTCGATCTGCTTCACGGTCTCGAGACCGACACCCACGATGATGAGGATGCTCGCGCCACCGAACGGGAAGTTCTGGTTCGCGCCGAACAGCGCCAGTGCTGCCAGCGGGATGAGCGCGATGAGACCGAGGTAGAGCGAACCGGGCAGCGTCACCCGGGTGAGGACGTAGTCGAGGTACTCGGCGGTCGGACGACCGGCACGGATGCCGGGGATGAACCCGCCGTACTTCTTCATGTTGTCGGCGACCTCTTCGGGGTTGAAGGTGATCGCCACGTAGAAGTACGTGAACCCGACGATGAGCAGGAAGTACAGGACCATGTAGAACCAGTTGTCACCCGAGGTCAGGTTGTTCTGGATCCAGGTCACCCACGCGGCCGGCTCGGAGCCGTCCGAGGGCTGGTTGAACTGCGCGATCAGGGCCGGCAGGTACAGCAGCGACGAGGCGAAGATGACGGGCACGACGCCGGCCATGTTCACCTTGATCGGGATGTAGGTGTTGTTGCCGCCGTACGTCCGCCGCCCGACCATGCGCTTGGCGTACTGCACGGGGATCCGCCGCTGTGACTGCTCGACGAACACGACGGCCATCATGATCACGAGTCCGACCAGGATCACGAACAGGAAGAGCTCGAACGACTGCGACTGCTCGATCGCCCAGAGCGCCGACGGGAACTGCGCCGCGATCGACGTGAAGATCAGGAGCGACATGCCGTTGCCGATGCCGCGCTCGGTGACGAGCTCGCCCATCCACATGATGAGGCCGGTACCGGCGGTCAGCGTGACGACCATCAGCATGATGGCGTACCAGCTGTCGTTCGAGATGATCGACGTGCAGGACGCGGAGGCGTTGGTGCCGAACAGGGCGCCGGAGCGGGCGACCGTGATCAGGGTCGTGGACTGCAGGACACCGAGCGCGATCGTGAGGTAGCGCGTGTACTGCGTCAGCTTCGCCTGGCCCGACTGGCCCTCCTTGTAGAGGGTGTCGAAGTGCGGGATGACCACACGCAGGAGCTGCACGATGATCGACGACGTGATGTACGGCATGATGCCGAGCGCGAAGACCGAGAGCTTCAGCAGCGCGCCGCCGGAGAAGAGGTTGATGAGGTCGTAGAGACCGCCGGAGGACGACGCGCTGGCGAGACAGCTCTGCACGGCGGCGTAGTCGACGAACGGTGCCGGGATGTACGACCCGAGACGGAACAGCGCGATGATCGCGAGGGTGAAGCCGATCTTCTTGCGAAGATCAGGGGTGCGCATGATGCGCGCGACCGCTCTGAACACGATGACTCCGAACTTGTGGGACCGGGGCCGTCGATCGCGGCCGGACCGGTTTCGGTCGGCAGGGCCGACCCGGCTGGCGGATGCCGGCCACTGTCAAGGAAACCGTAACGGCGGCCCGTGCGCAAACGCACGGGCCGCCGACGGGGGTTACTGGGAGACGGTGCCGCCAGCAGCCACGATCTTCTCGGCGGCGGACGCCGAGACCTTGTCGACCGTGACCGTGATCTTCACGGTGATGTCACCCTGACCGAGAACCTTGACCTTCTCGTTCTTGCGGACGGCGCCCTTGGCGACCAGGCCCGCAACGGTGACGTCGCCACCATCGGGGTAGAGCTCCGAGATCTTGTCCAGGTTCACGACCTGGTACTCGACCCGGAACGGGTTCTTGAACCCGCGGAGCTTCGGGGTGCGCATGTGCAGCGGCATCTGCCCACCCTCGAAGCCGACCCGGACCTGGTAACGGGCCTTCGTGCCCTTGGTACCACGCCCAGCGGTCTTGCCCTTCGAGCCCTCACCGCGACCAACACGGGTGCGGTCCTTCTTGGCGCCCTCTGCAGGACGGAGGTGGTGCAGCTTCAGCACCTGCACGCGCTCGTTCTTCTCGTCGCTCATGCGTCGACCTCCTCGACCTTCACGAGGTGCGCCACCGTCGCGATGTACCCGCGGTTCTGGGAGTTGTCCTCACGCTCGACCGAACGGCCGATGCGCTTGAGGCCCAGGCTGCGCAGGGTGTCGCGCTGGTACTGCTTCTCGCTGATAACGGACTTGATCTGCGTGATCTTCAGCATCGCCATCACGCACCTGCCTTCTCGGTCGCGGCACGCAGGGCTGCGGCCTCGGCCTGGAGCAGACGGGCCGGGACGACCCGCTCGACGTCGAGGCCACGACGGCTCGCGACGGCGCGGGGCTCCTCGAGCTGCTTCAGGGCCTCGACGGTCGCGTGCACGATGTTGATGGTGTTCGACGAGCCGAGCGACTTGCTCAGGACGTCGTGGATGCCGGCGCACTCGAGCACGGCGCGGACCGGACCACCGGCGATGACACCGGTACCGGGGCCAGCCGGACGCAGGAGGACGACGCCAGCGGCGGCTTCACCCTGCACCGGGTGCGGGATCGTGTTGCCGACGCGGGGGACGCGGAAGAAGTTCTTCTTCGCCTCTTCGACACCCTTGGAGATCGCCGTGGGGACCTCCTTGGCCTTGCCGTAGCCGACGCCCACGAGGCCGTTGCCGTCACCGACGACGACGAGCGCCGTGAAGCTGAAGCGACGACCACCCTTGACGACCTTCGAGACGCGGTTGATGGTCACCACGCGCTCGAGGAACTGGCTGTCGCCACCGCGGTTGTTGCGGTCGCGGCCCTGCTGACGGTCACGACCGCCACCACGACGGCCACGGTTGTCGGCGGAGTCGCGGTTGTTGGACGCGGAGCCCGCGGCGGTCTCGACCGGACGCTCGGCGACGGCAGGTGCCTCCGCCTCCTTGCCGGTCTTGGCACCCTCGGTGGTCGCCTCGGCGGTTGCGTCGGTGGCCGTGGCCTCCGTGCTCGCCTCGGTGGTCTCCGTGGTCTCGACAGCCTCAGTCTCCGTGGCCTCGACGGCCTCGGTCTTGGCGTCTTCGTTGGTGTTCGCGTTGTCGCTCACAGGTTCAGCCCTCCTTCACGGGCACCATCGGCGATCGCGGCGACGCGACCGGCGTACTTGCTGCCACCGCGGTCGAAGACCACGGCCTCGACGCCAGCCGACTTCGCGCGCTCGGCGAGGAGCTCACCGACGCGACGGGCCTTGGCGGTCTTGTCGCCGTCGAACGAGCGGAGGTCTGCCTCCATCGTCGAGGCGCTTGCGAGGGTGTGACCCTTCGAGTCGTCGATGACCTGCACGAACACGTGACGCGACGAGCGGGTGACGGCGAGACGGGGACGAGCCTCGGTGCCGGTGATCTTCTTGCGGAGACGGTTGTGACGACGCGCCTTGGCGGCCGCCTTGCTCTTGCCTCGTGTCTTGAGGAGTCCCATGATCACTTACCTGACTTTCCGGCCTTGCGGCGCACGTTCTCGCCGGCGTAACGGACACCCTTGCCCTTGTAGGGCTCGGGCTTCCGGAGCTTCCGGATGTTCGCGGCGACCTCGCCGACAGCCTGCTTGTCGATACCGGCGACGGTGACCTTGTTGTTGCCCTCCACCGCGAAGCTGATGCCCGCCGGCGGCTCGACCGTGATCGAGTGGGAGTACCCGAGGGCGAACTCGAGGTTCGAGCCCTTGGCCGCGACACGGTAACCGGTGCCGACGACCTCGAGGCCCTTGGTGTAGCCCTGGGTCACGCCGATGATGTTGTTGGCGATGAGGGTCCGGGTCAGTCCGTGGAGCGAACGCGACTCGCGCTCGTCGTCCGGACGGGTGACGAGGACCTGGTTCTCCTCGACCTTGGCCTGGATGGGCTCCGCGATGACGAGCGCGAGCTCGCCCTTCGGGCCCTTGACCGCCACGTTCTGACCGTCAACGGAGACGGTGACGCCGGCGGGGATGTCGATGGGGAGACGTCCGATTCGTGACATTGTCGATCACCACACGTAGGCGAGGACTTCCCCACCCACGCCCTTCTGCTCGGCTTCGCGGTCGGTCAGGAGGCCGGAGGAGGTCGAGAGGATCGCCACGCCGAGGCCACCGAGGACCTGGGGGATCTCCGTCGACTTCGCGTAGACCCGGAGGCCCGGCTTCGAGACGCGCTTGATGCCGGCGATCGAACGCTCGCGCTCGGGGCCGTACTTCAGGTCGATGGTGAGGGTCTGCCCGACTCGGGCGTCCTCCACCTTCCACTCGCTGATGTAGCCCTCACGCTTGAGGATGTCGGCGATGTTCTTCTTGAGCTTGGAGCTCGGGAGCGCGACTGCGTCGTGGTGCGCGGAGTTCGCGTTCCGCAATCTGGTCAGCATGTCTGCGACCGGATCGGTCATCGTCATGATGTTCGTCCATTTCTCGCCTGGTTTCGACACCCGTTCCACGAATGCCGACCTGAGCGATCGAGTGATCCCGGGGCGGTTCCCCGAGATCGGTGTGTTCGTGCGTGCGGGCCGGAGGACGTGAATCCTCCGGCCCGCACCGCCCGAAGTAGTTTAGACCGTCTGCTCGTTGGAGCGGAACGGGAAGCCGAGCTGGCGGAGCAGCGCGCGTCCCTCGTCGTCCGTCTTCGCGGTGGTGACGACAGTGATGTCGAAGCCGCGGACACGGTCGATGCGGTCCTGGTCGATCTCGTGGAACACGGACTGCTCCGTGAGACCGAACGTGTAGTTGCCGTTGCCGTCGAACTGCTTGTCGCTGAGACCGCGGAAGTCGCGGATGCGGGGCAGTGCGAGCGTCACCAGGCGGTCCAGGAACTCCCACGCGCGGTCACCACGGAGGGTGACGTGCGCGCCGATGGCCTGACCCTCGCGCAGCTTGAACTGTGCGATGGACTTGCGGGCGATGTTGACCTGGGGCTTCTGACCCGTGATCGCCGTGAGGTCCTTGATGGCCCCCTCGATGATCTTGGAGTCACGAGCGGCCTCGCCGACACCGGTGTTCACGACGACCTTGACCAGGCCGGGGACCTGGTTGACGTTCGCGTAACCGAACTGCTCGGTGAGGGCCGTCTTGATCTCGGCCAGGTACTTCTGCTTGAGGCGCGGCTGGATCTTGCCAGCGGGCGCAGCAGTCGTGTCAGTCATCAGAGCTTCTCACCAGACTTCTTCGCGTAGCGGACACGGACGGTCTTCTTGACGCCGTCCTTCTCCACCTCTTCGGTGCGGAAGCCGACACGCGTCGGCTTCTTCGTCTTCGGGTCGACGAGTGCGACGTTCGAGACGTGGATCGAGGCTTCGTGCTGCTCGATGCCACCCGTCTTCGAACCACGCTGCGTCTGACCGACGCGGACGTGCTTCGTGACGAAGTTCACGCCCTCGACGACGACGCGGTTCTTGTCCTTGAGGACCTCGATGACCTTGCCCTGCTTGCCACGGTCGCCGCCACGCTCCTGCGTCGCGCCCGTGATGACCTGGACGAGGTCACCCTTCTTGATGTTCGCCATGGCTTACAGCACCTCCGGCGCGAGCGAGATGATCTTCATGAACTTCTTGTCACGGAGCTCGCGACCGACCGGACCGAAGATGCGCGTACCGCGCGGGTCGCCGTCGGCCTTGAGGATCACTGCCGCGTTCTCGTCGAACTTGATGTAGGAGCCGTCCTGACGACGGGTCTCCTTCTTGGTGCGAACGATGACCGCCTTGACGACGTCACCCTTCTTCACGTTGCCGCCGGGGATGGCGTCCTTCACCGTGGCGACGATGACGTCACCGAGGCCGGCGTAGCGACGACCCGAGCCACCGAGCACGCGGATGGTCAAGATCTCCTTGGCACCCGTGTTGTCGGCGACCTTCAGGCGGGATTCCTGCTGAATCACTGCTGTCTCCTATTCCGAAGCAGGCCGAGGCCTACTTGGCCTTCTCGAGGATCTCGACCAGGCGCCAGCGCTTGGAGGCGCTGAGGGGACGGGTCTCGCTGATCACGACGAGGTCGCCGACACCAGCGGTGCCGAGCTCGTCGTGGGCCTTCACCTTGGACGTACGACGGATGATCTTGCCGTAGAGCGCGTGCTTCACGCGGTCCTCGACCTCGACCACGATGGTCTTGTCCATCTTGTCGCTCGTCACGTAGCCGCGACGCGTCTTGCGGTAGCCGCGAGTGAGGGCGGCGGAGTTCTTCTCTTCGTTCGCCATTACTTCTCCTCGGCGGTCTCGGCCTCGGTCGACTCGGCCGGCTTGTCAGCCTTCTTCGTCGTCTTCTTGGCCTTGGGGGCGGTCTCGACGGGCGCGGGAGTGGCACGGATGCCGAGCTCGCGCTCGCGGAGGACGGTGTAGATGCGGGCGATGTCGCGCTTGACGGCACGGAGACGACCGTGGCTCTCCAGCTGGCCGGTGGCCGACTGGAAGCGGAGGTTGAAGAGTTCCTCCTTGGCCTTCTTCAGCTCGTCAGCGAGACGCTCGTTCTCGAACGTGTCGAGCTCCGTCGGACGGAGCTCCTTGGAACCGATCGCCATTATGCGTCGCCCTCCTCGCGCTTGATGATGCGTGCCTTGAGGGGCAGCTTGTGGATTGCACGAGTCAACGCCTCACGGGCGATCTCCTCGCTGACGCCGGAGAGCTCGAAGAGCACCCGGCCCGGCTTCACGTTCGCGACCCACCACTCGGGCGAACCCTTACCGGAACCCATGCGGGTCTCGGCGGGCTTCTTGGTCAGCGGACGGTCCGGGTAGATGTTGATCCAGACCTTGCCACCACGCTTGATGTGACGCGTCATGGCGATACGAGCGGACTCGATCTGACGGTTGGTCACGTACGCCGGGGTGAGGGCCTGGATGCCGTAGTCGCCGAAGCTGACCTTGGTACCACCGGTGGCCTGACCCGAACGCTTCGGGTGGTGCTGCTTGCGGTGCTTGACTCGACGGGGAATAAGCATGGTTACGCCTCAACTCCTGCGCCGGCCGGCGCGTCCTGCGGGGCCTGCTGCGGACGACGGTCACCGCGGTCGCCGCCACGACGGTCGCCGCCACGGTCGCCACGCTCACCGCGCGGGCCGCCACGACGCTCCGGGCGCGACGAACGCTGGTTCGCCTGCTCGCGAGCGAGCTCCTTGTTCGTGATGTCGCCCTTGTAGATCCAGACCTTCACGCCGATGCGGCCGAACGTGGTCCGAGCCTCGTAGAAGCCGTAGTCGATGTTCGCGCGGAGGGTGTGCAGCGGCACACGGCCTTCGCGGTAGAACTCCGAACGCGACATCTCGGCGCCGCCGAGACGACCCGACACCTGGATGCGGACACCCTTGGCGCCGGCGCGCTGTGCACCCTGCAGGCCCTTGCGCATGGCGCGACGGAACGCGACACGAGCGGAGAGCTGCTCGGCGATGCCCTGCGCGACGAGCTGGGCCTCGGTCTCGGGGTTCTTGACCTCGAGGATGTTCAGCTGGATCTGCTTCTTGGTGAGCTTCTCGAGCTCACCGCGAACGCGCTCCGCCTCGGCGCCGCGGCGGCCGATGACGATGCCCGGACGAGCCGTGTGGATGTCCACGCGGACACGGTCACGGGTGCGCTCGAGCTCGATGCGTGCGACGCCGGCGCGGTCGAGGGTCTTCTTCAGGTACTCGCGCACCTTGATGTCCTCGGCCACGTAGTCGGCGTAACGCTGACCGGCCTTCTTGCTGTCGGTGAACCAGTGCGAGACGTGGTCCGTCGTGATCCCGAGACGGAAGCCGTACGGGTTGACCTTCTGGCCCATTACTTGCTCGCCTTCTTGCTCGTCGCGGCAACCTCGGCCTCGTCGGGCGTCGCGAGGACGACCGTGATGTGGCTGGTGCGCTTGTTGATGCGGAAGGCGCGGCCCTGGGCGCGCGGCTGGAACCGCTTCAGGGTCGTGCCCTCGTCGACGAAGACGCGGCTCACGTAGAGGTCGCGCTCGTCGAGGAAGCTGTTCGTCGAGTCCGCCTTGACCCGTGCGTTCGCGATCGCCGAGGCGACCAGCTTGTACACGGGCTCCGAAGCGCCCTGGGGGGCGAACTTCAGGATGGCGAGGGCCTCGTGGGCCTGCTTGCCGCGGATCAGCTCGATGACGCGACGGGCCTTCTGAGGCGTGACGCGGATGTGTCGCACGCGTGCGATCGACTCCACCATTTCGTTCCTCCTCTGCGTCGCCGCCTCAGCGGCGACGGCCCTTCTTGTCGTCCTTCACGTGACCACGGAAGGTGCGGGTCGGCGCGAACTCGCCGAGCTTGTGACCGACCATCGACTCGGTGACGAACACCGGGATGTGCTTGCGGCCGTCGTGGACGGCGATCGTGTGCCCGAGCATGTTCGGGACGATCATCGACCGACGCGACCACGTACGGATCACGTTCTTGGTGTTGGCCTCGTTCTGCGTGACGACCTTGCGGAGCAGGTGCTCGTCGACGAAGGGGCCCTTCTTCAGACTGCGTGGCATCTTCTGAACTCCTACTTGCGCTTCTTGCCGGCGTTACGGCGACGGACGATGAGCTTGTCGCTCGGCTTGTTCGGCTTGCGCGTACGGCCCTCGGACTGGCCCCAGGGGCTGACCGGGTGACGACCACCGGACGTCTTGCCCTCACCACCACCGTGCGGGTGGTCGACCGGGTTCATGGCGACACCACGGACGGTCGGGCGGACGCCCTTCCAGCGCATGCGGCCGGCCTTGCCCCAGTTGATGTTCGACTGCTCGGCGTTGCCGACCTCGCCGATGGTGGCGCGGCAGCGTGCGTCGACGTTGCGGACCTCGCCCGACGGCAGACGGAGCTGCGCGTAGGGGCCGTCCTTGGCGACGAGACGCACCGAGGCGCCGGCGGAGCGAGCCATCTTGGCGCCGCCACCGGGGCGGAGCTCGATGGCGTGCACGACGGTACCCACGGGGATGTTGCGCAGCGGCAGGTTGTTGCCGGGCTTGATGTCGGCGCCGGGGCCCTGCTCGATGACGTCGCCCTGCTTCAGCTTGTTCGGCGCGATGATGTACCGCTTCGTGCCGTCCACGTAGTGCAGGAGCGCGATGCGCGCAGTGCGGTTGGGGTCGTACTCGATGTGCGCGACCTTGGCGTCGACGCCGTCCTTGTCGGAGCGACGGAAGTCGATCACGCGGTACTGGCGCTTGTGGCCACCACCGATGTGACGCGTGGTGATACGGCCGGAGCTGTTGCGACCACCGGTCTTCGGCAGCGGACGAAGCAGTGACTTCTCCGGAGTCGAACGGGTGATCTCAGCGAAGTCGGCGACCGACGAGCCGCGACGACCGGGGGTCGTCGGCTTGTAGTTACGAATAGCCATGATTTATCCCTCTGGTCCTCAGCCGACAGCCGTGAAGATGTCGATCGAACCGGACTTGAGCGTCACGATGGCGCGCTTGGTGTCCTTGCGCTTGCCGAGACCGAACTTGGTGCGACGGGTCTTGCCCGGGCGGTTCAGCGTGTTGATGCTCGCGACCTTGACGTCGAAGATCTTCTCGATGGCGAGCTTGATCTCGGTCTTGTTCGAGCGGGGGTCCACGATGAACGTGTACTTGCCCTGGTCGATGAGCGCGTAGCTCTTCTCCGAGACGACCGGCGAGATGATGACGTCGCGCGGGTCCTTGTTGAAGCCGCTCATGCGGTGATCTCCTTCGCGGTCTTCGACGCGATGAAGGCGTCGAGGGCGCTCTTGCTGAAGACGACGGCGTCCGAACGCAGCACGTCGTAGGCGTTGAGCTGGCCGTACGAGAGCGCGTGGACGTTCGACAGGTTGCGGATCGACTTGAGCGTCAGCTCGTCGTCCGTCTCGAGCACGACGAGCACGTTCTTGACGGGCGCGACCTTCTCGAGGAGCGTGCGGGCGGTCTTGGTCGACGGCAGTTCAGCCGCGACGAAGCCCTCCACAGCGGAGATGCGGCCACCGCGGGCGCGGTCCGAGAGCGAGCCGAGCAGAGCAGCGGCGATCATCTTCTTCGGGGTGCGCTGCGAGTAGTCGCGCGGGGTCGGTCCGTGGACGACGCCACCGCCGGTGTGCTCCGGAGCACGGACGGAACCCTGACGGGCGCGGCCGGTGCCCTTCTGCTTGAACGGCTTGCGACCGGCACCGCGGACTTCGCCACGGTTCTTGGTCTTGTGGGTGCCCTGACGCGCGGCTGCGAGCTGCGCGGTGACGACCTGGTGGATCAGCGGGACGTTGGTCTCGACGTCGAAGAGAGCTGCGGGGAGCTCGACGGTGCCGGACTTGGCACCCGATGCGTCGAGGACGTCGATCGTGGTTGCGGTCGTGGTGGCCATGATCACTTACCCTTCACGGCGGTGCGGACGAAGACGGAGCGGCCACGAGCACCGGGGACGGCGCCCTTGACGAGCAGCAGACCCTTCTCGGCGTCGACGGCGTGCACCGTGAGGTTGAGGACGGTCACGCGGTCGCCACCCATACGACCAGCCATGCGCATGCCCTTGAAGACGCGCGACGGGGTCGAGGAAGCACCGATCGAGCCGGGCTTGCGGTGGTTGCGGTGCGCACCGTGCGAGGCGCCGACGCCGTGGAAGCCGTGGCGCTTCATGACACCGGCGAAGCCCTTGCCCTTGGAGGTACCGACGACGTCGACCTTCTGGCCCGCCGTGAACGTGCCGTCCACGGTGAGCTCCTGGCCGAGCGTGTACTCAGCGGAGTCGTTGGTACGGATCTCGGTGAGGGTGCGACGCGGGGTCACGCCAGCGGCCTCGAAGTGGCCAGCGGCCGGCTTGTTGACCTTGCGCGGGTCGATGGCACCGGCGGCGATCTGGATCGCCTCGTAGCCGTCGCGCTCAGCGTTGCGGATCTGGGTGACCACGTTCGGGCCGACCTCGATGACGGTGACGGGGATGAACTTGTTGTTCTCGTCCCACACCTGGGTCATCCCGAGCTTCTTGCCGAGGAGGCCCTTGACGGTCTTGGTTGAGTTCGCCATTGGTCAGCCCCCTTACAGCTTGATCTCGATGTTGACGTCTGCCGGCAGGTCGAGTCGCATGAGCGAGTCCACGGCCTTCGGCGTCGGGTCGACGATGTCGATGACCCGCTTGTGCGTGCGCTTCTCGAAGTGCTCGCGCGAGTCCTTGTACTTGTGAGGGGAACGGATCACTGCGATCACGTTCTTCTCGGTGGGGAGCGGCACCGGGCCGACCACGGTTGCACCGGCACGGGTCACCGTGTCGACGATCTTCCGGGCCGACGTGTCGATGACCTCGTGGTCATACGACTTGAGCCGGATGCGGATCTTCTGTCCCGCCATGTGTCTCTTGTCCTCTCTGCGCCGCGCACCCTCTGGCCGCCTGACGCCGCTCGGTTCCGCATTCCTGCGGACCGTGCTGTTTTCCTGAACCAACCGGCCGCATCCACTGGGGATGACCGCTGTTCACCTGTCAACCTCGCGGGCGACCGTGGCCGTCCAGCGTGGGCAATCGACTGCCTCGTGCTCCGGGCGCAGCAGTGGTACACCGCGTCCGTCACCCTTCGGGGAGTCGTGTTCTGCTGCCTGCGGCCCAACCCAGCCCTGCTGAACAAGGGGGTTGTGCACTGCCAGAGCAGTGATCCTGTGGGCGTACACCCACGGGGAATTCGGAACCGGACAAGTCTCGCATAGCCCTGGCCCACGTGCAACCCGGGCGTGTCGCGAATTGCCGGGCGTGTCCCGCCGGCTCGCTTGCCCGGATCCACGCGGATCGGACGGCCTGGAGGCCCGGCTCGGCCCCGCAACGCGGAGCACCCTCCGGACGGGGTCCGGAGGGTGCGTCGACACGGGTCAGGAGACCGTCACTCGGCGGTCACCGGGGGCACGAACCACGGCGGGAACACGGCCACTCGCGGAGCGTGTCCACCGTGGTCAGCGAGCACGGCGCGGACGGTCTGCCGGGCCTTGTCGTTCGGGACGCCGATGACCGCGACGGACGTGAACGGCACGCTCGGTCCGGCGAGCAGCTCGAGGCCGTGCATCTCCGGGTCCGTGAAGTCGGTGCGACGGATCAGGTTCGTGCCGGCGTCGGGACCGACGGCGAACCGGACGTCGTCGGCGTCGGCGTCCTGGTCGGCGACGATCACGGATGCACCGAACGCGGAGACCGGTACGACGAGCACGACGTAGTCGATCGCCCGGGTGCGGCGGGCGGCGTCCGACCAGCGTTCACCCTCGGCGCCCGTGCGGAGCTCGTCCCAGCGGGTGGCGTCGGGCGACAGCGTGAACGGCACGTGACCGGCGATCGAGGAGCCGTCGGGCGCCTCGGCCTCGGCGCGGGCGGCGCGGGTGTCGGCGGAACTGACGTCCACGACCGGCTCGGCCTGGTCGGACGCCAGGATCGCGCCGGCGCCGACGATGCCGTCGAGGTTGTCGATGTGGGTGACGTGGTGGGCGCGGAGCGCTGCGAACTCACGTGCTTCGGGCAGGTCGGCGGACGACGAACGGAGCGACGTCGGCGACCGGAGCGACGTCCCGGGCCCGGAGGCCGGCGGGTCGACGCGCAGGTTGGTGGTGATGCGGGTCCGGCGGGGTGCCGGGGTGGCTGGGATCTCCGACGCCTCGCGCTGCCGGGGTGCGCAGATGTCGCAGAGCTCGGTGGGGAATCCGTGGATGCACTCGTCGGTCACGACTGTTGTGGGTCCTTCCGTGCCGTGTGGGGGTGGTCCGGCACGTCGACCAACGCTACGTCATCCGGACGGCCCCCGGGTCATTGTCGGTAGAGCAGTGCCCGGACCTCGGCCTCGGCGGACGCCAGGCGGTTCGGATCGATGGTCTCCCCGTGGTCGTACGCGTCGAGCAACCGGGGGTCGATGTAGCTCTGTCGGCACACCGTCGGGGTGTTGCCGAGCTCGTCGCTGGCGGCCTTCACCGCGTGCGAGACGGCCTTCTTCCGCTTGGCCTGGGACGACTGCGGTCCGGTCTTCGCCAGGTCGACCGCGGCCGCGACCGTCCCGTGCAGGGTCCGGAAGTCCTTCGCGGTGAACTCGTCGCCCGCACGTTCCTTCACGTAGGCGTTGATGTCCTCGGCGGAGAGCGGCTCCCACTCCGCACCGCGACGCTCGCGGAACGAGAGCAACCGCGCGTTGGGCCCGCGACGCTTCATGCCGGCGATGACCCGCGCCAGGTCGTGGTCGTGGATCGACGACGACCACTCCTGCCCGCTCTTGCCGGGGAAGTCGAGTTCGATGTCGTCACCCGACACGTGGGCGTGCGCGCACAGCAGCGTGGACAGCCCCCGACTGCCGTGCTCGGTGGCGTACCGCTCGGACCCGACCCGGAGGGACCCCTGGTCGAGCATGCGGAACGCTGCGGCCAGCGCACGGCGGCGGTCCGGCTCGGGGCGACGGAGGTCCTGCGTGACACCGCGGCGGGCGACCGGCAGGGACTCCGCCAGTGCCAGCGCACGGTCGTACTTGATCCGGTCCATCCGTTCACGCCATGACGGGTGGTACATGTACTGGCGGCGCCCCGCACCGTCCGTGCCCGTCGCCAGGATGTGGCCGTTCTCGTACGGGGAGATCCAGACGTCGTTCCACGCCGGCGGGATCACGAACTCCTCGAGTCGACGGCGCTCGTCCGGGTCCGTCACGGTGTTGCCGTCGGGGTCGCGGAACGAGAAACCGCGTCCGGAACGGACGCGGTGGTAGCCGCGACCGGAGGTCGCGGATCTGCGGAGGCGGGTCACGACGTCGAGCCAACTCCGTGACGCCTGTGACGGGTCACGGGGCGGACAGGAGGCCCGTGGCGGGCGCTACCCCGGGCCTCCTGTCCGGCGCCCTGTACGGCCCGCCAGTGGCCGCGTACGACGAAGCGGGGCCGGGCCCGAAGGCCCGACCCCGCTGTCGCAAGGAACCGGAGTTACTTGATGATCTTCTCGACCGTACCGGCACCGACCGTACGACCACCCTCACGGATGGCGAAACGGAGGCCCTCTTCCATGGCGATCGGCTGAATCAGCTCGACCGTCATGGCGACGGTGTCGCCGGGCATGACCATCTCGGTGCCCTCGGGCAGCGTGATGACGCCGGTGACGTCCGTGGTGCGGAAGTAGAACTGCGGGCGGTAGTTCGCGTAGAACGGGTTGTGACGCCCACCCTCGTCCTTGGTCAGGATGTACGCGTTCGCCTGGAACTCGGTGTGCGGCGTGACCGAACCCGGCTTCACGACGACCTGGCCGCGCTCCACGTCCTCGCGCTTGAGGCCACGGATGAGCAGACCGGTGTTGTCACCGGCGACCGCCTGGTCGAGCAGCTTGCGGAACATCTCGATGCCCGTGACCGTGGTCTTCTGCGTCGCGCGGATGCCGACGATCTCGACCTCGGCGTTCAGGTTGAGCGTGCCACGCTCAACGCGACCGGTGACGACCGTGCCACGACCGGTGATCGTGAAGACGTCCTCGATCGGCATCAGGAACGGCTGGTCGGTGGCGCGCACCGGGTCCGGCACGTGCTCGTCGACCTGGGCCATGAGGTCCTGGACCGACTTGACCCACTTCTCGTCGCCCTCGAGCGCCTTGAGCGCCGAGACCTGCACGACGGGGGCGTCCTCGTCGAACTGCTGCGAGCCGAGGAGCTCGCGGACCTCGAGCTCGACGAGCTCCAGGATCTCCTCGTCGTCCACCATGTCGGACTTGTTCAGTGCGACGACGATGTAGGGGACGCCGACCTGGCGGGCGAGCAGGACGTGCTCACGCGTCTGGGGCATCGGGCCGTCGGTGGCGGCGACCACGAGGATCGCGCCGTCCATCTGTGCCGCACCCGTGATCATGTTCTTCACGTAGTCGGCGTGACCGGGGGCGTCGACGTGCGCGTAGTGACGCTTCTCGGTCTGGTACTCGACGTGCGAGATGTTGATCGTGATGCCGCGCTGGCGCTCCTCGGGAGCGTTGTCGATCTGCGCGAAGTCGCGGGCCTCGTTGAGGTCCGGGTACTGGTCGTGCAGAACCTTGGTGATCGCCGCCGTGAGCGTGGTCTTGCCGTGGTCGACGTGACCGATGGTTCCGATGTTGACGTGCGGCTTGGTGCGCTCGAACTTGGCCTTGGCCACTGTGGGTCCTCCTCAGGACTCGGAAGCGTCACCCCCGGCCGGCCCTGGATGGGCTCGGGACCGTTGGTGCGCGGTGTGTGTCTGTACTTTACTTGGTGGCGAGGGGCCCGTCGCCGGGCGCCCCCGCCTGTGGAGAAGCGCTGAGCGCTACTCCCCCGCGTTCTTCGCGATGATCTCCTCGGCGACCTTGGCCGGGACCTGGCTGTAGGTCTCGAAGGTCATCGAGTAGACCGCACGACCAGAGGTCTTCGACCGCAGGTCGCCGACGTAGCCGAACATCTCGGACAGCGGCACGCTCGCGCGGACCACCTTGACGCCCGAGGCGTCCTCCATCGAGGCGATCTGGCCACGACGGGAGTTCAGGTCACCGATGACGTCGCCCATGTACTCCTCAGGAGTACGGACCTCGACGGCCATGATCGGCTCGAGGATCGCCGGACCGGCCTTGCGAGCCGCTTCCTTGTAGGCGATCGAGCCGGCGATCTTGAACGCCATCTCGGACGAGTCGACGTCGTGCGCCGCGCCGTCCTTGAGGATGGCCTTCACGCCGACCGTCGGGTAGCCCGCGAGGATGCCGACCTGCATGGCGTCCTGGATACCGGCGTCGACCGACGGGATGTACTCGCGCGGGACACGGCCACCGGAGGTCGCGTTGACGAACTCGTAGACCTTCTCGCTCGTGACCTCCATCGGCTCGAGCGCGATCTGCACCTTCGCGAACTGGCCGGAACCACCGGTCTGCTTCTTGTGGGTGTAGTCGTAGCGCTCGACGATCTTGGTGAGCGTCTCGCGGTAGGCCACCTGGGGCTTACCGACACTCGCCTCGACGTGGAACTCGCGCTTCATGCGGTCGACGAGGATGTCGAGGTGGAGCTCGCCCATGCCCTTGATCGTCGTCTGACCGGTCTCGGCGTTGAGCTCGACGCGGAACGTCGGGTCCTCTTCGGCGAGCTTCTGGATGGCCGTGGAGAGCTTCTCCTGGTCGGCCTTCGTGTTCGGCTCGATGGCGACCTCGATGACCGGCTCCGGGAACGTCATCGACTCGAGGACGACCTGGTTGGTCGGGTCGCACAGGGTGTCACCGGTGGTGGTGTCCTTGAGGCCGATGACCGCGTAGATGTGGCCAGCGGTCACGTTGGCGACCGGGTTCTCCTTGTTGGAGTGCATCTGGAAGATCTTGCCGATGCGCTCCTTCTTGCCCTTGGTCGAGTTGATGACCTGGGCACCGGACTCGATCGAGCCGGAGTAGACGCGCACGTAGGTCAGACGACCGAAGAACGGGTGCACCGCGACCTTGAACGCAAGGGCCGAGAACGGCTCCGACGCGTCGGGCTTGCGGATGATCTCCTTCTCCTCGTCCTTGACGTCGTGGCCGATCATCGGCGGCACGTCGAGCGGGGACGGGAGGTAGTCGATGACGGCGTCGAGCATCGGCTGGACACCACGGTTCTTGAACGCGGAACCGCAGAGGACCGGGTAGAGCGTGCTGCTCACCGTGAGGGCACGGATGGCTGCCTTGATCTCGGCGACCGAGAAGTCCGTGTCGCCCTCGAGGTAGCGCTCCATGAGGACGTCGTCCGCCTCGGCCACGCGCTCGATGAGCTTCTCGCGGTACTCGGCGGCGCGGTCCTGCAGGTCGGCCGGGATCTCTTCGATCTCGTACTTCGCGCCCATCGCGACGTCACCCTTGGCGTCGCCGCGCCAGGTGAGTGCACGCATCTGGACGAGGTCGACGACACCTTCGAACGAGCTCTCGGAACCGATCGGCAGCTGGAGCACGAGGGGCTCCGCGCCGAGGCGGTTCACGATGGTGTCGACGGTGTAGTAGAAGTCGGCGCCCAGCTTGTCCATCTTGTTGACGAAGCAGATGCGCGGGACGTCGTACTTGTCGGCCTGACGCCAGACGGTCTCGGACTGGGGCTCGACGCCCTCCTTGCCGTCGAAGACGGCGACCGCACCGTCGAGGACGCGGAGCGAACGCTCCACCTCGACCGTGAAGTCCACGTGACCGGGGGTGTCGATGATGTTGATCTGGTTGTTGTCCCAGAAGCAGGTCGTCGCGGCCGACGTGATCGTGATGCCGCGCTCCTGCTCCTGCGCCATCCAGTCCATCGTGGCAGCGCCGTCGTGGACCTCACCGATCTTGTGCGTGATGCCCGTGTAGAACAGGATGCGCTCGGTCGTCGTGGTCTTGCCGGCATCGATGTGCGCCATGATGCCGATGTTGCGGACCTTGTTCAGGTCGGTGAGCACGTCCTGTGCCACAGGGTTCCTCCGGAAGAGTTGTAGGAGAGGTTGGCGGCCGTCCGGGCGCCGGGGTTCTTGACCACCGGCACCCGGACGGTGCCGGGACTACCAGCGGTAGTGGGCGAAGGCCTTGTTCGACTCGGCCATCTTGTGCGTGTCCTCGCGGCGCTTGACCGCGGCACCGAGACCGTTCGACGCGTCGAGGATCTCGTTCATGAGACGCTCGGTCATCGTCTTCTCGCGACGGGCCTTGGCGTACGAGGTGAGCCAACGGAGCGCGAGGGTGTTCGCGCGGTGCGGCTTGACCTCGACCGGGACCTGGTAGGTCGAGCCACCGACACGGCGGCTACGGACCTCGAGGGTCGGACGGACGTTGTCGAGCGCCTTCTTCAGCGTCACGACGGCATCCTGCTGGTTCTTGGCGGAAACGCCCTCGAGTGCACCGTAGACGATGCGCTCGGCGAGGCCCTTCTTGCCGTCGAGCAGGATCTTGTTGACGAGCTGGCTGACGATCGGCGCACCGTAGACCGGGTCGGCGACGACGGGACGCTTGGGGGCGGGACCCTTACGAGGCATCTAACTCAACCCTTCTTCGCGCCGTAGCGGCTACGAGCCTGCTTACGGTTCTTGACTGCCTGGGTGTCCAGGGCACCACGGATGATCTTGTACCGCACACCCGGGAGGTCCTTCACACGACCGCCGCGGACGAGCACCATCGAGTGCTCCTGGAGGTTGTGGCCCTCACCGGGGATGTAGGCCGTGACCTCGGTGCCGTTCGAGAGCTTGACACGAGCGACCTTGCGCAGTGCCGAGTTCGGCTTCTTGGGGGTGGTGGTGTAGACGCGGGTGCACACACCACGCTGCTGGGGGTTCGCCTTCAGGGCGGGCGCCTTGGTCTTGGTGACCTTCGGCGTACGACCCTTGCGAACCAGCTGCTGAATAGTAGGCAACTGTTCTCCTGGTTCTTCGCTCGTGCTCTCTGGCCGGCGCGTTCCGCCGGCTTCCTCGTCCCACGCTGAGCACCGCCGGACGGCGGGTGTTCGAGTGGGGGACGGAGTGGTCCGGCTGGGCGATCCCGCTCGCCGGACTTTTCGGGCGCGCCCGAGGGCGCACACCCGGTAGAGACTACCCGCGTAACGGGACGAAATCAATCCGGGTCACCCCGGGCACGGACACCGTCATGAGCCGGTGTCGGACGACCCGTTGCCCACCGCCGAGCGGAACGTGGCGCCGTCGCTCGAGAAGCCCGTGACGTACCCGCTCGCGTTCACGTTGAGCGGCCCCGCTGAGGCCGTTCCGGTGCCGGCAGCACCCGAGATGTCGGCCGTGTACTTCGCCCGGCCGGGCGCCGTCGTCGTGATCAACCAGCCGTTCGTCGTCCAGCTACCGACCCGGACCGTCGGCCGCGTCTCGAGCGTCCACTTCTGGTTCGAGTACGTGTACGCGGGGTTCTGCCCGTACGCGTAGAAGCTGCACCCGGCGGGTGCTGCGTCGGTGGAGGCGATGCAGCCGTCCACCCAGTCGTCCACCGCCCGCTTGGCGGCCTGCTGCCCGGCGGTGGTCAGGGTCGTGGTCATCTGGACCGGGGTCGAGGTCGACCGACCGAACCCGCTGACGATCGCCGATCCCCCTCGGGCCGTGGTCCACTTGCCGCCGTCGAAGGCGACGTCGTACGTGCCGGGCAGCGCGCGGAGGCTCACCGTGCCGTCCTTCGCGGTCTTCACGTTCCGGCCGGCGACGGTGACCGCCGCACCGGACGGCCCCCGCACGGCGACGGCGACCGATCCGAGCTCGGGGGCCTGCAGCTCCCAGATGGGGAACACACCCCAGTCCGACCCGGTCTTGTCCAGCGTGAAGGTCGCAGCGACGTCCTGCCCGCCCTGGCGCAGGTACGCGCGGACCGTCGCGGTGTCGCCGTCCGTCCGCGTCGCGGCGACGCGGTAGCCGGTGACCTTGTCCGATGCCTTCGCGTAGGCGGCTTCGCCGAGCAGCACGTCGGTCTTCTCGCGTTCGATGCCCGCGTCGTCGAGGGCGTCGGCCACGCGTCCGGCCGTCAGGTCGTCGAGGAACGCCCGCACCGGGCGGTCCGCCGAGTGCGAGGAGGAACCGACCGAGTAGCCGACGACACCGGCGACGAGCAGCAGGACGACCGCTGTGCCGCCCGAGATGATGCCGATGAGCTGGCCGCGACGGAGCTTCCGGCGAGGACGCTGCGGGACCGGTCCGGGCACCCCGGGCAACCCGGGGAATCCGGGGGCTCCTGCGCCGGGACCCGGACCGAACCCCTGGGCCGTTGCCCCGGACGTTCCGTCGGTCCCACGGATCGAGGCCACCGGCGGGACGGCACCCCAGCCGCCCTGCTGGTCCGGATCCTGCGCGTGCTGGTCGCTCATCGTTCCCCCGTTGCGTGTGCGTCGTGCCCTGCGAACACTACCGTCCGGCGGGTTCCTCGCCCGCGTTCGTCCGGTCGGGCCCGGAGCGCTCGTCAGGCCCGTCCAGACGTGCCGTCCCGGCCGCGCCCGAGCCGCCATCGGTCCGTGCCTGGTGGCGAGCCATCGTGATCCCGCCGAGCACCGACAGGAGCGCCACCACGACGGACCCGACCACGAACGGCCCGAGGGCGTACCCCGCGGGGAAGACGAGGAGCTCCGTCGCGTCCGAGCGGACGAGCGCGTAGCCCACGGCTCCGACGCCGAGCATGACCAGGTAGACCGTCGCCGCGGCCACCAGCGCGGTGACCCCGGGGTTGCCGTCGCGCACGCCGGCCGCGGACGCGAGGAAGACCACCACCGCGCCACCGACCACCATCGCGGGCCCGAGGTACGGGGTGGCGTCGGGCTGCGAGATGACCTCGACGTCGGCGAGCAGGGCTTCGAAGCCCGTGACGGCGATCACGAGCGCGATGAAGAGGACGGACGTCATCGTCGCGATCAACCACCGGGACATGGGCCGATCGTATCGCCGACCGGCTGGTCAGCGAGCGGGTTCGGCGTGGTCCGTGTCGCCCGCGTGCTCGCGACGGTCCGCCCGGTCGGACTGCTCCTGCGCTGCGGCGACCAGGGCGAGCGCGATCGTCGCCGTGATGATCGGGACGGTCTCCGTCATGGGGGCGGGCGCGGAATCCGGCATCGTCGCGGCCGTCTCGTCCGTCGCGTCGGTCGGGACGTCGGACTGGAGGCCCGTGGCGGCGTCCGCCTCGGCGCTGCCCTCCGGCTCGTGGTCACGCAGCGCCGGGCCGATGACCGGCAGCACCCCCGTGGTCGCGGCCGGTTCAGCGTGCAGGACCGGCGGCTCGGTGGACACGGATCCGTCGCGCTTCGCCGCGCGGCGCGCTCGGCCCATCTTCACCAGGACGACGACGGCGACGATCGCCCAGATCCCGTTGACGATGGTCGAGGGGACGGCGTGGTGCGCAGCGACGTTGATGGCCACCGCGAGGCCGCCGACGAGGTTGAACAGCTGGTAGAGCGGGCCGTTCGGGATCTTGCCGGTGGAGAACAAGATGTAACCAGCTAGAACGGTTACTGCGCCGAACCAACCCAGGAATTCCACGATTCCGACCAACACGCGCGACTCCGGGCACGACGAGGAACGGCCGGTTCGAGCCGACCGTTCGAGCGGGGATGAGCAGCCGCGATCACGGCGTCTGGTGCATCGTAATCACAACGACGGGTGTCGCGGAAGTGGGGTCGGCGTGGCGCGGCCGACCCCAGTCCGTGGGGGTCGGGTCAGCCCTTCGCGGTGTCCGACTCGGCGAGGACGTAGACCGAACCGGAGAGCGACCAGGCCTGCGCGTCCATCGGGCTCGCTCCCGAGTCCGAACTCGTCGAGGCGATGCCGGTCACCAGGAACAACCGCTGCCCGGACTGCACCGCCTTCGTGAAGGCGAGCGCCTGGTCGTACGAGCCCTGCACCGCCACGGTCACCGGGATGACGACGAAGTTCAATCCGTTGATCGCAGCGTCGCTCAGCGCGGTCGGCGCCGTCGGGGTCGGCGCGGCGCTCGGCGTGGCACTCGCCGAAGCGGCAGGCTCGTCGGAGGGCTGGCCGGCTGCCGGCTCGTAGGCCTTCGCGTCTCCGACGGTGATCGAGGTCACCGTGACGCCAGCGGTGGTCGCTGCACCGTTCAGTTCTCGGAGGAGGTCCTCCGTCGACGGCGTCGACGGTACCGAGGCGCGGAGCGCGTCCAGCTTCGTCTTCGTCTCGGCGAGTGCGTCGCTCGCCTTCTGGAGCCGAGCGAGCTCGGCCTGGTTCCGGGCGTTCGTGGCGTCGATGTCCGTCTGCTGCGAGGAGTTGTCCGCCGCCTGGGCGAGCTGCGGCTGCACCCCGAGGAACCACGCTCCGGCGAGCACGGCTCCGATCGCGACGAGCGCGACGACGAACGAGAGTCGGTTGCGGTTCACTTCGACTGCTCCTGGGTGTACTTGCCGTCGAACGCCCGTTCCCCGAGGTGGACCTGGACCGTCGCGGTGTACCCGCCGGAGTCCTCCTGCAACGCGACCGACGTGATGGTCGAGTCCGCGTAGCCCTCGAGCTGGGACAGACGGGCGGTCCAGTCGGGCACCGAGGGGATGGTCGGACTCGACACGGTCAGCTGCATCGATGCGACACGGGCCTTCTCGAGCGGGACCGCCGACTGCGCGAACGCCGTGGTGACGTCAGCGGAGTCGATGGTCA
Organism: Curtobacterium sp. MMLR14_002; assembly: GCF_001864975.1. Taxonomy (NCBI): domain Bacteria; kingdom Bacillati; phylum Actinomycetota; class Actinomycetes; order Micrococcales; family Microbacteriaceae; genus Curtobacterium; species Curtobacterium sp. MMLR14_002. The sequence goes on from NZ_MJGT01000094.1 coordinate 59,154, forward strand.
TCGAGGTGATGGTGACGCCGGCCGGCAGCACGTTCTTGAGCTGCGACAGCGTGCCGTTCCAGTCGATCTCCGTCGACCCTCCGACGGTTCGTGCCGCCTCCAGGAGCTGGCTGTCCTGTTCGACCTGCCGGACGTCGGAGAAACGTTGCTGCTGCTGCAGCAACGACGCCGTCTCGGCCTGCGCGGCGGTCAGTGAAGATGCGGCGTCCAGCTGGTGGACCGCCGCTGCGCCGACGCCGAGTGCCGCGACGGCCGCCGTGATGAGGACACCGAGCCACGCACGACGCGCGACGCCCCGCTCCCGACGGTCGACGTGGACCTCGGAGGGCAGGAGATCGACGCGGGGTTCACGACCGGCGATCGACACCTGCGCGCCGCGAGCACTCCGCCGGGGACGCTCCGGTCGTGCCGCACCGACCGCATCGACGGGTCGCGCTTCTGTGACGGTCATGCTGCTCTGTTCCCTACTGCCAACCCGAAGGCGACCGTGATCGCATCGACGTGGTCGGCGACATCGCCGGCCGGGATCGATCGTGCGAGTCCGACACCGTCGAACGCGGCGCCAATCGTGACCGGCAGGCGCGTCTGCTCCGCGAGCGCCTCGCGCATGCCCTGCAGCCGGGTCCCGCCACCGGTCAGCACGACCCGGGTCACGGGTTCCGACGGCCGGGTGTTGACGAAGTAGTTGATCGTGTTCCGCAAGCTCGACGTGAGTTCGTGGACCGAGGCCGTGATCACCGCGACGGCACGGGCGTCGTCCGGAGTCCGTGCCGATCCACCGAGCCCGAGGTGGCGCTTCACTGCCTCGGCCTCGTCGAAGGTGATGTCGAGGGCCCCGACCAGCGCGCGGGAGATGTCGTTGCCCCCCATCGGGATGATCCGGACGAACTGCGGGATCCCGTCGGTCGCGATGACCACACTCGTGGTGTCCGCGCCGAGCTGCACCACCGCCGCGGTCCCCGAGACCCCCTGGCGCCCGAGCAGGACACGGGTGAGCGCGAACGGGATCATGTCGACCCCGATCGGGTTGAGTCCGGCGAGCTGCACCGCCTTGACGTTCGCGAGCACGGCGTCCTTGATGGCTGCGATCAGGAGTCCGTGGACGACGGGGCCGTTCTCGCTCTCCCCCTCGGACACCGGGTAGAAGTCGAGGATCGCGTCGCCGACCGGCACTGGGAGCATCTCCTGCACCTGGAACGGGAGGCTCTCGCGGATCTGCGCCATCGGGGCGAGTGGCACCGTGAGGTCGCGGGAGAGCACCCGTTGGTTCCCCATCCCCAGGACGACGTCCTTCGAGCGGAACCGTCCCGTCGACCACAGCTCGCGGAGGGTGGCCGCGACGGTGTTCGGTTCGAGGACCTCGCCTCGGCTCACCGCGTCCTGCGGAGTGGGGACCTCCGCGAAGCGCACCACCGTCGGTTGTGCCTTGTCGGCGTCGACGACCTCGACCGCGCGGATCGACGACCCCGCGATGTCGAGGCCCACGATGCTCTTGCCCATGATGCTGCTTTCGTTGGAGGTGGAGTGGTGGTCGCTCAAGCGACCCCGAGGACCTGGAGGTACCCGGTCCAGAGGACGTCCCCGAAGACGATCCCGAGCCATGCCCCCACCAGCATCGACGGCCCGAACGGCAGCCCGCCGCGCCAACGTGCACGGCCGGCGAGGAGGAGCGCGATCGCGACGGTACCGCCCACCAGGAACGCACCGAAAGCACCCACTGCGAGGGGTCCCCATCCGAGGTACGCGAGGACGAGGCCGAGGACCACGGCCAGTTTGACGTCACCGAGACCCATGCCGCCGGGGACCGCCAGCGCGAGACCGAGGTAGAGGACACCGGACCCGAGGGCACCGATCGCAGCACGACCGAGAGCGGACCAGTCGCCGTCGGCAGCACTCGCGACGACGAGGAGCACCGCGAGGACGATCCCGGACGGGTAGACGATCGCGTTCGGGAGCGTGCGGGTGGCGACGTCGATCAGGGTGAGTGCGACGCTGATCGCCATCAGGTACAGCAACGCGACGAGGACCACGACCTGCGTCACGGTGTCCTGGGTCGTCTCCGCAGGCGAGCGGCCCGCGACCACGAAGGCGGTGAGCCCGAACAGGACCGCGGTGGTGAGCTCGACGGCTGGGTACCGCGCGGAGATCGGCGCGGAACAGTCACGGCAGCGTCCGCGCAGGACCAGCCAGGAGAGCACCGGGACGTTGTCGCGGCGTCGGATCGTGTGCCCGCACGTCGGACAGGCGCTCGGTGGTGAGACCACGGACTGGCCCGCCGGCACGCGGTGCACCACGACGTTGAGGAACGAGCCGATGAGCAGTCCGAACACCGCGGCGAGTCCGGGGAGGACGGGCCCGAGCACCTGGAGACCGGTCATCGGCACGCACCACCGGTCGTGGTCGCGCACGAGCCGCCGGCGGTGTAAGCGGCCTGGACCTCGACCTGCGTCGTGACCCCGTACGAGGTCGACACCGGCTGCAGGAACTTCGGGGGCGCCGTCGTCAGGAGCCGCTGGTCGTAGACGTAGTTCTTCGAGAACCCGGTGTTGCCGGTCGTCGCGACGGCCCCGCGCCAGTTCTGCGCGATCGAACCGATGACCTTGAGAGTGCCGAGCTTCGAGCCGATGTCGTAGTTCTGGTTCCAGAACGTGCCCGCGTTGCTCGCGATCGCCGCCGACACGGTGATCGACTCACCCGGAGACCGGCTCAGCAGGCCCACGCCCGAGCTGTTGCAGCGTGAGGTGTCCGCCACGTACCCGACACCCCACTGGTAGGTGGTCGGGTACGAGGTGCAGCGGGCGGGGTTGGAGATCTCGACGGCGTTCTGGCCGACGAGCCCGAGCACGTCGTTCGTGGCGCTGACGTAGGTGATGTCGTCGGTGACCCACACGGTGCCGGATGCAGCGATCGTCATCGACCCGCTGAACGCACCGCTGACGAAGACGTCGCCCGCCGTGCAGCTGTACGTGTCGGACGCCGAACCCGTCTGGTACGAGGAACCCGACGATCCCCCGTTGATCCACTCGCCCGCGACCGGGAACCCCTGCCCGTTGCTGAACGGCTGGTTGCTCGTGTTGGTCGCCGAACCGTTCGACCGCACGGTGACCGTGGTGGTGCAGTACGTGTTCGTGTACTTCGACGGGAAGGCCGCACCCCACGCGTTCACGTTGTTCGACGCGGACGGGATGTCCTGCACGTACATCAGGTTCGAGGGGAGGGTCGGGATGGTGGCACCGGCGGAACCTTGCAGATCCGAGACCGCCCCGCACAGCGCTGCGGCCTTTGCCGGGTCGTCCGCGCCGAGGACCGCCCCGCTCGAACTGTTGACCTTGATCTGGGTGGCCCGGGACCACGGCGACCACACAGTCATCCTGCCGTTCCCGAGGAACTTCACGCGGGTCGGTCCGGTGTACATGCAGCCTGGCCGCGGAACCGTCGTGGGCAGGTCGGTCCGCGTCTCCTGCGACATGTTCGTGTTCAGCGCAGGCAGACCGAGGTACGGAACCGCGGTCGCCGCACCGCCGTTGAACGTCCCCGCGCAGGTGCCGCTCGACGGTTTCACGGTCGTGTCGTGCTGTTCGACCGACCCGTTGAACACCGTCGAGCACGCCGAGGTGAAGACGTCGTTGGTCCGGATCGGCCCGTTCAGGGTGTCGGTGCCGGCGAACTGCACCGCCGCGCACTTCCCGGCGACCGATTGCCACTGGTAGGCGGTCGTGCAGTTGGCCCCGGTGAGCGCGGGGTTCGAGGACTCGTAGTTGGTGAAGTAGAGGTAGTTGATGAACCCGTCGCCCTTGAGGTTGGCCACGAGCGACCGGACGCTTCCCCCGGCCTTGCCGGTGACACGGACCCGCAGGACGCCCTTGCCGGAGTAGTCGGAGTTGTCGACCTCGTAGCGGAACCACTGGTCGCTCGAGCCGACGACCGGTGCCCAGTCCGAGCCGGAGTTGGTGAACGCGATGTTCCTGTCGGCGTTGACGAAGGTCGAGCCGCTCGACTTGCTGAACTGGGCGTTCGCGTTGCCGTAGAGCGCGTAGCCGTTGTCGTTCGAGAGCTTCGACTGGTAGTCGGCGAGCCCCGCGTACGCAGCTGCCATCGCGTTCTGGAAGTTGCGGTCCGAAGCGGCCTTGACCGCGCCCGAGGTCGAGACGGCGATCATCGTCGCGACGAGCAGCATCATGACGGTGCCGAAGATGAGCACGTTGCCGAGGACCATGCCGCGCTCGTCGCGCTGGGCGCGCGCGAGGACCGCGCTGATGCGACGGATCATGATGAACCCGCTCCGATGCTGGTGCCGTAGACGACGTTGAAGAGGTACAGGGTGTTCTGCACGTGGGTGTTGCCGCTCGCACCGGCGGCGGTGGAACCGAGTTCCAGGTTCACGCGGACGGCTCGCACGTTGCCCAACTGCGCGGTCGCCAGTGTTCCGTCCGGCTGGGTCGCGAGTGTCTTGCCGTCGGCGCCGAGGTACGAGAACAGCGCGACACCGTCGCTCGTCGGCGAGGCGATCGGACCACCCACCACCAGGCTCCGCGCCGGGGTCTGGGTCGTCGCAGGAAAGGAGTAGAAGCCGTTCGTCGCCGTGCCGTCCCACTGGTCCACGACGAGGCGTTTCGCGTCGTTCAGCGAGTAGCGGATCTGCACGGGTTTGTCGGTGCTGTTGCCGTCGAGGTTGATGTACGCGTAGAACACCACCTGCGTCGGGGCCGCCCGGGTGACCGCAGCGGCGTACGTGCCGTCCGACTTCGGCAACAGACTCGCGGCGTGCACGTAGCGGGTGATGGAGTTCATCGCGATCGACGCCGTCCGAGCGTTCTGGTCGGAGGACGTGTTCGTCACGCCCGCGCGCAGGGTGGCAGTGAAGAACCCGCCCGCCGCGACGAGGATGATCATCGACACGCTGACCGCGACGAGCAGTTCGGACAGCGAGATCCCCGCCTGCTCGCGATGGAGGCGTCGGAGGGCCCGCATCACGACGTCTGCCCGCGGGGGTCGAGGGTCAGGGTGTTGTCGTAGTTGATGAGCACCAGCGCGGTCTTCTGGTTCACCATGCCGTTGGTCACGGGTTTCACGTTCGAAGCCTTCGACGCGATCTCGTTCTTCGTCGTCGACCCGAACGTCGTCCCGGAGTAGAGCGTCCACGTGCCGAAGGGCAGGGCGATGGTCGCGGTGTCCCCGGTCGAGACCGGGAACCTCATCGTCATGCCGGCGGCGCAGCCGGGGTCGCCGGCGGCCGGGTTCGCCGACGAGACGGCAGTGACGTAGCGGTCCTTCACACCGGTGACGGTCGCGACGCCCATCATCACGGAGGCCGACGAAGGCTTCCCGGGAGCAGTGGCGACCGACGGCGGGCTCACACCGATCGCGTTGGCGGCATTCGGTGTCGACCAGGACGAGGGGTTGGGACTGAGGCAGCTGGTCGCACTCCCGGTGCTGTTGGAGTACGGGCCGGCGTAGACGGTGTAGCCCGAGGCGAACGGGAACACCGGCACCGACGGCTGTGAACTCGAGGTGATGGTGAGCGAGGTGCTGGCCAGGTCCCACGGCTTGACGACGTCCAGCCCGCCGGCCGTACTCGACAGCGTCGTGGGCATGTTGGTCGGGATCATCGCCTTGGAGCCGGCTGCGTACTGCAGGGTCAGCTGGCTCGACTGGTCGTACACGAACGGGACGGGCGAGCTCGCGCCGGCGGTCACCGAGATCGGCGACTGCACGGACGGCTGCTGCTGGTTCGTGTCGATGCCGCCGTCGACGCGCGCAGAGACCGCGTAGTCGCCCTGCGACACGTTCACCGCGTACGAGCAGCCCTGCGCGTCGGTCGGGAGGACCGCTGCCGTCAGCGCTGCACCGCCACCGCCACCGACGGGGGTGATGGTGATCCCGACACCCTCGTAGGGCGCACCTGAAGCGGTGGTGACCGAGATGATCACGGTGCCGTACCCGGGGTCGGTGACCGCGTCGCTCGGCGCGATCGCTGACGAAACCGACGTGGTGCTGGAACCGCCGCGCGGGTTCGGCCAGGTCACGGTCTCGACGACGCTCTTGTAGGCGAGCTTGCCGTTCGAGGTCCCGCACGCGCCGGTCGCGCCGTCGCTCTGCACCCAACTGACCTTCCGGTCGATCGCGTACTCGACGCCGCCGATGGTCTTCGTGTTGTCCGGACCGGACTTGCTGAGGACCCGGAAGATCCCCCCGGTGGAAGCAGCCGCGGTCTGGCGGAGGGTGTCGATGTCCTGCGAGGCGAGGGCGACCGCGGTCTCGCGTCCGCGGTTGGTCTGCGTGAGCTGGAGGCTGTTCGCGATGCCGTAGGCGATCCCGATCGACATGACCGCGAACACCATCATGGCGACCATCACCTCGATGATCGAGAAGCCGGCTTCGGCGTCGTGCCGGTACAGCCGGTCGTGCAGTCGCTGGAACATGGTCACCTCCTCGTGCAGCGTCGGAGCAGAAGGGCGGCCCGTCGTCCGACGGGCCGCCCTCAGGAACAGATCAGGATCAGCAGGTGCCCTTGGCGGCAGCCAGGGTGTCGGTGATCTTGAAGTCGGTCTTCGTTGCGCCGGTGCCCTGGATGCAGAACGCCGTCGTGGAGGTCGCCTTGTAAGTCAGCGTGTTGTCCTGGCTGCTGGTGTAGCCGTACTGCCCGAGCGTCGCTTGCGTGAAGTCGGTGGCGGCGGGCAGCTTGCCGTTGTTGTCCGTCTGGTAAGCGATGACCGCGGTCTTGGCGTTCGCGAGGTCCGACTTGACCGAGGCGTCCTTCGCGTTGTTCTGCACGTTCAGGTACACCGGGATGGCGATGGCGGCGAGGATGCCGATGATGATGACGACGACGAGGAGCTCGATGAGCGTGAAGCCCTTCTCCTTGTCCTCGAGGAGACCCTTGCGGCGAGCGTCGAGCTTGCCCATGAGAGCGAAGTACATGGTGGTTCCGTTCTTGGGGGAATGCGATGGGAGAATGTGCCGGGGAGTGCTCCGCCGCCGCTGACAAGAGTATTCAGCGGCGATTCGGTGTGGAATCCCGAGAACGGGGGGTCCGAGCCCTCCGAATTGCCCCCAGTAACGGGGGTCTTCCCTCGCGCTTCACCCCCCACATGAGGGGCGACCCTTACTTCACCAACGACGTGATCTGGAAGATCGGCAGGTAGAGCGCGATGATCATGCCGCCCACGACGACACCGAGGAATGCGATGAGGAGCGGCTCGATCAGGGCAGTCAGCGACTCGGTCGTCGACTCGACTTCAGAGTCGTAGAAGACCGCGATCTTCTCGAGCATGATCTCCAGCGAACCGGCGTCCTCGCCGACGGCGACCATTTGCGAGACCATTGCCGGGAAAATGCTTTCCCGGGCCAACGGCGCCGCAATTGATTCGCCTTTCCGGACGTCTTCCGCAACCCGTTCGAGTGCTTTCTGGACGACGAAGTTGTTCGACACTTGACCGACGATCGACAATGCCTGCAGAATCGGCACGCCAGCGCCGATCATGTTCGAGAAGTTCCGCGCGAACCGCGCGATGACGATCTTGCGGGTCAGTCCGCCGAACACCGGCAGGCGGAGCATGATCGGGTCCCGGAAGCTCCGGAAGCGATCGGTGTTCTTGTTCGCCCGGAACCACAGCCAGCCGACGATCACGGCGACCGCGAGGACCGGCGCGAGCCAACGCATCGCGTGTGACAGGGTCACCAGGACCTGCGTCGGCAACGGGAGCTGCCCACCGAGCGACGAGAACATGTCCTGGAAGATCGGGACGATGAAGATGAGCATGATGACGACCGCCACCAGCGACATCACGAGCACGACCACCGGGTAGGTCATCGCCGACTTGATCGTCGAGCGGAGCTTGTGCTCCTTCTCGAAGTTCGTCGCGATGGAGTCCATGGCCTGGTCGAGGAAGCCGCCGGTCTCCCCCGCACGGATCATGTTGATCATGATCGGCGGGAAGTCGACCGGGTACTTCGCGACGGCGTCGGAGAACGAGACGCCGCGCTCGACGTCGTCGCGGACCTTGCCGAGGATGTCCTTGAGCTTCTTGTTCTCGGTCTGGTCGGACAGGATCGTCAGGGTCCGCAGGAGCGAGAGGCCCGAGGTGAGCATCGTCGAGGCCTGCCGCGACATGATCGCGAGGTCCTTGAGGCCGACGCCCTTCTCGAACCCGGGGATCTTGATCTCGGTCTGGAGTCCGGTGCCGGCCTTGGCCTCGGTGATGGCGATCGGTGAGACGCCCATCCCCCGGAGGCGCTGGACGACGGCTCCCTCGGACGCGGCGTCGAGGCGGCCCTTGACGAGCTTGCCGGCGCCGTCACGCCCGCGGTAGTCGAACGCGAGTGACATCAGTAGCCTCCGGAGAACTTGTCGCCGAAGTCGATGCCGCTGGCGGCGATCGCGGCGGCCGAGGAGTCGGACGGGGACTCGACGCGCTGGACGAGCCGGTCGAAGCCCTCTTCGTCGTGCACCTTCTCCATCGCGGCCTTGCGCGAGATCGTGCCGACGTTGACCAGTTCGGCGAGGTCCTGGTCCATGGTGTGCATGCCGAGGTCACGGCCGGCCTGCATGGCGGAGGTGATCTGGTACGTCTTGCCCTCGCGGATGAGGTTGCCGATGGCCGGGGTGATCGTCATGATCTCGGTGGCGACGACGCGGCCGACGCCGTTGGCCTTCGGCACGAGGGTCTGGCAGACGACACCCTGCAGGGTGGCCGCGAGCTGGGTGCGGATCTGCCCCTGCTGGTGCGGCGGGAAGACGTCGATGACGCGGTCGATCGTGCCGGGTGCGCTCTGCGTGTGCAGGGTGGCGAACACCAGGTGGCCGGTCTCGGCGGCGGTGAGCGCGACGGAGATGGTCTCGAGGTCGCGGAGCTCACCGATCAGGATGACGTCGGGGTCCTGCCGCAGCACGTGCTTGAGCGCGGAGGCGAAGGAGTGGGTGTCGGCGCCGACCTCGCGCTGGTTGATGATCGACCGCTTGTGGTCGTGCATGAACTCGATCGGGTCCTCGACCGTGACGATGTGGTCGGCACGGCTCTCGTTGACCAGGTCGATGAGCGCCGCGAGGGTGGTCGACTTGCCCGAGCCGGTCGGGCCGGTGACGAGGACCAGGCCACGGGGCAGGCCGGCGAAGTCGCCGACGTGCGCGGGGATGCCGAGCTGCTTGAGCGTCTTGATCCTGGTGGGGATGATGCGGAACGCCGCACCCCAGTTGCCGCGCTGCTGGTAGTAGTTCACGCGGAAGCGGTACTCCGGCGACAGCGAGTACGCGAAGTCGAGCTCCTGGTCGTGGTCGAACTGCCCGGCCTGTTCGACGGACAGCAGCGTCTTGAGTGCCGCGATGACCTTGCCACGCGACCACGCGCCTCCGGGCACGGCCGGCCGGAGCGAGCCGTCGACGCGGACGGTGGGCGGGGCGTCGGCCGTGACGTGCAGGTCGGACGCCCCCTGGTAGACGACCTGCGCCAGTGCGGTGATGAGGTCGGGGTCGGCGACCTCGCGCGCGTGCCGGGCGAAGTCGATGTCACCGGCCGATGCCGCGGCGGGGGCGGGAACCGGAGCGGGTGCCGCCGGTGCGGCGTGGTGGGCGCCGCTGTAGGCGATGGCCGGCAGCTGCTGGGTCGCCGGCTCGGCGTACCCGTAGGTGGCGGTCGAGGACGGCACCGCGGCGGGCGGCGTCGCCGGAGCGGTGGCGGACTGTGCCACGGGCGCAGCGACCGGACCACCCACGGGCCCGGCGACCGGGCTGGCCACCGGCGTGCCGGTGGGCGCGGGCCACACCGCCGAGTCGTTCGTCAGGTCGTAGACCTGCTCGGGCGGGGCGGCAGCGGCCGCGGCCAGCCGCGCGGCACGGCGGGAGCCGACCTCGGCACCGGGGGTGCCGGGGTGCCATCCGGCGACGGGCTCGTCGCCGGGCATGGTGATGTCGTACACGGAGTCGGTCATCTGCTCGTCCTGTTCTCCGGTCATGCGACGACGCGCAGGATCTCGTCGACGCTCGTCATGCCGAGCTTGACCTTCTCGAAGCCGTCCTGGCGGAGCGTGAGCATGCCCTGCTGCTGGGCGACGCGGCTGATCTCCGCGCTCGAGGCACGACCGACGGCGAGCCGCTCGATCTCCTCGGTCACGGTCATGACCTCGTGCAGGGCGATGCGGCCGCGGTAGCCGGTGTTCGAGCAGACGGCGCAGCCGACCGGGGCGAAGAAAGCGGGCATCTCGTCGCCGGGGGCCAGGAACCCGAGCGCCCGGAGCTGCTCGATCTCGTACACGGCGGGCGCCTTGCACCGGTCGCACAGCCGGCGGGCGAGTCGCTGGGCGACGACGGAGTCGAGGGCGGACCCGACCAGGAACGGTTCGATGTCCATCTCGGTCAGGCGGGTCACGGCCGACGGGGCGTCGTTGGTGTGCAGGGTCGAGAGGACGAGGTGCCCGGTCAGCGACGCCTCGATCGCGATCTGGGCGGTCTCGTGGTCGCGGATCTCACCGAGCAGCACGACGTCGGGGTCGGAGCGGAGGATCGAGCGGAGCGCGGAAGCGAACGTCAGGCCGGCCTTCGGGTTGACCTGCACCTGGTTGATGCCGGCCATCCGGTACTCGACCGGGTCCTCGACCGTGATGACGTTGATCTCGGGCTTCGCCACGGCGTTGAGGGTCGTGTACAGCGTCGTCGACTTGCCCGAACCGGTGGGACCGGTGACCAGGATCATGCCGTACGGCTTCGAGTAGGACCGCTGGTACGCCTGGAAGTTCTGCTCGAGGAGGTTGAGGTCCTTGAGGGTCAGCGAGGTGTTCGTGTTGTCGAGGATCCGCATGACGACCTTCTCGCCCCACACGGTGGGCAGCGTCGCGACGCGGAGGTCGATCTGCCGGCCGCCGTGCCGCACGGACATGCGGCCGTCCTGCGGCTTGCGACGCTCGGCGATGTCGATGTCACTCATGATCTTCAGGCGGCTGATCACGCCGTTCTGGATGTTCTTCGGCGCCGGCGCCATCTCGTGCAGCACGCCGTCGATGCGGTACCGGATCCGGACCTCGTGCTCGCCGGGCTCGATGTGGATGTCGGACGCGTGGTCCTGGATGGCCTGCGACACGAGCAGGTTCACGAACCGGACGATCGGGACGTCGTCGAGGGCACCGTCGGCGATGTCGACCTGCGCCTTCGAGGTCGTCGATGCTTCTTCTTCCAGCGACGACGTCAGGTCGTTCAGCTCGTCGTCGGCGCGCAGGTACCGGTCGAGGGCAGCGACGAGGTCACGCTCCTCGACCTGCAGCGGCTTGATCGCGCGACCGGACGCCGTCCGGGCGTCGTCGATGGCGAGCACGTTCGTGGGGTTCACCATCGCGAGGATGAGCAGGTCGCCCTCGAACCCGACGCCGAGCACACCGTGGCGCCGGCACAGGGCCGCCGGCAGGATCGACACCGCGGTGCCGTCGACGGGGTAGTCGCTCAGCGGGACGGTGCGGGAGTTGTTCGACGCGGCCCGGGCGGTGATGAACTGGGCCTCGCTCACGACGCCCTGGTCGACCAGGCCGCGGATGGCGCGCTCGTCGAGGTCCTCGTCACCCGTCATCGCATCGAGGTGCTCGATGGGCAGGGCGCCGTTCAGGATGAGGATCTCGGACAGGGTCGCCATGAGTCCCGTGCCTCCTTGGACTCGCGCACGGCGAGACGTCGTCGGGTGATGCGCCACCAGGGATGTGGCGCCCGACCACGCTACTTCTGGGGCCCTCGCCGACCGCAGTCCCAGAAAGAGGGGGCGGAGGGGGTCCGGCTGCACCCAGAACTGGGGTCCACGACCGGTTCGGCCCCGGTCCGGGGGACGCCTCGGCCGGTTCGCGGTGGTCGTCGGAGGGTGCATGTCCGCCAGCCTCCCGGACCCCGCACGGCTGCCGGAGTCCTGGCGAGCGGTCCGTGGAGAACGTCGGCGTCACACGGGAGTGTGGAGGAACGGGAACGCCGTCCGACGCGGGCCGGACAGCGCGGCACCGCGGAATCCCTCTCGACGCGCGCCCCCACCCGGGCACATGATGAGTCATGGACATCACGAGCGTGACCGTGGGGTTGCCCGTCAGCGACATCGAGGCGTCCTGCCTCTGGTACGGCGCGGTCTTCGAGCGCACCGAGCCGGACCTCGAGCCCGAGGACGGCGTCGCCGAGTACGAGGTCGGCGGCATCTGGATCCAGCTCTACGTCGACGAACAGGCCGAGGAGAACCCGGTCAGCGTCCGCTTCGGCGTCGACGACGTCGCCGCGCAGCACGCACGCATCGGCGCGCTCGGCATCGACATCGGCCCCGTCGAGTGCGTCGACGGGGCGGTCGACTGGTTCGACGTCCGCGACCCCGACGGCAACGTGCTGAGCCTGTTCTCGCTGGTCGACGAGACCGGACGCGGTTCCGGCCGCGACAACGGCGCGGGCCGCGCGCTCTAGCCGCGACCCCACGGCGGACGGGAGGCCCGTGGCGGCCCCGCACCGCGCCTCCAGGCCGTCACGTGGTGACGACACGACGAAGGCCCCGCCTCCTTGCGGAGACGGGGCCTTCGTGGGATCACATCAGGCTCAGTTGTACGTGCCCGGCGTGAAGTCGTCCGACGAGAAGCTGTCGAAGTCGACGAAGCTCAGGTCGGCGTCCGAGAACGACGAGTCGTCAGCGAAGATGCGGTTGGGGTACCGCTCCGCCTTCGCCTCTTCGGTCGCGTTCACGTCCACGTCACGGTACCGGCTGAGGCCCGTCCCGGCGGGGATGAGCTTACCGATGATGACGTTCTCCTTGAGGCCGACGAGGTGGTCCTGCTTGCCCTCCATGGCCGCCTGCGTGAGCACGCGGGTGGTCTCCTGGAAGGAAGCGGCGGACAGCCACGACTCGGTCGCGAGGGACGCCTTCGTGATGCCCATGACCTCCTGGCGAGCCGAGGCGGTCTTGCGACCCTCCTGCAGCGCCGCACGGTTCAGCGCGTTGTAGCGCGACCGGTCGACGAGCTCACCCGGCAGCAGGTCGGTGTCGCCGTGGTCGACGACGGTGACCTTGCGGAGCATCTGGCGGACGATGACCTCGATGTGCTTGTCGTGGATCGGCACACCCTGCGAGCCGTAGACGTCCTGCACACCGTTGACCAGGTGCTTCTGGACCTCTCGGACACCCTTGACCCGGAGGACTTCCTTCGGGTCGACGGTGCCGGCGATGAACTGCTCGCCGAGCTCGACGTGCTGGTTGTCCTCGATGAGGAGCGTCGCACGCTTGAGCACCGGGTAGATGAACGGCTCGTCGCCGTTGTCCGGCGTGAGGATGATCCGACGACCCTTGTCCGTGTCCTCGACCACGACGCGGCCGGGGGCCTCGGCGATCGGGGACGCGCCCTTGGGGGTACGCGCCTCGAAGAGCTCCGTGACACGCGGCAGACCCTGGGTGATGTCGTCGGCCGAGGCCGAACCACCCGTGTGGAAGGTACGCATCGTCAGCTGGGTACCGGGCTCACCGATGGACTGCGCGGCGATGATGCCGACTGCCTCACCGATGTCGACCAGGTTGCCGGTGGCGAGCGAACGGCCGTAGCACTTCGCGCAGACACCGACGGCCGACTCGCAGGTCAGGACCGAGCGCACCTTGATGCTCTCGACACCGGCTGCCAGCAGCTTCTCGAGGAGCACGTCACCGACGTCCTCGCGAGCCTCTGCCACAACCGTGCCCTGTGCGTCCACGGCCTCGGTGGCCAGGGTGCGGGAGTACACGGTGTTCTCGACGCGCGGGTCGCGGACGAGCTTGCCGTCGGCGTCCACGGTCGCGATCGGCAGCTCGAGGCCACGCGTCGTACCGCAGTCGTCCTCGCGGATGATGACGTCCTGCGAGACGTCCACGAGACGACGGGTGAGGTACCCGGAGTCCGCGGTACGGAGCGCGGTGTCGGCAAGACCCTTACGAGCACCGTGGGTGGCGATGAAGTACTCCGCCACGGTCAGGCCCTCGCGGTACGAGTTGATGATCGGGCGGGCGATGATCTCGCCCTTCGGGTTGTTCACCAGACCACGCATACCGGCGATGTTGCGGACCTGGAGCCAGTTACCACGAGCACCGGACGACACCATGCGGTTGATGGTGTTGTCGACCGGGAAGTTGTCGCGCATCTCCTGCGCGATCTCGTTCGTGGCCTCGGTCCAGATCTTGATGAGGTCGGCGCGACGCTCGGAGTCGGTGATCAGACCCTTGTCGAACTCGCCCTGCACCTTGGCGGCCTGGATCTCGTAGCCCGCGATGATCTCCTTCTTGCGAGGAGGCGTCACGACGTCCGACAGGGCGACGGTCACACCGGAGCGGGTGCCCCAGTAGAAGCCGGCGTCCTTGATCCGGTCCAGCGCAGCGGCCGTCTCGGTCTTGGAGTAGCGCTCGGCGAGGTCGTTGACGATCGCGGAGAGCACGCCCTTGTCGGTGACCTTCTGGACGAACGGGTAGTTCGCCGGGAGGGTCTCGTTGAAGAGCGCACGGCCCAGGGTCGTCTCGAGCAGCACGGTGTCGCCCTGCTCGTAGCCCTCGGGAGCTTCACCCTCGGCGAAGTGGACACCCGTCATGCGGATCTTCGCCATCGCGTTGAGGTGCAGCGTGTGCTGGTCGTTGGCCAGGATCGCCTCGGCGACCGAGGAGAACGCACGGCCTTCACCGACGGCGCCCTCGCGGACGGTCGTCAGGTGGTGCAGACCGATGATCATGTCCTGTGCGGGCAGGGTCACCGGACGGCCGTCGGACGGCTTCAGGATGTTGTTCGAGGCGAGCATCAGGATGCGGGCCTCGGCCTGGGCCTCGACCGACAGCGGCAGGTGCACGGCCATCTGGTCACCGTCGAAGTCCGCGTTGAACGCAGCACACACGAGCGGGTGGAGCTGGATGGCCTTGCCCTCGACGAGCTGCGGCTCGAACGCCTGGATGCCCAGACGGTGCAGCGTCGGCGCACGGTTCAGCAGGACGGGGCGCTCGCGGATGATCTCCTCGAGCACGTCCCACACCTGCGGACGCGAACGCTCGACCATGCGCTTGGCCGACTTGATGTTCTGCGCGTGCGACAGGTCGATGAGGCGCTTGATCACGAACGGCTTGAAGAGCTCGAGCGCCATCTGCTTGGGCAGACCGCACTGGTGCAGCTTCAGCTGCGGGCCGACGATGATGACCGAACGGCCCGAGTAGTCGACGCGCTTGCCGAGCAGGTTCTGGCGGAAACGACCCTGCTTGCCCTTGAGCATGTCGCTCAGGGACTTCAGGGCGCGGTTGCCGGTACCCGTGACCGGACGACCACGACGACCGTTGTCGAACAGCGCGTCAACGGCTTCCTGCAGCATGCGCTTCTCGTTGTTCACGATGATCTCGGGGGCACCGAGGTCGAGCAGGCGGCGGAGACGGTTGTTGCGGTTGATCACACGACGGTAGAGGTCGTTGAGGTCCGACGTGGCGAAACGGCCACCGTCGAGCTGCACCATCGGGCGCAGCTCCGGCGGGATGACCGGCACGACGCCGAGCACCATCGCTGCCGGCGAGTTGCCGGTGGCGAGGAAGGAGCTGACGACGCGCAGACGCTTGATCGCGCGGATCTTCCTCTGGCCCTTGCCCTCGGCGATCTGCAGACGCAGTGCCTCGGCCTCGGCGGCCAGGTCGAACGCCTCGAGCCGGAGCTTGATCGCCTCGGCGCCCATGTAGGCGTCGAAGTAGATCCCGAACCGGTCCTGGAGCTCGTGGAAGACGGCGTCCTCGGGCTTGAGGTCGCCCACCTTGAGGTTGCGGAAGTCCTCCCACACACGCTCGAGACGGGTGATGTCCTCGTCGAACGACTTGCGGACCTGGGACATCTCCTTCTCGGCGGTGTCCTTGGTGCGGCGCTTGACGTCGGCCTTCGCACCCTCTTCCTCAAGGGCTGCGAGGTCGTCCTCGAGCTTCTTGAGGCGGTCGGCGATGATCGAGTCGCGCTGGCCCTCGAGGGTCTTGATCTCGAGGCGCATCTCGTTCTCGAGACCCGGCATGTCCGCGTGACGGCCCTCTTCATCGATGTCGATGATCATGTACGCCGCGAAGTAGATGACCTTCTCGAGGTCCTTCGGCGCCATGTCGAGGAGGTATCCGAGGCGCGACGGGACGCCCTTGAAGTACCAGATGTGCGTGACGGGGGCAGCGAGCTCGATGTGGCCCATGCGCTCACGACGGACCGAGGACTTGGTGACCTCGACGCCGCAGCGCTCGCAGACGATGCCCTTGAACCGGACACGCTTGTACTTGCCACAGGCGCACTCCCAGTCGCGGGAAGGACCGAAGATCTGCTCGCCGAACAGACCGTCCTTCTCGGGCTTCAGGGTGCGGTAGTTGATGGTCTCCGGCTTCTTGACCTCGCCGTACGACCACTGACGGATGTCCTCGGCGGTCGCGAGGCCGATCCGAATGGCGTCAAAGGAAGTTGCTTCGAGCAATGTTCTTCTCTCTTGCTGATTCAGGCTTCGATGTACGGGCGGGATCAGATGTCGTCGACGGAGGACGACTCGAACCGCGAGGAGATGTTGATGCCCAGCTCCTCCGCAGCGCGGAAGACCTCGTCATCGTTGTCGCGCAGGCTGACCGCCTGGCCGTCGGCCGAGAGGACCTCGACGTTCAGGCAGAGCGACTGCATCTCCTTCATGAGGACCTTGAAGGACTCGGGGATGCCGGGTTCCTGGATGTTCTCGCCCTTGACGATCGCCTCGTAGACCTTCACGCGGCCGAGGATGTCGTCGGACTTGATCGTCAGGAGCTCCTGGAGGGCGTAGGCGGCGCCGTACGCTTCGAGCGCCCACACCTCCATCTCACCGAATCGCTGTCCACCGAACTGCGCCTTACCACCCAGCGGCTGCTGCGTGATCATCGAGTACGGACCGGTCGAACGCGCGTGGATCTTGTCGTCGACCAGGTGGTGCAGCTTGAGGATGTACATGTAGCCGACCGAGACGGGCTCCGGGAACGGCTCGCCGGAGCGGCCGTCGAAGAGCTGCGCCTTGCCGGACGAGCCGATCAGTCGCTCGCCGTCGCGGTTCGGGAGGGTCGAGTCGAGGAGGCCCTCGATCTCGCGCTCGTACGCACCGTCGAACACCGGGGTGGCGACCTTGGTGCCGGGCTCGGCGCTGTGCGCTGCCTCCGGCAGGTTCTCGGCCCAGTCCTGGATGCCCTCGACGTTCCAGCCCTGCTTGGCGAGCCACCCGAGGTGGATCTCGAGCACCTGGCCGAAGTTCATGCGGCCGGGGACGCCGAGCGGGTTGAGGACGATGTCGACGGGGGTGCCGTCGGCGAGGAACGGCATGTCCTCGACCGGGAGGATGGTCGAGATGACGCCCTTGTTGCCGTGACGACCGGCGAGCTTGTCACCCGCGGTGATCTTGCGCTTCTGGGCGATGTAGACGACCACGCGCTGGTTGACACCAGAGCCGAGTTCGTCGTCACCGTCCTGCGAGTCGAACACCTTGACGCCGATGATCGTGCCCTCTTCACCGTGGGGCACCTTGAGCGAGGTGTCGCGGACTTCGCGCGACTTCTCGTTGAAGATGGCACGGAGCAGACGCTCCTCGGCGCTCAGCTCGGTCTCGCCCTTCGGCGTGACCTTGCCGACGAGGATGTCGCCGGGGCGGACCTCGGCACCGATGCGGATGATGCCGCGCTCGTCGAGGTCGGCCAGCAGGTCCGGGCTGACGTTGGGGAGGTCACGGGTGATCTCCTCCTTGCCGAGCTTGGTGTCGCGGGCGTCGACCTCGTACTCCTCGATGTGGATCGAGGAGAGCGTGTCGTCCTTGATGAGGTTCTGCGACAGGATCATCGCGTCCTCGTAGTTGTAGCCCTCCCACGGCATGAACGCAACGAGGAGGTTCTTGCCGAGCGCGAGCTCGCCGTTCTCCGTCGCGGGACCGTCGGCGATGACCTCGCCCTGCTCCACGCGCTCGCCTGCGGAGACGATGACGCGGTGGTTGTAGCTCGTGCCCTGGTTGGAGCGGTCGAACTTGCGCAGGTAGTAGGTCTGCGTGCCGCCCTCGTCGAGCTGCAGGGTGACGGCGTCGGCCGAGACCTCGGAGACGACACCGGCCTTGTCGGCGGTGACGACGTCGCCGGCGTCGATGGCCGTGTAGCCCTCCATACCGGTGCCGACGAGCGGCGACTCGGAACGGAGCAGCGGGACGGCCTGACGCTGCATGTTCGCACCCATGAGGGCGCGGTTCGCGTCGTCGTGCTCGAGGAACGGGATGAGCGACGTCGCGACCGACACCATCTGGCGCGGGGAGACGTCCATGTAGTCGACCTCGTCCTTGGCGACGAGTTCGACCTCGCCACCCTTCTTGCGGACGAGCACCTTGTCATCGGCGAAGTGGAAGTCGTTCGTCAGCGGGGCGTTGGCCTGCGCGACGACGAAGTCGTCCTCTTCCGAAGCGGTGAGGTAGTCGATGGTCTTCGTGACCTCGCCGTTGACGACGCGACGGTACGGGGTCTCGATGAAGCCGAAGGAGTTGATCCGACCGAAGGACGCGAGCGAACCGATCAGGCCGATGTTCGGGCCTTCCGGGGTCTCGATCGGGCACATGCGGCCGTAGTGCGACGGGTGGACGTCACGGACCTCGACGCCGGCACGCTCACGGGACAGACCACCCGGGCCGAGGGCCGAGAGACGACGCTTGTGCGTCAGGCCCGCGAGCGGGTTGTTCTGGTCCATGAACTGCGACAGCTGGGACGTTCCGAAGAACTCCTTGATCGCGGCGACGACCGGACGCACGTTGATGAGCGTCTGGGGCGTGATCGCCTCGATGTCCTGCGTGGTCATGCGCTCGCGGACGACGCGCTCCATGCGGGACAGACCCGTGCGGACCTGGTTCTGGATGAGCTCGCCGACGGCGCGGATGCGACGGTTGCCGAAGTGGTCGATGTCGTCCACGTCGAGGCGCAGCTGCACCGGCTCGCCGTCACGGACGCCGTCGATCGTGGTGCGCTCAGCGTGCAGCGACACCAGGTACTTGATCGTCGCGACGATGTCCTTGACGGTGAGCACCGAGTCGGACAGCGGGGCGTCCATGCCGAGCTTGCGGTTGACCTTGTAGCGGCCGACCTTCGCCAGGTCGTAGCGCTTCGGGTTGAAGTAGAAGTTGTCGAGGAGCGCACGCGCGGCCTCGGCAGCGACCTGCTCGCCGGGACGGAGCTTGCGGTAGATGTCCTTGAGCGCCTCTTCCTTCGTGAGGACGGCGTCCTTCTCGAGGGTCGACTCGATCGACGCGAAGCCCTGGAACTCGTCCATGATCTCTTCGCTCGTCAGGCCGAGGGCCTTGAGGAAGACGGTCACGGACTGCTTGCGCTTGCGGTCGATGCGCACGCCCACCTGGTCGCGCTTGTCGATCTCGAACTCGAGCCAGGCACCACGCGACGGGATGATCCGCGCCGAGTAGATGTCCTTGTCGGAGGTCTTCTCCTGCTGGCGCTCGAAGTACACGCCGGGCGAACGGACGAGCTGCGACACGACGACGCGCTCGGTGCCGTTGATGATGAACGTGCCGCGTTCGGTCATGAGCGGGAAGTCGCCCATGAAGACCGTCTGCGTCTTGATCTCACCCGTCATGTGGTTCATGAACTCGGCGTTGACGTACAGCGGAGCGGCGTAGGTCTTGCCGCGCTCCTTGCAGTCGTCGATCGAGTACTTCGGGTCTTCGAGCTCCGGCGCGGTGAACGAGAGCTGCATGGTCTCGCCGAGGTCCTCGATCGGGGAGATCTCCTCGAAGATCTCCTCGAGCCCCGAGTGCAGCGCGAGGTCGGTACGACCCTGCTCCTGCCCTTCGGCGAGGCGGGCCTTCCAGACGTCGTTGCCGACGAGCCAGTCGAAGCTCTCCGTCTGGAGTGCGAGCAGATCAGGAACCGTGAGGGTGTCCGTGATCTTGGCGAACGAGAGTCGCGAGTGGTTGCGACCGTTCTTGGGGTTGGTGGATGCGTTGGGCGCAGCAGCCAAGGGTGTGACCTCCGGTAGGCCCCGTCGGGCCGACACTGACGAGCAGTGTGTAGGTGAGTGGATTGATCGCTCGGCGAACCCTGAGATGCAAGCCCTGCGACCACGCCGACGCGTGCCTGACGCGGAACGTCGGTGCACGTGTGGGATGATCTCCGTGAGCGGTACCCGCCGCCATATACGGGTCCGGCTGCACCAGGGCGAGATGAGTTTCTGTCTCAGAACTCTGCGTCGACCGCAATATGACGACACGGATGCCAGGGAGCGCGAACTGTCATCATAGTTCGCTCCGTGGCGCGCTGTCCAGTCCCGGCTTGACCGGATTCGGCAGTGGCGTGTATAAGCCGCCACACGCCGCTTCCATTCCCGGGCTCAGCCGGGTCCCGCTCAGCCGAGGTACGGGCTCAGCCGGCACCCTGCTCAGCCGGGTCCCTGCTCAGCCCAGACGCTCGCGCTCGACGCGATCCGCGCCTCCCGGCCCGCCCGGCCGTCCGGCCAGCGCACGGAACGCGTCCTCCGGTCGACGCGTGCGGACGAACGTGACCCGGCCCCGGTCGTCCGTGAGCTCGATCCCGAGTCCCGGCGTGAGGATGAGCGCACGCACGCCGCGACGGATCCGCAGGCCGACACCGCCGTAGGTGGCCGCGTCCGCCTCGACCAGGCGCACGTCGGTGATCCGCCGGCGCGGGATGCGCCGCGGCGGGAGCGGACGGAAGTGCAGGGTCACGTACCGCTCGGTGACGGTGAACCCGGCCCGGGCGAGCAGGAGCAGCGATCCGAGGGCGACGGCGAGCAGGGCCGGCACCAGCAGGGCGACCTCCGGCGCGTCCCCGGGCCAGCCGAGCACGGCGGCGGACAGTCCGGCGCCGCCGAGGAGCAGCGCCGTGCCGACGACGCGCATCCAGGTCGGTGCCGTCTCGCGGTCGGCGTGGAACGGCAGGGCGGCGCGGGACGGGTGGGTGGCACGGGACGACCGAGAGGCCCGGATCACCCGGGTGGGTCGGGTCCCGGACCGGTGGGTGTCCGGGGTGGTGAGGCGTGCGGTGGGCACGCTCATGGTGTCGGCGGTCATGACGGAGGTCTCCTGCGGCGGATCAGCAGTGGTGCACTCGTCATCGGGTGCGGTGCGTTCGACGGCCAGCGCGCGCGGGTGGCCGGAGGGGTGGCGCGCAGCAGCACGCCGACGGCGCGCACGCTCGAGCGGTGGGGGCGCTCACGGGCACGTCGTGGTCACGGTGTCCGGGCGGACGCGTGGAGTGTGGGGCACACACGCATCGACGCTCTGGCGTCGTGACGACAGGCGTCAACGGTACGCAACGAGTCTTGGCGTCCGCTGGTCGTCCATGTGTACGCATTCACGTGTCCGCAGTGCGTCGCCCGGGGACGACGGGGTGCTGCGGGTGGTCAGCGCAGGACGCGGGCGACGGCCTCGGCCCGGGTCCGGACCCCGAGCTTCGCGAACACCTGGTTCACGTACGACTTCACGGTGGGCACCGTCAGGAACAGCTCGGCGGCGATCTGCGGGTTCGTCCGGCCGTCCGCGATCCGCTCGAGGACGTCCACTTCGCGCGGGGTGAGGTCCGGGAACCGAGCACCGAGCGACGGAACGGGATCGGGATCGGGTGACGCAGGCGCCGCGGAACCAGCAGCGACACCGGCACCGGCACCACCGGCGAGGCGCGCCACCAGCCGCGCCCCCACGGTCGCGTCGAATGTCGACTGCCCGGCGGCCACCGCACGCACCGCGGTCGCGATCTCCGCGCGTCCGGCGTCCTTCGTCAGGTAGCCGCGGGCCCCCGCCCGCAGCGCGGTGACGATGGAGTCGTCGTCGGCGTAGGTCGTCAGCACCAGGACCGCGACCCCGGGGTGCTCAGCGACGATCCGCGCGGTGGCGGTCGGCCCGTCGACCCCCGGCATCCGCAGGTCCATCAGGACGACGTCGGGCACGTGCCGGTCGACGGCGGCGATCGCCTCGGCACCGTCGGCCGCCTGCCCGACGACCTGCAGGTCGGGCACGAGCGACAGCACCGTCACCAGGCCGTCGCGGACGATGGCCTGGTCGTCGACCACGAGCACCCGGATGGTCACGAGCGGTCGTCCTCAGCGGCGACCGCAGCGTCCGCAGTGTCCGCGTCGCGCGTGCCGTCGACGGGCAGGTGCATGGCGACGACGAACTCGTCGTCGGAACGCTCGGCCTCCACCGTGGCCTCGCTGCCGAGTTCCGCGAACCGTTCGCGCATCCCGAGCACCCCCTGCCCGCCGCTCGGCAGCGGGTTGGCCACGACGACGTCCACGGCGTCGCCGTCCCGGATCACGGACAGGGACACGGGGCGGCCGGGAGCGTGCCTGCGGGCGTTGCTGAGGGCCTCCCGGACGACCTGGACCACGGCGGCACGGTGGGCGTCGTCGAGGACCGCGAGGGTCGCGTCTCCCTGCACGACGACCTCGCCGCCGAACGAGCGGTGCGCGTCGAGCAGGGCCGTCAGGCCCGACGCGTGGTCGGCGGACGGACTGGAGGCACGGGTCGGCTCCGGCTGGCCGGGCTGCGGTTCGTCGCGGAGCGCGTGCACCGCACGCCGTGCCTCGGCCAGGCCGTCCGCGGCCAGCGCGCGAGCCTCGCCGGCTCGGCGGGTGGCCTCGTCGACGCGGCCGGCCTCGAGCAGGGCCTCGACCGCGTCGAGCTGCAGCACCAGACCGCCGAGCGAGTGGGCGAGGACGTCGTGGATGTCCCGGGACGCCCGCGACCGGTCGGCGAGGAGCCGTGCGCGCTGCTGCTGCCGCTCGGTCTCGCGAGCCTGCGCCGTCGTGATCCGGACCTGCCGACGACTGAAGCCGACGAGCACGCCGAGCAGCAGCCCGCCGCTCACGCCGAGGACGAACTGCACCGACGTCTGCTCGAGCGTCGCGGTGACGGCCACCACCACGACGGCGGCGAGCGCGGCGACCGCGGCCGTCCAGACCGGCAGACGCAGGTCTGCTCCGAGGATGACGAGCCCGACGATCACCGGGACCACCAGCAGCGAGTCGGTCGGCACCACGGTGAGCGATCCGGCGGCGATCATCACGCCGGCTGCGGCGACGAGGACGCGGGGCGTGCGTGCCGCTTCGCGGACGGCCCAGGCGGCGAGCGCCACGGCCCCGACGGCCCAGACCCACGCGGGGTGGTGGAGCAGGAGGCCGTTCCGCACGAACCAGAAGGCGACCACGGCGATCCCGACGGCGTTGAGTCCCCAGGAGAGCACCGAGGCGGACCGGACCCCGGCGGGGTCGGTCCGGTCCGGGTCGGTCGGCAGGCTCACCGCACCATCATGCCGCGGCGGGCGGCCTCCGAGCGGTCGCCGCCGCGGGGGATGCGCTGGTCGACGACCAGGGCACGGGCTGCACGGTTCAGGGCGAGCACGAGCAGGATCGTGCCGGTCGAGGTGAGCAGGTGCGCACCGAGGTGGCCGCCGAGGACGTCGAGCCCGACGCGGGCGGCGATCAGGACGATCCAGAGCGCGGCGCCGAGCCACCCGGTGCGGGACTGCAGGGTGCGGCCCTTGGCGTCCGGCGTCGTGACGGTGCGGAACCGGGTCATGGCCCCCATCGCGAGGCCGACGCCGACGGTGAGCAGGGCCTCGAGGCCGAGGAACACGACGTCGGTGGTGGTGACGGTCGCCGTGGTCTGTGCGAGGACGACCACGCCGACGATCGCCATCACGAGCGGTCCCCGCCAGATGCGCGCCGGGTCGAGGGACCGCCAGGTCGCCTGCCGGTACGCCAGGAGGCCGACGAGGGCGAGGCCGATGAGCACGTTCGCGAGGAGCTGGACCGACATGGTGAGCCTTTCGAGGTGGTCCGGCGGAGTGTTCCGACCGGTGACATCAGCCTCGTTCCAGGTGCTCCGCGGGCACACCAACCAGGGGTGGGGACGCGGGTGGTGATCGCGGTGGTGTTCCATTGACGGCATGGCTGATGCGTTCGACGGGTTCCGGATCGGTGCGGGGTACTCGGTGGTGGAGCCGGACCGGCACCGACCGGGGTCCTTCACCCTGGTGGTGGACGGCACCCCGCAGTCGCACGTGGACCTCGAGGACCCGACCCACCTGGCGTTCGAGTACATCCGGCGGATCGGGCACGCGATCGACCTGCTGCCGGACGGCCCGATCACGGCACTGCACCTGGGCGCCGGCGCCCTCACCCTGCCCCGCTACGTCGCGGTGACCCGTCCGGGTTCGCGGCAGCAGGTGATCGAGCTCGAGCGCGACCTGGTCGAGCACGTGCGCGAGGCCCTGCCGTTCCCCCGCGGCGCCTCGATCCGGGTGCGGTACGGCGACGCCCGGGAGGTCCTCGGCAAGCTGCCCGCCGGACTCCGCGGCACCGTGGACCTGGCGGTGGTGGACGTCTTCGGTGGTTCGCAGATCCCCGCCCACGTGACGAGTGTCGAGTTCTACCGTGAGGTCGCAGCGTTCCTGTCGCCGACGGGCATCGTCGCGGTGAACGTGGCCGACGGTGCCGGGTTGGCCTTCGCCCGCGGGCAGGCGTCGACGCTGCAGTCGGTGCTGCCGTCGGTCGCCGCGGTCGCGGACACCGGCATGCTCAAGGGCCGGCGGTTCGGGAACATCGTGCTGCTCGGGTCGCCGACCGACCTGCCGGTGGCGGACATGCCGAGGCGGTACTCGTCCGACCCGATGCCGGCGAAGGTCGTGCACGGTGCGGAGCTCAAGGCGTTCATCGCCGGGGCGCCGATCGTCATCGACCAGACGGCGGTCGCGTCGCCGGAGCCGAACCGGAGCGTGTTCGGGGGCTGATGCCCGCGCGGCACCGCCGGGGACGGACTTCGGGCACTCGGCGGGTCCGGCTGTCAGGATGGTCTGAACGACCGCGCAGGTGCGCGACCGAGCGATGGGAACCCTGATGACGAACGACGACCGGAACGACCAGGACCGGACGGGCGACGGCCAGGCGCCGCGCTGGGGCGACGCCCCGCAGCAGCAGCCCGACGCCGAGGCCCCGCGGTACGGCGAGCGGGTGGACCCGGCGCCGACCTCGACCCCGCAGTACGGCGAGCAGTACGGGCAGGGCCAGCAGCAGCAGTACGGGCGGCAGTCCGGGCAGGGCCAGCAGCAGTACGGCCAGCCGAACGGCGAGCAGCAGTACGGCCAGCCGTCGAGCACGCCGAGCTGGAACGACCAGCAGCGCCACGACCAGCAGCCGTACGCCGCCGCGCCCGCGCACGCCGGTGCCCCGGCCTGGCAGAGCCACGACGAGCCGAAGCCCAAGAAGAAGACCCTCGGTGTCGTGGCGTTCTTCCTCGGACTCGCCGCGCTCGTCATCGGCGTCATCGGCGGGTACGTGATGGGGTCGGCGCTCGCCAACAGCGACGCGATCAACAACCTCGTACCGAGCAGCG
The DNA here is from genome assembly GCF_001864975.1 of Curtobacterium sp. MMLR14_002. Lineage (NCBI taxonomy): Bacteria > Bacillati > Actinomycetota > Actinomycetes > Micrococcales > Microbacteriaceae > Curtobacterium > Curtobacterium sp. MMLR14_002. The sequence continues at coordinate 84,499 of NZ_MJGT01000094.1, forward strand.
GTGCCACCCCGGACCAGCAGGAGCTGCAGCGTCAGCTCATGAACGACCCGGCCGTCATCTCGCAGATCGGTGTCGGTGCGGTGATCGCCGGCGTCGCCGCGATCCTCGGGCTCTGGGCGCTCGTGCAGGGCATCATCGCCGCCGTGACGAAGCGTGGTCGCGGCTGGGGCATCTTCGCGATCATCCTGGCCGTCGTGGCCACGATCGCGACGCTGGTCACCTACGTCGGCGTGGCCGCAGCCGCCGCGGTGGCCGCCAACTCCTGATCGACCACTCGGAACGGCCCGTCGTGCTCCGGCACGGCGGGCCGTTCGTCGTCCCGGGGGCACGCGTGCACGGCCGCACCCGCGCAACCTGAGCGCGTCGCACCGACCGCTCCCGGGAGACCGCGGCTACCCTCGAACCGATGTCCCTCCCGCCCGACGACCGCCAGCAGCCCGACCTGTCCGACCGTTCCCGTGAACCGCGCCACGCGGCTCCCGTGACGGCCGGAGTCAGCCCGGGCAGCACCTTCGCGCCCATCAGCCTGCGACCCGCGGTCGACGTCGACGCCGTGCACCAGCGGCTCCGTGACCTCGGTCAGAGCCGCAGCACCGACGCCCTCGCCGAACGGGCCGAGCTCCTCCGCCTGCTCGGTCGTCTGGACGAGTCGCTCGTCATCGCGGAAGAGGTGTTCCGCCTCGCCATGTTCACCGGGGAGCGCCAGGACAAGGTCGCCGCGCGGATCCGTCGTGCGCACGTGCTGCACGACCTCGGGCGGCACGACCGCGCCGCCACCGAGGCCGCCATGGCCCGCGACACCGCCGCCACCGAGGAGTGGCCCGAACTCGAGGGCGCCGCAGCCGAGATCGAGGGCTGGTCGCTGTTCGAGAACGACCGCTTCGACGAGGCCCGCGCCGCACTGTCGCGGGCGTACCAGGCCTTCCGGCAGGCGGGGGCGCCGTCCGAGCGCACCGACGCGCTGCGCACCGCGGTCGAGGCCGCCATGCGGGCCTCGATCACCAACCCGGCGGAACCGTCCGACAAGCCACGGACCGCCCGCGAGGTCGCCGCCCGCCGTGCAGAGGACGAGGAACCCACCACCCGCGTCGCCGAGCCGGTGAAGCAGGTCCCGCCGATCCGCCGCCGCGTGCTCGGTGCGCCCGACGCCGCACGGACCGAGGCCGACGACATCTGGGGCCGGATCGCGGCCCGGGCAGCGAAGAAGGGCCAGGCCGACCCGCGCGCCGAGCAGTGACCGCGCTCGAGACCGTCCGGCTCCGTGCCGAAGCGCTCATCGCCGAACACCTCGGTGCCGGCACGTGGGCGTTCGGCTTCGACCACGCCAAGACCCGCGCCGGGCAGTGCGACTTCGCGCGGAAGCGGATCACGGTGAGCCGTCACCTGGCCGCCCGGTTCTCCGACGACGACGTCGAGCAGGTCCTGCTGCACGAGGTCGCGCACGCACTCGCCGGCGCCCGGGCGGCACACGGACCGAAGTGGAAGCGCACGGCCGCGGCGATCGGGTACACCGGCTCCCGGCTGCACGACGGGCCGATCGCAAGCGAACTCGCCCCCTGGATCGGCACCTGCCCCGCGGGGCACGAGCACTTCCGGTACCGCACGCCCACCCGTCCCCTGGCCTGTGCCCGTTGTTCCCGGCGCTTCGATGCCCGGAACGTCATCACGTGGCGGCGCCGGACCGCGGACGACGACGCGGCCACGATGGCGTCGACTACCGCATGAGGGTCCCGACGCACGGAGGCGCGCCGGTAACCCGTTAGCCTGGGCGGATGCACACGGGGCAGCACATCCGCACGGACGCCGGTTCCTCCTGGTTCTTCGACGCCGGACGGATCGCGCTCGACTTCGCGCACACGGGTGGCTTCGCCGACGACCCCACCGGACGCCGACCGCGGTCGCAGCTCGGGGAGCTGCTCGCGAGCCCGGCCGACCTGGACGAGTGGCTGAGCGAGCACACCGAGCCGATCGACGTCGGTGCCAGCGCCCGCGAGCTGCAGGACGCCCGGGCCCTGCGTGCCGCGATCGCCCGGCTCGCCGTGGCCGCCGCCCCCGCGCCGGCGAGCACCGCCGCGGAACGCACCGCCGTGGCGGCGGGCCTGCGTGCCGGGGCCGGCCGCACGCGCCCCGCGCCCGACGACATCGACACCGTCAACCTGTTCGCCGCCCTGCCGGACGTGCCCCCGAGCCTCCCGGGTGGCCGACGCCGTGCCGGAGCCAACCGGGTCCGCCTGGCGCAGGCCCTGTCGAGCGTCGCGCGCGACGCCGTCGCGCTCTTCACCGAGGTCGGCTTCGACGACGTCGAGGCCGACGGCCGGCCGACGCGGCTGAGCCGGTGCTCGGCCGAGGACTGCGGCCTGGTGTTCTACGACTCGTCGCGCGGTGGGACCCGACGCTGGTGCTCGATGCAGCGGTGCGGCAACCGGGCGAAGGTCCGGGCGCACCGCGCCCGCCGCGCCGCGGAGTGACCACGAGCTGAGCACGAGCGGTCAGGACACCCCGCTCACCTCCGCCGAGCGGTCACCAACCGTCGGCTGGCAGCGGCGCAGCCGACAGGTCGTGACCACCCGACGCAACGCAAGCGACGAGTCGCGACCAACCGAGCGGCCAGGAGGCGCGTGACGGTGCCGCCACGGGCCTCCCGTCCGCGTTCCGCGAGCGGTCACGACACCTCGCGCACCTCCGCCGAGCGGTCACCAACCGTCGGCTGGCGGCGCCTCAGCCGACAGGTCGTGACCACCCGACACACGCACGCTCGAGCGGCGACCGGCCAGCGCAACAACACGTCGAATAAAAAGATTCGGCATGCCGAATTCTCTGGCAGGATCGGTGTATGACCGACACTGCCAGCCCCCGGCTCGACGAGCACCCATCCGGTGCCCCGCGTCGTCGTGCAGTCGGGCTCACCCTGCTCGGACCGGCCTTCGTCGCGGCCATCGCGTACGTCGACCCGGGCAACGTCGCCGCCAACCTGACCGCCGGAGCCGAGTACGGGTACCTGCTGCTCTGGGTGCTCGTGGCCGCGAACGCCAGCGCCGTGGTGGTGCAGTACCTGTCCGCCAAGCTCGGGGTGGTGACGGGCAAGTCGTTGCCCGAGCACCTCGGCCTGCGGATGCGGCGCACCCCGCGCCTGCTGTTCTGGGGTCAGGCCGAGATCGTCGCCGCCGCGACCGACATCGCCGAGGTCATCGGCGGCGCGCTGGCGCTCTCCCTGCTCTTCGGCCTGCCGCTCGTGGTCGGCGGGATCATCACCGGGCTCGTCTCGATGCTCCTGCTGACCCTGCACAGCCGCCGTGGCACGCGACTGTTCGAGACCGTGGTGACGGTGATGCTCGCGATCCTGACGGTGGGCTTCTGTGCCGGGCTGCTGTTCGCCCGGGTGTCCCCGGCCGACCTGGTCGCCGGGCTCGTGCCGCGGTTCGAGGGCTCCGGGTCGGTGCTGCTGGCGGCCTCGATGCTCGGCGCGACCGTGATGCCGCACGCGGTGTACCTGCACTCGGCGCTCGCCCGGGACCGCCACGGGGACGTCCCCGCCGGGCCGGAGCGTCGCCGGGTGCTCGTCGCGACCCGGTGGGACGTCGGGCTCGCGCTGATCGTCGCGGGTGGGGTGAACATCGCGATGCTCGTCCTCGCCGCGGCCACCCTGCCGGGAGTCGAGGGCACCGACTCCATCCCCGGTGCGCAGCGCGCCATCGCCGAGAACGTCGGCCCGGTCGTCGGGGTGCTCTTCGCCGTGGGCCTGCTCGCGTCCGGCCTGGCCTCGACCTCGGTGGGCTGCATGGCCGGCGCGGAGATCATGAAGGGCCTGCTGCACGTGCGGATCCCGCTCGTGGCCCGGCGCGCGATCACCCTGGTGCCGGCGATCGTGCTGCTCGCACTGAACATCGACGCGACGATGCTGCTCGTCGTCAGCCAGGTGGTGCTGAGCTTCGGGATCGCCTTCGCGATCGTGCCCCTGGTGGTCTACACGTCGCGACGGAGCGTGATGGGGACCGACGTGAACGCCGCGACCACCCGCGTGGTGGCGTGGGTGATCGCGGCGGTCATCGTGGCGCTCAACGTCGCGCTGGTCGTGCTCACCCTGACCGGCTGAGTCGCAGCCGGTCAGGGTGACGGGCGGTCGTCACTCGACGACCTGGACGTCCTTCCAGAACGCGACGTAGCCCGAGTAGTCCTTGCCGACGCGGTCGAACGACGACGGGATCGGCGTCGGGTACGACCACGCGCGGTCCTGCAGCGCCTGCCCGTCGACGTTCACCGTGAAGTACTGGGTGTCGCCCTTCCACGGGCAGTGGTACTGGGTGGGGCTCTCGGTGAAGAGCTCGGTCTTCACGCTCGACGGCGGGAAGTACCAGTTGCCCTCGATCTTGATGAGGTCCTCTTCGGGGGCCTCCGCGATCACCGTGTCGCCGACGACTGCCTTCATGGCGTTGCTCCTTCGCTCGCTGGTTCCGTGACGGGGCGAACGCTACGCGCGCTCCCCCGATTCCCGCAGGACGGGCAGGTCCGGCCCCGCGGCGAGCGCCGCATGCACGTCGTCACGGCTCAGGACGGCGGCTCCCTCGGACGCGCTGACCAGGTGCTTCACAGCACGGCGCAGCCCCGTGTACGCCGCGCAGGCCGCAGCGGCTTCGGGTGAGGTGTGGTCGATGCCGACCTCGGTGAGCGCGTCGACGACGGCTCCGGCGGCGAGCAGGTCCTCGACGGCGAAGTCGGGTGCGTCGGCCACGTCGACGGACTCCCCCGCCGCCTCGGCCGCGTCGTCGAGGACTGCGGAGTGGTGCAGCCCGGCGGCCACGATCGCGACGACGCACCGGTCACCGCGTGCGGCCTGGAGGCCCGTCACGCGTTCCGCGACCGCCGCCGTGTTGCCGAGGTGGCCGAGCACGACCTCCGGACCCTGCGGCAGCTGGGCGGTCACGTTCCGCAGCGCGCGCCGCTGTGCTGCGGCGTCGGGGGTCGGCGGCAGGGCGTCGACCCAGACGAGCAGGTGGGTGCCGTGGGCGATCCGTGCCGCACCTCCGGGACCCCACGCGAACCGGACCTGGTACTTCTCCTGGGTGCGTTCTGCCACGTCCGTCACGATAGCCGCCCGGGCGATGCTGTCCTTCTCCACAGGGTCGCCGTCCGACCGGGTTCCACCAGGGTCGCCAACCCTAGGATGCATGGTCATGGAGATCGCCCCCGTACCCACCCTGACCGGCGACCGTGTGACGCTCGAGCCCCTCGGGCAGGAGCACGCGGAAGACCTGCGGGCGGCGGTCGCGGACGGCGATCTGTGGCGCACCTGGTACACCTCCGTGCCCGCCCCGGCACAGGTCGAGGCCGAGATCGACCGGCGGCTCGCCGAGCACGAGGCCGGACGCATGGTGCCGTTCGCGGTGCGGGACCGCCCGACCGGCCGGGTGGTGGGGGCGACGACCTTCATGAACATCGACCCGGGCAACCGCCACGTCGAGATCGGCAGCACGTTCCTGGCCCGGTCCGCGCAGCGCTCGGGGATCAACACCGAGTCGAAGCTGCTCATGCTGTCGCACGCGTTCGAGGCCTGGCAGTGCATCGCGGTCGAGTTCCGCACCCACTGGCACAACCTGCAGTCCCGGGCGGCCATCGCGGGCCTCGGCGCCAAGCAGGACGGCGTGCTCCGGAACCACGCGATCGGCCGTGACGGCACGCTGCGCGACACCGTGGTGTTCTCGGTGATCGCGTCGGAGTGGCCGGCCGTGCGGCTCTCGCTGGCCGAGCGGCTCCGGCGGCACGACCGCGCCGAGGGGTCCCGCCGTCGGTCGGCCCGGCACGCCTGAGGCGTCGCGCTTGCGTCGTCGCGCCTGCGTCGTCGCCCAGCGCGCCACGGCGCACCGTCCAGCCCGCGGGCGTAGCGTCACCGCCATGCACGTCGGCCTCCGGATCGTCCTCGACGCGCCGGTCGACGCCGTGCGCGATGCCCTGCTGTCCCCCTCCGTGATGGTGGCGGTGACGAAGCCGTTCCTGGCGTACCGCTCGCGCGATCCCCAGGGGTTCCCGGAGCGCTGGGAGCCGGGGCACCCGCACCCGATCACCGCGGACGCCTTCGGACTGGTGCCGAGCGGCGACACGCACGTCGACCTCGACCTGTACGAGGTCCGGGGAGTCCCCGTGCAGCGCGACAACGGCGGCGGCACGTCCGGGTTGTTCGGGCGGATGACGATGTCGCACCGGATGGCCGTCGTCCCCGCACCGGGTGGCCGGACCCTGCTGCTCGACCGCCTGACCTACCGGATGCGACCGGCCGTCCTCGGGCTCGCCCTGTGGCCCGGCATGTGGGTCATCTGGCAGTGGCGGGCGTTCCGGATGCGCGCCCTCGCGCCCACCTGGCGGACCGACGGCGAGTGACGCGACGCGGGTCGGGCCTCCCGTCCACCGCGGAGCGGGCGTAGCCTCGACCACGTGAGCCAGACGCGCCCCCAGGAGCCGACGACCGACGACCGCGTGCGCAGCACGCTGGCGACGACGGATTGGCGGCGGATGACGTTCGACCTGTACCGCCGCGTCCGCGCCACCCCGGACCCCCAGACGGCACACGCGCTCTGGCGCGAGACCCGGGATGCGATGTTCGCGGAGCACCCGGCGTCGCCGCTGCTCGACGAGGACGCCCGCGACTTCGAGTCCCTGCCGGTGCCGGACTACGACCCGGCGTGGCGGTTCCAGGTCCGCATCGAGGCCACGGAGCCCGCCGAGTTCGACTTCGAGACCGGCACCGACGGTGTCGTCCACTTCGACCGGCTCGGACTCGTGCGGGTCCCCGGTGTCGGCACCCTCGACGTCTGGAAGCACGGCGGCTACGCGGGCGGGGTGTTCGTCCCGGTCAAGGACGCCAGCGCCGGCAAGGCCCGCGGCACGTACGGTGGCGGACGCTACCTGCTCGACACCATCAAGGGCTCGGACCTGGGCGGCGACGACCTCGGGTCGCTCGTGCTCGACTTCAACTTCGCCTACAACCCGTCGTGCGCGTACGACCCGGCGTGGGCGTGCCCGCTCGCGCCTCCGGGCAACACCGTGCCGGTCCCGATCCCCGTCGGCGAGCAGTACGACTTCTAGGGTGGAACGCATGACAGGACTCATCGCCCTCGACGTCGGTGGCCGCGTGCCGCCGTTCGAGCAGGTCCGATCGCAGATCGCCGCGCAGATCACCGCCGGGTACCTGGTGGACGGCGAACGGCTGCCGAGCGTCCGTGGGCTGGCGGACGAGCTCGGGCTCGCCGCCGGCACCGTCGCGAAGGCCTACCAGCTGCTCGAGGAGGCCGGGCTCGTGCACACCGCACGGGGCGCCGGTACCCGGGTGGTGCGGCCGGCGGCGGTGCCGGACGCCGTGGCCGAGGCCGCTCGTGCCCTGGCCGCTGCGTCGCGCTCGGCGGGGCTGTCGGCGGACCAGGCGGCCACCGCGTTGCGCGAGGCCTGGCCGGCGTAGCGGGCGCGGGTGGCTGCGCTGGCGGGGCTGGCGCTTCCGGGCGTACCTGGTCGTTCCGGGCGTACCCGGTCGGAAGTTCTGACCCGGTACGCCCGATCCGACCAGGCATCGCAGGCGTTCTGGGAAGGAACGTCCCGAGCGCTCAGCAGTGCTCGTACACGTACGCGTCGTCCTTCGGGGTCACCAGGTCGCGGTCGCGCAGGATCGTCATGGCCGGACGGCTCTTCAGCCCGCACACCGAACCCCACGAGCGCTCGAGGGTGTCCGAGTACTCCACGTCGATGACCCGCTTGCCGTAGGCCTTCGTGTACGCAGCGCACTCCCGGTACTGCACGCACTCCTCGGCGACGACGAAGTCGAACCCGGTCTGCTTCCGGCCGGATGCCCCGAGCTGCGGCGTGTTCTTCTGCCCGACGGCCAAGCCGTGCCGGTGCCCCTTGGCGACGAGCGACTTCGCGAGCGCCAGGTTGCCGGCACGGGTGAGCCGCTTGCCGCTCCGGGTCCACGAGTCGAGGTTGTCGAACTCCACCGCGTCGAACCCGCGGTCACCGCAGCGGGCGACGGTCTTCGCGAGCACCTTCGTGATCAGGGCACGCTTGGCCGCGGTCCGGGTGTCGAGGAGCATCTCGTCCGGCCACCCCGGGTCCGAGACCGGCTTGCCCGCGCGGTCGCGGAGGATCGCCGACGGGTACGACTTCTTCCACGTGCGGGCGGCCTCGGGCTGCGTCTGGAACCCGTTGACGTAGCAGATGTTGTACTTGCCCTTCGCCGGGCGGTCAGTGCTGTCGCGCTCGACGATCGTCACGCCGGAGGGCGGGGTGTACCCGCCGCCGAGCTGGTAGTCCACCCGGCCCGAGGTCGGCAGGTTGCGGTAGCTCGCGGCCGCGCTGGTCGTGGCGGCCTCGGCGCAGCCGGCCGTGCCGAGGACGGCCACCAGGGCCATCGCGGTGGTCAACAGGACGGATCGCATGCGCACCCCGGAATCCTCGCACGCGCAGGGCGAACGACCCCGCCCTCGCTGTTCCGGGGATGTGCACGCTATGCTGGTCGTACTCGAGGCGCCGATCGCCTCGTGCGTCGTACGGACGCCCCGAACTCCCGACCACCTGTCCCCGGACTCTGGTCGATGATCGAGCACCTCACGAAGGTGCCCAGGCTTCTCTGCTGCGGCGACTGCGCCAGCCACATCCGTTGGCGCGCATCCCGCCCGCGCGCTGCCTCAGAGCGCGCCCACAGCCGGACTGCTCCGGCTCGAAAGGTCACCATGACCACCGAAGACATCCGTTTCTCCGACCTCAGCGTCCCCGCGCCGATGGTCTCCGTCCTCGCCGACCAGGGCAAGGACATGGCGTTCCCCATCCAGGCGGACACCCTCCCGGACTCCCTGCAGGGCAAGGACGTCCTCGGCCGCGGCCGCACCGGCTCCGGCAAGACCATCGCCTTCGCGATCCCGCTCGTCGCCCGCCTCGCCGCCAGCGGCCGCAAGCGCCGCGCCGGCCGCCCTCGCGCCCTGGTGCTCGCACCGACGCGTGAGCTCGCGACGCAGATCGACGTCGCCCTCGCCCCGCTCGCCAAGGCCATGGGCCTCAACACCACGACCATCTTCGGTGGCGTCGGTCAGGGTCGTCAGGTCGACGCCCTCCGCGGCGGCGTCGACGTCGTGGTCGCCTGCCCGGGTCGCCTCGCCGACCTCATGCAGCAGGGCCACGTGAACCTGGGCGACATCGAGGTCACCGTCCTCGACGAGGCCGACCACATGGCCGACATGGGCTTCCTGCCCGGCGTGACCAAGATCATGCAGGCGACGCCCGAGAACGGGCAGCGACTGCTGTTCTCCGCCACGCTCGACAACGGCGTGGACAAGCTCGTCAAGAAGTTCCTGCACAACCCGGTGATGCACTCCGTCGACGAGGCGAACAGCCCCGTCGAGGCGATGACCCACCACCTGTTCGAGGTCGCCGACGCCGACGCGAAGAAGCACCTCGTGAGCACCCTCGCCTCGGGCAACGGTCGCCGCATCCTCTTCATGCGCACGAAGCACCACGCCAAGCGCCTCGCCAAGCAGCTCAGCAGCCAGGGGATCCCGGCCGTCGACCTGCAGGGCAACCTGTCGCAGGGCGCCCGTGAGCGCAACCTCGCGAAGTTCTCCTCCGGTGAGGCCCTCGTGCTCGTCGCCACCGACGTCGCCGCCCGCGGTGTGCACGTCGACAACGTCGAGCTCGTCGTGCACGTCGACCCGCCCACCGAGCACAAGGCGTACCTGCACCGCTCGGGCCGCACGGCGCGTGCCGGTTCGTCCGGTGACGTCGTCACGGTGACGATGCCCGCCGAGCGTCGCGACGTCGCGCAGATGATGCGTGCAGCCGCGATCAAGGTCACGCCGCAGCACGTCTCGGCGACCTCCCCGGCCGTCACCGCGCTCGTCGGCGAGGTCGCTCCGATCCGCCACGTGGCCGAGGAGCAGCCCACCCAGCAGCGTCAGCCCAAGCAGCGCTCGGCCGAGTCCGCCGGTGACGGCGGCGGTCGTCGCCGTGGTCGCGGCGGTCGGTCGGGAGGCGCGGCGCAGCCCGCGCGCTCCGGCTCGGCTGGCGAGTCCGCCGGTTCGGCCGGGGGCCGTCAGGGCCGTCCGGCCCGTGGCGCACGTTCCGAGGGCGCCGGGCGCTCCGGTGCCGCGGCCGCCGGTTCGACCGGTGGCCGCCGCAGCGGCGGCAACCGCCGCTCGGGCAGCAGCGACGTCGTGCGCGGCGGCTCGTCGGCCGTCTGGTCGTCCGAGGGCGGCTACGCCGCGGGTCGGTCCGGCAACGAGTCGGGCGGCAACCGTCGTGGTGGCTCGCGCCGCGCCTCCCGTCCGGCCGGCGCTGCCGACCGCCACTGACCTGCGCGCTTGACCCACGCGGTCTACCCGCTCGGCCTGACCCCGTCGGCCTGAGCGCGTCGATGCCCGCACGACACCGGTGTTCACGTTTCGAACCCCCGCATCCCGGGGTGTGATCCGTGAACACCGGTGTTTTGCGTGACTGCGCTGGCGAACCTTGGCGGGGGCTGGGGGTGGGGTACTCCACCGGGCGTACGGTCTGCTTCACCGGATGCCGCGCAAGCGGCTGACGGGGAACACGTCCGCTTCTGGAAGGAGTGCCTATGGCTGGCATCGATGACATCAAGAACGCCGCTGAGAAGGCGGCAGGCAAGGTCAAGGAAGCCGCCGGCAACGCGACCGGTAACGACCGCTTGAAGGCCGAAGGCCAGACCGACCAGGGCAAGGCCTCGGCGAAGCAGGGCGTCACCGACGTCAAGGACGCCGCGCACGGCGTCGCCGACAGCTTCAAGGACGACAAGCACTGAAGCCGGTTCGCAACCGCGCTGCGAAGCCCCCGGATCCGATCGGATCCGGGGGCTTCGTCGTGTGCGGGGCGCGGACGCCCCGGTCGGGCTAGTGGAGGGCGCCGACCGATGCCAGACCGGCGCGGAGCAGTGCCCCGCGTCCGCCTTCCATCTCGTCGGCGACGGCGTCGGACGCGGCTTCCATCGGGGTCATCCACGTGAGCTCGAGGGCGTCCTGCCGGGGCTCGCACGTCCCCGTGACGGGGACGACGTACGCCAGCGAGATCGCGTGCTGCCGCTCGTCGGTGTACACCGAGGCGCCGGGCAGCGGGAAGTACTCGGCCACGGTGAACGGCGTCGGACTCGAGGGCAGCTGCGGGAACGCCATCGGCCCGAGGTCCTTCTCGAGGTGGCGGAACAGCGCGGTGCGGATCGACTCGCCGAACATCACACGACCGGACACCAGGGTGCGGGCGATCGAACCGCTCGGGGAGACACGCAGCAGCACGCCGACCTCGGTCACGACGCCGAGGCCGTCGGTGCGGACGGGGACCGCCTCGACGTAGCAGATCGGCAGACGACGGCGGACGTTCGCGAGCTCCTCGTCGGACAGCCAGCCGGAGTCGGGATCGGGGGTGCGCAGCGAGGACATGCACCGTGTCTACCAGGGACGGCGGCGAGTTCGGCGGAAGGCGCGGGAGTTGGGGATGGTTAGCGTTGTCCACATGATCGATGCGGACCTGGTGCAGTGGACCCGGAGTACCTCGGACCGGCGGAGCACACCCCTGCTCGTGGCGATGCACGGGGTCGGGTCGAACGAGCACGACCTGCTCGGCCTCGCCCCCGCACTGCCGCCCGCGTGGACGGTCGCGTCGCTCCGGGCGCCGATGCCGTGGGGGCCCGGCTTCAGCTGGTACCCGCTCGGCACGCCCGGCTCCCCCGCGCCCGAGGCGGTGGACGCCGTGACCGTCGAGGTGCTCGACTGGATCGACTCCGTCGCGGCCGACCACCCGCGGATCGGGCTGCTCGGGTTCTCGCAGGGCGGCTCGATGGCGCTCCAGCTGCTTCGCGCCCGGCCCGCGGCGTTCGCGTTCGCGGTGTCGCTGTCGGGCTTCGTCGTGCCGGGCGTCACGGACTCCCGCGACGAGGCCGTGTCGGCCGTGCGGCCGCGGGTGTTCCTCGGGCACGGTGACCTCGACCCGGTGATCCCGCCCGAGGCCACCGCCCGGACGCAGGTGTGGGCCGCAGCGCACACCGACGTGACCGACCGCACCTACGCGGGCCTGCCGCACGCCGTGTCGACGGCGGAACTGGCGGACGTGGCCGCCTTCGTCGGCGCGGGGTAGCGCTGCGGAGCGCGCTTCGTGAGCACGAATGGTCGGGTCCGACGTGCGGACCCGACCACAGCTGCTCACGATGTGCGGACGGACAGGAGGCCCGGTGCCAGCTGGCACCGGGCCTCCTGTCCGTCACGGGTGACGTCCGTCAGTCGGCGAGGATCTGGAGCAGGTCCTTGCGGAGCTGGTCCACCTTGGCCGTGGCGGCCTTGGCCTGTTCCTCGGTCGCGGTGCTGCGGTACATCTGCAGGACGCCCATGGTCTTCCGGAGCGCCTCGAAGAACTCGCGCTGGGCGTCCGGGATGCCCGGGGCCCCGTCGAGTGCCGCAGCGATCTCGTCGGCCTTGTCCTCGGTCTCGGCTTTGCCGGCGTCGGTGAGCTCGAAGAGCGTCTTGCGACCGTCGCCCGACGAGACCACGAGGTCTTCGTCGACGAGCTGCTGGAGCGTCGGGTAGACCGAGCCGGGGCTCGGCTTCCAGGCACCGCCGGTGCGCTCGGCGATGGTCTTGATCACGGCGTACCCGTTCTGCGGGCCCTCGGCCAGCAGACCGAGGATCGCGAGACGGACGTCACCGCGGCGACGGCGTTCCCGGCCGAAGCCGGGTCCGCCGAAACCGGGGCCGAAGCCCATGCCCGGGCCGAAGCCGGGGCCGAACCCGCGGCCACCGAAGCCGCGGCCGCCGTGGTCGTGGTCACCGCGGTCACGGCCGGGGAAGCCGGCGCCGTGGTGCTGCCGCGCGCCGCCGAAGCGGGGGCCGCGCGGGCCGAACCCGCGCTGGTCGCGGGGGGACGTGTTGCTGTTGTCGTCATACGAGGGGCGCATGAGGAGTCCTTTCGTCGTGCTGAGTCGGCTCGCGACCGGTCTGACCTGATCGTCTTCGTCGTATCGCGATGTGTTTACGATAGATCGGTAACTATCGCTCTGTCAAGGGGGACGTACGCTCGGCCTGCTGTCGGTGGTCGCGGGCAGGATGGGACGGACCATGACGGACGTCTTCGAGCGCTTCTCCCCCGCGACCACCGAGTGGTTCCGCGGCGCCTTCGACGCACCGACTCCGGCGCAGGCCGGGGCGTGGGACGCCATCTCGACCGGGCAGCACGCACTCGTGATCGCCCCGACCGGCTCCGGCAAGACCCTGGCGTCGTTCCTGTGGTCGATCGACCGGCTCATCAGCGCGACCGACCGCCCACCGGCGAAGCAGCGCACGCGGGTGCTCTACGTCTCGCCGCTCAAGGCCCTCGGCGTCGACGTCGAGCGCAATCTGCGGAGCCCGCTCGTCGGGATCACCCAGACCGCACGCCGCCTCGGCACCGAACCGCCCGACGTCACGGTCGGGGTGCGCAGCGGTGACACCCCGTCGTCCGACCGCCAGAAGCTCCTGCGCCAGCCGCCGGACATCCTCATCACCACGCCCGAGTCGCTCTACCTGATGCTCACCTCGCAGGCGCGCGAGACCCTGGTGAACGTCGACACCGTCATCGTGGACGAGGTCCACGCGGTCGCCTCGACCAAGCGCGGCGCACACCTGGCCGTGTCGCTCGAGCGCCTCGACGACCTGCTCGACAAGCCCGTGCAGCGCATCGGGTTGTCCGCGACCGTCCGCCCGCCGGAAGAGGTCGCGCGGTTCCTCGGCGGCCGCGCCCCGGTGACGATCATCGCGCCGCCCGCGCAGAAGACCTTCGACCTGCGGGTCGTCGTGCCCGTCGACGACATGACCGAGCTCGGGGCGCCGCCGGTCGGTGCGGACGCGTCCGAGTCGCCGACGAACGGGTCGATCTGGCCGCACGTCGAAGAACGTGTCGTCGACCTGATCGAGGAACACCGCTCGACCATCGTGTTCGCGAACTCGCGACGGCTGGCCGAACGGCTCACGGCGCGGCTCAACGAGATCCACGAGGAACGCGTGCTCGCCGCCGCCGGTGACGGCGTGCTGGTGCCGGCGGGGGCGTCACCGGACGACGACGGCCTCCCGGTGGCGCGGGGCCGCCCGCAGTCACCGGCCCGCACCTCGGCGCACGCCGTCGCACCCCAGGGGGCCAAGCGCCCGCCGGCGCAGCTGATCGGCGGGTCCGGGCAGACGGGCGGCGGGGGCTCGGACGCCTCCGTCCCGGTGCTCGCCCGCGCACACCACGGCTCGGTGTCGAAGGACCAGCGCGCGATCATCGAGGACGACCTGAAGTCCGGTCGGCTGCGGTGCGTCGTCGCGACGAGTTCACTCGAGCTCGGCATCGACATGGGCGAGGTCGACCTGGTCGTCCAGGTCGAAGCGCCGCCCTCCGTCGCGAGCGGCCTGCAGCGCGTCGGTCGTGCCGGACACCAGGTGGGCGAGATCTCCCGAGGCGTGCTGTTCCCGAAGCACCGGGCTGACCTGGTCAACAGCGCGGTCACGGTCGAGCGGATGGTCACGGGTCAGATCGAGTCGATCTCGGTGCCGGCGAACCCGCTCGACGTCCTGGCGCAGCACACCGTGGCGGCCGGGGCGATCGACACCCTCGACGTCGAGCACTGGTTCGAGCTCGTGCGGCGGAGCGCCCCGTTCAGCGGCCTGCCCCGGTCGGCGTTCGAGGCGACCCTCGACCTGGTCACGGGCCGGTACCCGAGCGACGAGTTCGCCGAACTCCGGCCACGGCTGGTCTGGGACCGCGTGCACGGCACCCTGACCGGGCGCCCCGGTGCGCAGCGACTCGCGGTGACGAGCGGCGGGACGATCCCCGACCGCGGCATGTTCGGCGTCTTCATGGTCGGCGAGAAGGCGTCCCGCGTCGGCGAGCTCGACGAGGAGATGGTCTACGAGTCGCGCGTGGGCGACGTCTTCGCCCTCGGTGCGACGAGCTGGCGGATCGAGGAGATCACCCACGACCGCGTCGTCGTGAGCCCGGCGTTCGGGCAGCCCGGACGCGTGCCGTTCTGGAAGGGCGACGGCATCGGCCGGCCCGCCGAGCTCGGCCGTGCGACCGGTGCGTTCGTGCGCGAGGTCGAGGGCGCCTCGGACGACGACGCCCGCGCCCGCGTCGCCGCCGGTGGACTGGACGAACGTGCGATCACCAACCTGCTGACCTTCCTGCGCGACCAGCGCGCGGCCACCGGTCACGTGCCGAACGACACCACGCTCGTCATCGAGCGGTTCCGCGACGAGCTCGGGGATTGGCGGCTCATCCTGCACTCGCCCTACGGCATGCAGGTGCACGCGCCGTGGGCCCTGGCCGTCGCCGCACGGCTGCGCGAGCGGCACGGCATCGACGGTGACGCGATGGCGGCCGACGACGGCATCGTCGTCCGCATCCCGGAGACCGACGCCGAGCCGCCGGGTGCCGACCTGTTCGTGTTCGAGCGCGACGACCTCGAGGCCCTGGTCACCGACGAGGTCGGGGGCTCGGCGCTGTTCGCCGCGCGGTTCCGCGAGTGTGCGGCGCGCGCCCTGCTGCTGCCCCGACGGAACCCCGGGCAGCGTTCGCCGCTCTGGCAGCAGCGGCAGCGGGCCTCGCAGCTGCTCGAGGTCGCGCAGAAGTACCCGACGTTCCCGATCGTGCTCGAGACCGTGCGCGAGGTGCTGCAGGACGTCTACGACGTGCCCGCGCTGCTCGGGATCGCCGACGACATCGCCGGACGTCGGATCCGCCTGGTCGAGACGGAGACCGAGCAGCCGTCGCCGTTCGCCCGCTCGATCCTGTTCGGGTACGTCGCGGCCTTCATGTACGAGGGCGACACCCCGCTCGCCGAACGCCGGGCAGCGGCCCTGTCGCTCGACTCGACCCTGCTCGGCGAACTGCTCGGCCGTGCGGAGCTGCGGGAGCTGCTCGACCCGGCGGTCATCACCTCGGTGGAGCGCGACCTGCAGCGGCTGTCGCCGGACCGCCGTGCCCGTGACGCCGAGGGACTCGTGGACGTGCTGCGGCTCGTCGGCGCGCTCGACCTCGACGAAGCGGTCGACCGGAGCTGGCTCGCCGACGCCGCCGACCGTCCAGCGGCCACCGCCGAACTGCGGAGCACGCTCCAGGTGTTGGAGCGCGACCGCCGAGTGCTGTCGTTCTCGCACGCCGGGGCGACGCGCTGGGCCGTGATCGAGGACGCCGCCCGCCTGCGCGACGCCCTCGGGGTCCCGCTGCCGATCGGTGTGCCGACGGCGTTCGTCGAGCCCGTGGCCGACCCCCTCGGCGACCTGATCGGCCGCTACGCCCGGTCGCACGGGCCGTTCTCCGCGCAGGAGGCCGCCGGTCGCCTCGGGCTGGGCATCGCCGTCGTGCAGGACACCCTGCGCCGACTCGTCGCCGACCGCCGGGTGGTGGAGGGCGAGTTCCGACCCGACCGCCAGGGTGCCGAGTGGTGCGACGCCGAGGTCCTGCGACGGATCCGCACGAAGTCACTCGCAGCGCTGCGGCACGAGGTCGAACCGGTCTCGCCGGACACCCTCGCCCGCTTCCTGCCCGCGTGGCAGCACGTGCAGGCCCCCGGGACCCGCGGCGGGCTCCGTGGCGTCGACGGCGTCCTGCAGGTGATCGACCAGCTCGCCGGGGTCGCCCTGCCCGCCAGCGCCTGGGAGACCCTGGTGCTGCCGTCCCGTGTCACCGACTACTCGACGAGCATGCTCGACGAACTCACCGCCACCGGCGAGGTCCTGTGGTCCGGCGGGGGCACCCTGCCGGGCAACGACGGCTGGGTGCGCCTGCACCTGGCCGACACCGCGGCGACGACGCTCGCCGAGCCCTCCGGGGACGAGACGACCGAGCTGCAGCGGGACGTGCTCGGCGCCCTGGCCGGCGGTGGCGCGTACTTCTTCCGGCAGCTCGGCCAGGCCGTGGGCAGCAGCGACGACCAGGCGCTCACCACCGCGCTGTGGGACCTGGTCTGGGCCGGGCAGATCACGAACGACACGTTCGCCCCGCTGCGCTCGATGCTCGGCGGCAAGGCGAAGAGCTCGAGTGCTCCGCGGGCTCGGGCCTACCGCGGCCGTCGGCGGCCGACGATGCCGACGCAGTCCGGGCCGCCGTCCGTCGGGGGTCGCTGGTCGCTCCTGCCGCTGGCCGAGTCCGACTCGACCGTGCGGGCCGCCGCGACCGCCGAACAGCTGCTCGAACGCTACGGCGTCGTCACCCGCGGTGCAGTCCAGGTCGAGGGCGTCCGGGGTGGTTTCGCCGGGGTGTACCGGGTGCTCTCGCGCTTCGAGGAGTCCGGCCGGGCTCGTCGCGGGTACTTCGTCGAGGGGCTCGGCGCGGCTCAGTTCGCCACCGGCCCGACCGTCGACCGGCTGCGCACCTACGCCCGCGAACTCGGCGACGACGAGCGGGACGACCCGGACCGCAAGCGCGAGGCGCTCACACTCGCCGCGACCGACCCGGCGAACCCGTTCGGGGCCTCTTTGCCGTGGCCGACGGGCGACGCCGACGCCGGTCTCGTAGCCGACGACGGCGGAGCCGCCCCGCCTGAGACCGCGGTCGGCAGCGGCGCGAAGACCGCTCGGGGCCACCGGCCCGGGCGCAAGGCGGGTGCCCTCGTCACGACCGTCGACGGCAAGCTCACCGTGTACGTGGAGCGCGGTGGCAAGTCGGTGCTGACCTTCACCGACGACGCCGCCGACCTCGCTGCCGCGGCGGCCTCGATCGCCGGCATCGTCCGGACCGGGCTGCGGAAGCTCTCGGTCGAGCGGGTCGACGGGGACTTCGTGCTGGAGACGCCGCTCGGCGGCGCGCTCCGGGCCGCGGGGTTCACGGCGACCCCGCAGGGGCTGCGGCTCCGTGTGTGAGGCGAGCCGCGCCTCCCGGCAGTGCAGCGACCACGTGCCGGAGGTGACCCGTGCCTGAAGGCGACACCGTCTACCGGGCTGCCCGCCGCCTGCACACCGCGCTGGCGGGCAAGGTCCTGACGAAGAGCGACTTCCGCGTCCCCGCGTTCGCGACGCTCGACCTGGTCGGCCGCACCGTCGACGAGGTCGTCCCCCGCGGCAAGCACCTGCTGCACCGCATCGGCGACCTGACCGTGCACTCGCACCTGAAGATGGAGGGCCGGTGGGACGTCTACGCGCCCGGTGACCGCTGGCGACGTCCGGCGCACCAGGCCCGGGCGATCCTGGACGCCGAGGGGGTCTCCACCGTCGGCTTCGCCCTCGGGGTGCTCGAGGTCGTGCCGCGCGACCAGGAGTCCGAGGTCGTCGGACACCTGGGGCCGGACCTGCTCGGCCCCAACTGGGACGCCGACCTCGCGCTCGCCAACCTGACCGAGGACCCCGAACGCCCGGTCGGGCTGGCACTGCTCGACCAGCGGGTGCTCGCCGGGCTCGGCAACGTGTACAGGAACGAACTCTGCTTCCTGCGCGGCGTGCTGCCGACGCGTCCGGTCGGCCAGGTGCCGGACCCGGCGCGGACGATCACGCTCGCCAGCCGGCTGATCCTGGCGAACCGCGACCGCAGCGCCCGCGTCACCACCGGCGTCGACCGCCCCGGGCGACGGTTCTGGGTCTACGGCCGTGCCGGCAAGCCGTGTCTGCGGTGCGGGACCCCGATCCGGCACGGCGAACTCGGTGACTCGGAACTCACCCTGCGCGACACCTACTGGTGTCCGCGCTGTCAGACCTGACGCGCGGGGTGCAGTCGCGACGACGCGGTCGCACGGACGGCGTCGGTGACCCGTTCGAGCAGGGGTGACGCCAGGTTCCAGCGCTGCCACCACAGCGCCACGTCGGCGTGCCGACCCGGGGCCAGCTCGACCAGGACACCGCGGTCGATCGCCTCGAGGCACTGCGCCTCGGGCAGCAGTCCCCACCCGAACCCGAGCGTGACCGCACGGGCGAAGTCGGCGGAGGTCGGGACGAAGTGGCGCGGGCCGCCGGGAGCGTGGCCGAGGACCTGTCGCAGGTACCCCTGCTGCAGGTCGTCGTCGCGGTCGTAGTCGACGAGCGGGACCTCGTCGAGCCGCCGGAGCATCCGCCGCTCGGTGCCGGTGTCGCCGAGGTAGCGGGCGACGAACGCCGGGGACGCCACGGCCCGGTACCGGTCGATGCCGAGTGGCACCGACGAGCAGCCCTGCACCGGATCCGCCTCGGCCGTCACGGCGCCCATCACCGTGCCGGCGCGGAGCAGTTCGGCGGTGCGGTCCTGGTCCTCGCGGTGCAGGTCGAAGACCACCTCGGTGTCGGCCCGCACGAGGGCGAGGGCGTCGAGGAACCAGGTGCCGAGCGAGTCGGCGTTCACGGCCAGCGGGATCGACGGCACCACCGACGATCCACCGCCGAGGGCTCGGGAGGTCTCCTCGTCGAGCAGCCGGACCTGCCGTGCGTGCCGGAGCACGACTGCGCCGTCCGCGGTCGGGCGCACCGGGGTGGTGCGCTGGAGCAGGACCCGGCCGACCTGCTGCTCCATCGACTTGATCCGCTGTGAGACCGCCGACGGGGTGATCGCCAGCGCACGGGCCGCCGCGTCGAGGGTGCCGTGGTCGACGGCGGCGAGCAGCGTCTCGAGGTGCTCGCGCTGGAACCGGGCCATGCAGCTGAGCTTACGTGGGTGCAGGAACGTGAGCTGTACTACACCAGCACCCGGCCCTAGCGTCAGATCGTGACCTCGCTCCTGCCCCTGCTCTCCGGCCTCGGCACCGGCCTCGCACTGATCGTCGCGATCGGTGTGCAGAACACGTACCTGCTCCGGCTCGCGGTCAGCGCCGGGCTCCGGGTGGTGGCCTCGGCGGTCGTGGTGTGCGCGGTCTCGGATGCGCTGCTCATCGTCGCCGGGGTGCTCGGGGTCGGCGCCGTGGTCGAACGGTTCCCCGTGGCGCTCCTGGTGGTCCGGTTCGTCGGTGCCGCGTTCCTGCTCACGTACGGGGTGCTCGCGGCGCGGCGTGCGCTGCGGCCCTCGGGGGACGCGATGCGGGTCGCTGACGAGGCGGCCGACGACGGTGTGGTGGGCGCCAGCGCGGACGCGGGCGCGGGGGTGGACGCGACCACCGGCACGACGGTGGCGGCGCGGCGGACGCGCACCGCGCCTCCCGGCCAGGTGGTGACCATGCGGACGGCCGTGCTGACCATGCTCGTCTTCACGTGGGCGAACCCGCACGTCTACCTGGACACGCTGGTGTTCCTCGGGTCGGTGGCGAACCAGCAGGGTGCGGACGACCGGTGGCTCTGGACGATCGGTGCCGTCGCAGCGAGCTGCCTGTGGTTCGGTGCGCTCGGGTTCGGCGGACGCCTGCTGCGGCCGCTGTTCGAGAAGCCGCTGACCTGGCGGGTGTTCGACGGCCTGGTCGCCGTCGTGATGCTCGCGTTCGGTGTGCTGCTGCTCGTCGGCGCGTAGCGGCGGCGGGCTCCGGGCGGGCGGGCGGTGGATGCAAGACACCGGTGTCCACACGTCGCGCCGCGGTCTGCGGGTGTGCAACGTGCGAACACCGGTGTTTTGCGGGCCAGGCCGACCCGCGGAGCGCCCTACTGCATGCGCTGGCCGACGCGGCTGTGGCGACGGCTGTAGCCGAAGTAGATGACGAAGCCGATGACCAGCCAGATGACGAACCGGAGCCAGGTCTCGACCTCGAGGTTCAGCATCAGCCAGAAGCACAGCACCGCCGAGATGATCGGCAGTACCGGCGACCACGGCACCCGGAAGGCCCGCGGGGCGTCGGGGCGCGAACGACGCAGCACGACGATGCCGATCGACACCAGGACGAACGCGGACAGCGTGCCGATGTTGATCATGCCCTCGAGCTTGTCGACCGCGGTGAACCCGGCCAGCAGCGCCACGACGACACCGGCGACGATCTGCACGCGCACCGGCGTCTGCGTCTTCGGGTTGGTCTTCGAGAACCAGCGGGGCAGCAGGCCGTCGCGGCTCATCGAGAAGACGATGCGGGACAGGCCGAGCAGCAGCACCATGACGACGGTGGTCAGGCCGATCAGGGAGCCGATGGCGATGATGCCGGCGGCCCACGGCAGCCCGACGATGTCGAACGCCGACGCCAGGGACGGCGCCTTCTCCTCCGCCAGGCGCTGGTACGAGACCATGCCGGTGATGACGATGCTGACGCCGACGTAGAGCAGGGTCACGATGCCGAGGCCGATGAAGATGCCGCGCGGCAGGGTCTTCTGCGGGTTCTCGGTCTCCTCCGCGCTGGTGGCGACGACGTCGAAGCCGATGAAGGCGAAGAACACCAGGGACGCCGCGGCGAGCAGGCCGAAGACGCCGTACTGGGCGGGCTCGGCACCGGTGAACCACGACACGAGCGACTGCGTCCAGACGCTGCCCTCGGCACCCTTGGCGGGCTCGGCCGGCGGGATGAACGGGGTGAAGTTGGCGGCCTTGACGAAGAACGCACCGGCGACGATGACGAACACGACGATCGCGACCTTGATGACGGTGATGACCGCCGACACCCGCGACGACAGGCGGGTGCCGAAGGCGAGGAGCACCGTGAAGATCCCGACGATGAGCACCGGCCCCCAGGTGAAGGGGATCGGGCCGAGCTGGATCGTGCTCGGCAGGGTGACGCCGAAGACGTCGAACGCGGTGCTGAGGTAGATGCCCCAGTACTTCGCGATCACGGCGCTGGCCGTGAGGGTCTCGAGGATGAGGTCCCAGCCCACGATCCAGGCGAGCAGCTCACCCATCGTGGCGTAGGTGAACGTGTACGCGGAGCCGGCGACGGGGATCGTCGAGGCGAACTCGGCATAGCACATGATCGCCAGGCCGCAGGTGACGGCGGCGAGCAGGAAGGAGATGATGACGCCGGGCCCGGCGAAGTTCGCGGCGGCGTTCGCGCCGACCGAGAAGATGCCGGCGCCGACGGCGACCGCGATCCCCATCGCGGCGATGTCGAACGTCTTCAGGGAGCGTTTCAGGGACCTGCCCTGCTCCTCGGAGTCGGCCAGGGAGGCCTCGATCGACTTGATGCGGAGCTTCGTTGCCATGGGGTGGATCCCGTCATCGGCTGGCGGCGGACCTCGGAAGGGTACTGGTGTACCACTGTGTCACGCAAAGCGTCCGCCCGGACGGTGGCTCGGTCCGCGACGGCCGGGAGGCGCGGCGGCAGTCCGGCGCGTACCGCTCGGCCGGCCGATGGGTGCGTCCAGGGCCGCGGTCGCGTCAGCGGCCCGCGCGCCAGTCCGCCAGGAACCGGGCTCCGGCCTCGTCGTGGATCACGCCGTCGGGCGCGGTGAGCACCGGGTACGGCGTGGCCGGCACCCCGTCGGCGGGACGGACGTCGACGTGGGCGACCTCGTGGCCGTGGGCGTGCAGCCAGTCCGCCATTGCGTAGTCGCTGCGGGAGTCCCCCACGGTGCGCCAGGTGACCGGGAGCTCGCCGTCCTGCCCGAGGAGCTCGAGCGAGCGCTCGGCCCCCAGGTCCTTGCCGCTGCGGTCGGACTCGACGTCGGTCGAGATGATCGTCGGGTCGATGCGCCACTGCACGGCGCCGTCGGCGTCGGGTCGGACGTCGTCGAGGCGGCGGACACCGAGCCCGCGACGCTCGAGCGCGGCCATGGCCTTCGCGTCGAACTCCGGCTGGCGGGCCAGGTAGGTGGCGTTCGGCACCTCGACGCGCTGCTCGATCGACACCATGGCGCGCTTCGTCTCGTCGAAGAACACCAGGTCGGCGTACTCGTCGCGGACCAGATCGCGCATCTCGTCGGCGTAGTCCCGCGGCAGCGCGAGGTCCTCGGCGACCGTCAGCTCACCCATGCCGCCGTCGTACTGCGGGCCGATCGAGCACCACACGGCGCCCTTCTCGCAGACGGCGTGGACGCGGCCACCCTCGGCGAGACCCCCGGCGAGCAGCGGACCGACGACCTCGGAGCGGATGAACGCATCGCTGCGGCCGGTGTTGAAGACGATCGGGATGCCCTCGGCGGCGAGCGCGACGAGGTCCGCGACGATGCTCGGGATCGCGATGGTGCGGGAGACCGGGCTGGCGATGGGCCCGTCGACGTCGAGCAGGAGACCGAGGCGGGGTGCGTTCACCCGCCCATCCTCTCGCAGTCAGCTGCTGGGCGAGACGATCCGGCTCCGGACGCGGTCGATCAGGGCTCCGAGGGCCGCCGGGGCGGGGACGTGTCCCTGCCCGGGGACCTCGGTGTACTCCGAGCCCGGGACGGCGTCGACGACGGCGCGGGCCGCACGTCGCATCCACTCGAGTCCGTCGCCACCGGCGCCGACGAGCACCGGCACACCGACCGCGGCGGCAACGCGCTCCGGCACGGCGAGGCCGTTCAGCACCCGGACCTCGCGGCTGAGCACGTGGGCGTCGACCACCAGGGAGCGCCAGAGCGACCCCTTGAGCCGCAGTGCCGTGACCTGGCCCATCGGGACCCCGAGCACCTGGGTCAGGAACCCACGGACGGCCTGGGCGCGGCGGCCGGCACCGACGTGTTCGTCGAGCAGGTCGGCGAACACGACGTCGTCGGCGTGCGGGTCGACCGAGGCGCGGTACGGCGGTTCCCACAGGACGGCGCCGTCGACCGGCAGTCCGGTGGCGAGCCCGTGCAGGACGACACCGGCGCCGACGCAGATGCCGACGGCGGTGGTCGGTGCGCCGATGCTCTCGACGACGGCACGCAGGTCGTCGACCTCGCGCTCGATCGCCCACGACGCGGAGTCACCGCTGGCACCACGGCCACGGCGGTCGTAGGTCACCACGCGGTGGGTCGAGCCGAGCTCGGCGACCACGCGGTCGAGGTACGGGGTCCCGCGGTGGTCGAAGGCACCGCCCACGACGACGACCGCCGGCCCGTCCCCTGCCTCGGAGACGGCGATGGTGGTGCCGTCGGAGGAGACGACCGTTCGGTCGACTGGAGGGAGCATGGGGTCCTTTGCGAGCTGTCGACGGCGATGCGTCGGGCCTCGGAGGGGACCGTGCGGATTACCGGTCCTCCGAGTGTCGCAGGCGTGGGAGTCCGTGTCTCCCCCCGCTTCCAGGGGCAGAACCCCGCCGCTCGGGCGCCGGACCGTCAGCGGTCCCGGTAGACCTCGCGCCGGTGCCCGGCGTCGACGACCACCACGACGAGCTTGCCGTCGTCGATCCGGTAGATCAGCCGGTAGTCCCCCGAGCGGACCCGCCACCCGGGCCGGTTCACGAGCTTGCGTGCGGCGGGCGGCCGGGGGTGCTCGGCGAGGATCGCGAGGAGCCCCTCGATCCGCCGCCGCCCGTCGAGCGGGAGCTTGCGGATGACGCGTTGCGCGGCCGGGATGACCTCGACCGAGTACGTCACCCGAGACCGAGTTCGCGCTTGAGGTCGTCCCACTTGACGTTCTCGCCACCGATGCGGGCACTCTCGGCGACGGCTTCGTCGTAGGCGACCAGGTCGTCCAGGTCCTCGGCCGCCTCGAGCAACCGGTCGAGGACGGCCGCGTCGACCACGGCGGCGACGCGCTTGTTGCGCCGGGTCAGGTAGACGGGTTCGTGTCGGGCGTCGTCGATGATCGACGCCAGACGGCCACGGGCTTCGGAGATCGACACTTCACTCACCTGTACATTCTAGAGCGTTTCGTACAAGTCAGACCAGTGCCGTGGTGCCGACCGACTCCCGTTCGAGCAGAGACCGTTTGACGTCGAGCCCCCACGCGAAGCCGCCGAGCGTTCCGTCCGAGCGCAGCACCCGGTGGCACGGGACGAAGAGCGCCGGGGCGTTCCGGGCACACACGCTCGCTGCCGCCCGCACCGCGTCGGGCCGGCCCATCGCCGCCGCGAACCCGGTGTAGGTCAGGGTGCCGCCGGCCGGGATCCGGCGGAGCTGGCGCCACCCCTCGGTGAAGAGCTCGGTGCCGAACTGCCGGACCGGTACCTGCATGGCGTGCTCGACCTCGCCCGAGTAGAAGGCGTCGACCGCGTCGGCCGAGGCGACCGCGCCGTCGAGCACCCGGTCGGGGCGGTGGCGGTCGGCCAGACGGGCCAGGATCCGCTCGACGGAGTCGGTCCACCCGGACGCGAGGACCCTGCCCTCGGCGTCTTCGAGCACGGTGAACGCCCCGTCGGGGGTGTCCAGGGTCTGGATGGTTGCGTCGGTCATCGGTCGTCCTTCCGGGGGTCCTCGGGGGCACGGGCTGCACGGGCGCCGGCGGTCGCGGTCATCGCGCGGTCGATGATCGGTCGCCAGCAGTGCATCGTGAGGTAGCTCCGCCAGGGGGCCACCTGCTCCGACCATAGGGAGAGCTCGCGCGCCGTTCCGGGCAGCCCGAGTTCCTGTGCACCGTTCCGCACGGCGAGGTCGCTGTGGAGGAAGATGTCGGGGTGGTGCCGGACCCGGAGCGCGACGTAGTCGGCGGTCCACGGCCCGATGCCCTTCACCGCGAGGAGTCCGTCGCGCAGGTCACCGAGGGACTGCCCACCGTCCACCACCAGGGACCCGTCGGCGAGCGCCGCAGCCACCCGCAGGATCGTGTCGACGCGGGCGGCGGGGCCGCGCAGCACCTCGTGCCCGCGTTCGGCGATCGCCACCGCGGACGGGAACAGCAGCCCGCCGCGCCGGATGGCGTCCGGCGCCGTCGCGCCGAGTGCGGCCACGAGCCGGGTCTGCGCCGTGCGCGCCGCGGCCACCGAGACCTGCTGCCCGATCAGGGTGCGGAACACGATCTCGTGCGCGTCCACCGCACCGGGGAGCCGGAGACCGGGCACCCGCGCGACGGGGCCGGCGAGCTCGGGCACGGCTCCGAGGACGGCGTCGACGGCGACCGGGTCGGCGTCGAGGTCGAACAGTGCACGCACCCGCGCCACGAGCGCGGGCAGGTCGGAGAGGTCGGTGACCCGCACGCGCAGGTCGATCCCGGTGCCCCGACCGGCCACGTCGGGGACGGCGGCCGACGCGCTGAACCAGCCCGGGCCTCCAGGCAGGGCGACCAGCCGCCCGTACGACGTGACCCGACCGGTGGGGTCGGTGTCCACCTGCTCCGTGCCCGGCAGGGCGTGCAGCGCGTGCCAGTCGAGCAGGCCCTGCGCGTCGAAGGGTGCCCGGGCCGGCAGGTGCACGTGCAGTGCCCCGTCGCCGCCGTCCGTGGCACCGTCGCCTCGCCCGGACCGGCGTGCGCGGAGCTCCGTTGGAGTGACGGCGAAGACCTCGCGCACGGTGTCGTTGAACTGTCGGACGCTGGCGAACCCCGCGGCGAACGCGACGTCGGCGATGGGCAGGTCGGACGAGGTGAGCAGGGTCCGCGCGGTCTGCGCCCGGTGCGCCCGGCTGAGCGCCTTCGGCCCGGCGCCCAGCTCGGCCGTCATGATGCGGTTGAGCTGCCGCTCCGAGTAGCCCACGCGCGCGGCGAGCCCGGGGACGCCGTCGCGCTCGACGACACCGTCGAGGACGAGTCGCATCGCCCGGCCGGCGACGTCCTCGCGCAGGTCCCACTCGGGGCTGCCGGGGGTCGCCTCGGGCAGGCAGCGCTTGCAGGCGCGGAAGCCGGCCAGGTGCGCTGCGGCGCTCGTGCGGTAGAAGGTGACGCCCGAGACCCTCGGCGTGCGGGCCGGACAGCTGGGCCGGCAGTAGATGCCGGTGGAGTGCACGGCGGTGACGAACTGGCCGTCGAAGCGCGCGTCGCGCGAGGCGACGGCGCGGTGCCGTTCGGCGTGCAGCGCGTCCGGCTGCACGTCGGTGTCCGGGGTGGTCATGGACTTAGCCTGACATGCGCCGCCGACGTCGACTGGCGGGAATCGGACGGAGCAGCGCACGGCCGGGAGGCCCGGCTAGCGTTGGCCGGGTGACTTCCGCAGACGACGTGGCCGGTCTCGACGACCTGCCGTTCCGGACCGAGGTCGAGGTCGCGCTGCTGCTCGTCTCGCCGCGGCACCGGTACGAGGGGCGCCCGGCCGACGGCGCGCTGCCGGTGGGCGCGGACGATCCGGACGAGTCACGCGACCGGATCGAGCTCCGGTCCGGGCTGGGCATCGTCGGTGACCGGTACTTCGCGGCCCGGGCGCACGTGCACGCCTCGGTCACGGTGATCGGCCTGGAGGGGCTCGAAGCCGTCGGCACGGCGATCGGGGCGACCGTTGACCCCGCTGCGACCCGGCGGAACGTGTTCCTGCGGGGCGCCGACGTCGAGGCACTGCGGGGCGAGCCGTTCTCGCTGGAGAGCGTGCTTTCCGGTGACGACGGCGGCGGCACCCTCGGCCGTGCTGTCCGGTTCCGTGGCTACCGGGCGGCGAACCCCTGCGCCTGGATGGACCACGAGGTGGCCCCCGGGGCGTTCCGGGCGATGCGCGGCCGGGGCGGCGTGCGGTGCGACCCGGAGTCCGACGGTGTGCTCACCCTCGGACCCGCGGTGCTCCGCACGGCCCGCCCCGTGGCGCTCGGCTGACGCGGTCGCCGGGCGACGCTCGTCGGCAGAGTGCTCAGGCGGTGAGGGCGCTCTCGATCGCGTCGACGAACGCCGGCAGGTCGTCCGGGGTGCGGGAGGTGATGAAGCCGCCGTCGACCTGGACCTCCTGGTCGACCCACTCGGCACCGGCGTTGCGCAGGTCGGTCTGCAGCGACGGGAACGAGGTGACGGTCTTGCCGGACAGCACGCCCGCCTCGACGAGGGTCCACGGGCCGTGGCAGATCGCCGCGACCGGCTTGCTCGCCTCGGCGAAGGCCTGCACGAGCGTCGCCGCGCGGGACTCCTGGCGCAGCGTGTCGGCGTTGATCGTGCCGCCGGGGATCACGAGGGCGTCGAAGTCCTTCGCGTCGACACCGGCGATGGTGGTGTCCGGCTCGAGCGTCTGCCCCGGGTCCTTGTCGCCGACCAGGGTCTGGATCGTGCCGGTCTCCTTCGCCGCCACGGTCACCGAGGCACCGCGCTCACGCAGCTGCTCGGTGGGGACGACGATCTCGTCCTGCTCCACGCCGTAGTTCGTCGTGATGACGAGGACCTTCTTGCCGTCGAGGGTTGCCATGATCGCTCCTTCCGCGGCCCGGTCGTTCCGGCCGCACACCCGAGGGTCGTCGGGGTCGGCTGGGCAGGCCTCCAGGGGCGGCTCGGGGGTCCACTCGGGCGGTCGCAACACCCCGCTCACGTCCGCCGGGCGGTCACGAAGTGTCGCCTGGCGGCGGCGCAGCCGACGGTTCCTGACCACTCGGCGCAGGCCGGCCGGGGTGTCCTGACCGGCCGCCGAGGCGCCGTGGACGCGCCCACCGCCGGCCTGGAGGCACGGTGCGGGCCCGCCACGGGCCTCCAGGCCGCCGTCCGGGCGGTCGCCCCCCCCGCTCACGTCCGCCGGGCGGTCACGAAGCGTCGGCTGGCGGCGGCGCAGCCGACGGTTCCTGACCACTCGGCGCGGACAAGGCGGGGTGTCCTGACCGGCAGCAGACCGCCAGCCGCGCAGGACGGGCGCCGCGATCAGCCGCGGATGCGGAAGGCCTCGCCGTCGCGCTCGACGGTCAGGCCGTCGTACCCGTGGACCCGGTGCAGGCCGGCCGTCACCGGGTGCTCGAGCGGACCGACGACGACCGTGGTCGCGCCCGAGGCGATGGCGGACTCGAGTCCGGCCGGGGCGTCCTCGAACGCCACGCAGTCGGTCGGGTCGAGGCCGAGCAGGGCAGCTCCGCGCAGGTAGCCGTCGGGGTGGGGCTTGCCGTGCTCGACGTCCTCCGAGGGCACGAAGGCCTCGGGCACGGCGAACCCGGCGGCGGCCATCCGGCCCGCGGCGAGGTCACGCGGGGCACTCGTGACGAGGGCCACCGGGACGCCGAGTTCGACGAGTCGCTGCACGAAGGCGACGGCGCCGGGGATCTCGAGGATGCCCTCGGTGCTCGCGGTCTCCTCGGCGACGAGCTCGGCCGCGATCCGCTGCTGCTCGGCCAGGGGCAGATCGGGGAGGAAGCGCCGCAGGGTGTCGATCGCCTGCCGCCCGTGCGAGAACGCGAGGATCTCGTCGGGGTCGATGCCGTTCGCGTGGCCGAACCGGGTCCAGGTCGCCTCGACCACCGCGGTCGAGTCGACGAGGGTCCCGTCCATGTCGAAGAGGACCCCGGACGCCACGATGTCGATCACGCGCCCGACCCTAGCCCACGGGCCCGACCGTCCCGCGGTCCGCGCGCGAGCGGTGTCAGCGCGCCCGCGGTCCGCGGTCGAGCGGTGTCAGCGCGCCCGGACGTACCGGGTGAGCAGCACGCCGTCGGCGCCGAGCAGCACGTGCGCCGGTCGCATCCGCCGGAGCTCGGGTGACGAGCCGCGGGCGATGCGCGGCCCCTCCCCGCCCTCGAGCGACGGGTCGATCGTCAGGGTCAGCTCGTCGACGGCGTCCGCGGCGATGAGTGCTCCGAGGAACGACGGCCCGCCCTCGCAGTGGATCATCCCGAGGCCACGGTCGGCCAACACGCCTCGGATCCGCCCGGCGTCCACCGAGTCCGGCTCGTCGTCCGCGCTGCAGCGCACGACGTCGGCGACCTCGGCGAGCGCCTGGGCCTTCGACGACGCTGCCGCCGTCGCCGACGTCAGGACGATCGGGCGCACCGGCGCCTCGGTGAACACCCGAGACCCCGCGTCGAGCGACAGCGAGCCGGTGACGATCGCGAACACGGGGTGGTCCGGCTTGCCGTGCGCCCGCCGCCAGGCGACGTCGGCGTCGTGCAGGACCATCGGCCCGTAGCCCTCGTCACGGACGGTGCCGGCGGCGACGAGCACGACGTCGGCCACCCGCCGGAGCAGGTCGAAGACGCGCAGGTCGTCGTCGCCACCGAGCGACCCGGACACCCCGGCAGCCGAGGCCGAACCGTCCAGCGTCGCGACGAAGTTCACCCGGAGCCAGGGGTCCGCGGCGTCGGCGGTGTAGAGCTCGAGCAGGTCGTCGTCGGACAGGTCCGCGATCGACGGGGGCAGGACGTTCACGTGTTGTGCCTCGATTCCACGGGGGTGCGCCATCCGAGCGTGGCCTCGACCATGCGCATCGCGTCGACGCTCTCGGCGACGTCGTGCATCCGGACGATCCGGGCCCCGAGCATCGCGCTCACGGTCGCGACGGCGAGCGATCCGGAGAGCCGTTCTCCGCGGGGGCGCCCGAGCGACTCCCCCACGAAGTCCTTGTTCGACACCGCGGCGAGGACCGGGTAGC
This sequence comes from Curtobacterium sp. MMLR14_002, assembly GCF_001864975.1. NCBI lineage: Bacteria > Bacillati > Actinomycetota > Actinomycetes > Micrococcales > Microbacteriaceae > Curtobacterium > Curtobacterium sp. MMLR14_002. Next base: position 114,590 of record NZ_MJGT01000094.1, read on the forward strand.
CGAGCGCGACGACCTCGGGCAGCCGACGGGTGAGCTCGAGCGTGTGCACGGTGTTCTTGTGCAGGTCGTGGCCCGGGTCGACGATGATCCGCGACTCGGGGATGCCCGCGGCGAGCGCACGGTCGACCCGTTCGCGCAGGAACGCGACGACCTCGCCCGCGATGTCGCCGTACTGCGGGGGTGCGGGCAGCGGACGACGGGGTTCCGCGAGCGAGTGTGTGATGACGACGGTGGCCTCGGAGTCGGCGACCACGGCGGCCATCCGGGGGTCGGACAGGCCGGTGGTGTCGTTGACGACGGTCGCCCCGGCTGCAATGGCCGCCGCGGCGACCTCGGGACGGAAGGTGTCGACGCTGATGACGACGTCGGACTGCTGGGCGAGCTGCTCGACGACGGGCACGACGCGGTCGATCTCGTCGGAGGCGGGCAGCTCCGGACCGGGGGCGAACTTCACGCCGCCGATGTCGACCCAGTCGGCGCCCTGCTCGGCTGCGCGGACCGAGGCGGCGACGGCCCGGTCGAGCTCGAAGGTGGCGCCGCGGTCGTGGAACGAGTCGGGGGTGCGGTTCACGATCGCCATCACGGCGATGCGGTGGTCGAAGTCGATGGTGCGGCGGCCGAACGTCCGGACCGGGTGGCGCAGGTCCGGCACGACCCAGCCGGGGCCGGCCGTGCCGTCGGGGAGGCCCGTCATGCGTCCGCCCCGGCACTCGCGTCGTGCCCGGCCTCGGTCCCGGGCCCGGCACCGATGAGCGCGATCGCCTCGGCCCGCCCCGCGGCGTCGGCGAGCGAACCGGTCGCCGCCACCGTCACGGTCGTCGAACCGGTCTGGCGCTCCCCACGCGTCGTGACGCACTGGTGCTGCGCGTCGAGGACCACCAGGACGCCCTCGGCGCCGAGCCCCTCGGCGATGGTCGCGGCGACCTGTTCGCCGAGCCGCTCCTGCAGCTGCGGACGGGAGGCCACCGCGTCGAGGACCCGCGCCAGCGTGCCGAGCCCGATGAGGCGGTCGCCCGGCGCGTACGCCAGGTGCGCGACCCCGAGGAACGGCAGCAGGTGGTGTTCGCAGACGGAGCGGAACTTCACGTCCCGCACGATGACGAGCCGACCGCGTTCGCCGTCCTCGGCGTGCACGGTGCCGTCCCGGGCGATGGCGACCGCGTCTGTGCCGATCCCGGAGAAGAACTCGGCGTACGAGTCGGCGACCCGGGCGGGGGTGCGGGTGAGTTCCGGGCGGTCGGGATCCTCGCCGATGGCGAGCAGCAGCTCGCGGACGGCGGCCTCCACACGGGCGCGGTCCATGGGTGACGTCACCCGCTCATCCAACACCAGCCATGGCCGGAGAACGCGGGCAGACGCCCAGCGCGAGGTGCGCGAACCGCGTGGAACGGGCCTCCCGGCCGTCACAACCTGTGAGACGGGTGTGACACGCCCGAAACCCAGCGTCCTTTAAACTCTCGTGGTGAGCGCCCCGCAGACCGACACCACGCCCCGGAACCGCTTCGCGACCGGCCTCGATCGATTCTTCTCCATCACGCAACGCGGATCGTCGATCCCCCGCGAGGTCCGCGGTGGCCTCGTCTCGTTCGTGACGATGGCGTACATCGTCATCCTGAACCCCCTCATCCTCGGCGGGTTCAGCGCCGACCAGGCCGCCAAGGACGTCAGCGGCGGATGGCTCGAGAACGCTCAGGTGGCCGCGGCGACCGGTCTCGTCGCCGGCGTCATGACCATTGCGATGGGCATCATCGCGAACCTGCCGTTCGGCATCGCCGCGGGGCTCGGGATCAACTCGTTCCTCGCCGTCAGCGTCGTGCACCAGGTCACCTGGGCCGAGGCGATGGGCCTGGTCGTCATCAACGGTGTGATCATCGTGATCCTCGCGCTGACCGGCATCCGGACGATGATCTTCACCGCCGTCCCCGCACAGCTCAAGGCCGCGATCACCGTCGGCATCGGCCTGTTCATCGCGTTCATCGGGCTCGTCGACTCCGGCTTCGTGCGGTCCTCCGGGCTCGCGTCGCCGCCGCTGCAGCTCGGCGAGGACGGCTCCGTCGGGGCCCTGCCGACCATCGTGTTCCTGATCGGCCTGATCATCATCGGCACGCTCATGGCCCGCCGGGTCAAGGGTGCGCTGCTCATCGGCATCGTCGCGACCACGATCATCGCGATCATCCTGCAGGCGATCTTCCAGGTGCCGACCTCGGTCGACTCGAAGACCGGCTGGAACCTCAACGCCCCCGGCCTGCCGAGCGCACTGTTCGCCGTGCCGGACCTGTCGCTCGTCGGCCACGCCGACGTCTTCGGCGCCTTCACCCGCATCGGCCCGCTCGCCGCGTCGATGCTCGTCTTCACCCTCGTCTTCACGAACTTCTTCGACGCCATGGGAACCATGACCGGTCTGGCCAAGGCCGCCGGTGTCGCGAAGCCGGACGGCACGTTCCCCCGCCTGAAGTCGGCGCTCGTCGTCGAGGGCGTCGGCGCGATCGCCGGTGGCGGCGCGTCGGTGTCGTCGAACACCGTCTTCATCGACTCGGCCTCCGGCATCGGCGAAGGTGCCCGCACCGGCATGGCCTCGGTGGTCACCGGCCTGCTGTTCCTGGCGTCGATGTTCCTCACGCCGCTCACCCAGGTCGTCCCGCTCGAGGTCGCCGCCGCCGGGCTCGTCGTCGTCGGTGCGCTCATGGTCGCGCAGGTCGCGGACATCTCGTGGTCGGACTTCGGCTCGGCCCTGCCGGCGTTCCTGACGATCGTCGTCATGCCGCTGACCTACTCGATCGCGAACGGCATCGGCGCCGGCTTCATCAGCTGGGTGCTCATCAAGCTGCTGTCCGGCCGTGGCCGTGAGGTCTCGTGGCTGCTCTACGTCGTCGCCGCGGGCTTCCTGCTGTACTTCGCGCGGGGGCCGCTGGAGGCGCTGCTCGGCGTCGGCTGAGGCTTGCTGCTGGGCCCTGCTGATCCGGGTCTGGCTGGACCTGGCGCAAGACGCCGTCGTGTCATCGAGACGCCGCCGATTCCGGCGGCGTCTCGACGTTTCCGGGGCGTCTTCCGCAGGACGCCGGCGTCTTCCGCAGGCCTGGAGGCCCGTGGTCAGTCCGGCAGGTCGCTCGGCGTCGCCTCGTGGTGGCGCTGGTCCTGGGTGCGACGGTCTTCCTTCATGCCCGCCTCGAACAGGTGGCGACGGCCCTGCACGAGCTCGTCCCGCGCCGTGCGCTCGAGCTCCTTGGCGAGGGCGTAGTAGCCGTCGTCGTAGTCCTCGACGATCTGGAACGTCCAGCGGCCCGCGATGACGTTGCGGCCCACGAGTTCGGTGTCGATGCGTTCGGCGATTTCGGTGTGCCCGGCCTTCCGCAGCTGCTCGACCGCCTCACCGAGGTTCAGGTCAGCGGTGCCGGTCAGTCGGTGGAACCCGTAGAGCAGACCGCGGGCGTGCTCGATGACCTCGACCGCGGCGGACAGGCTGCCGAGTGCCTCGACCGTGGCCTCGGACACCCCCTCGGGAACCTGGTGCTGCGCGTCGGGGCCCTGTGCGTCGTTCGTCATGGGTCCCGTCTACACGACGACTGCCGAGGCCGAGCGCAGTCACTTCGTCTGGTTGGGGTGGTGGGTGTGCACGTCGGTGATGCACACCACCCGGTCATCCACGTCGACCGTGAACCAGATCCGGGCGCCGCGCTTCAGCTCGAACTGACGACGCGTCCACTCCCGGCCGGAGTGTCGAACCACACCGAGTTCCCCGCGCAGGGCGTGGCAGGACAGGTCCTCGGTCAACGGATCCGTGGTCAGCCGATCCCACGCGGCAGCGACTGCGTTCCGCTGCACCGCCACCACGTCGCGCCACCCCTGTTCCGCGCCGCGCGTCCCGAAGACGATCGTGTACCCCGTCGAACGGATCGGCCGGGGGACCCCGCCGCGCCGGCCCGCCATCGCGTCAGGGCTTCTGGACGCGGATCGGCTCGGCGAGGATCTCCGGCTCTCCGGTGTCCCAGCCCGCGGCGATCGCCTCGGCACTGTTGCGCCACGCCTGCATCTCGAGCAGGAGCCTGCGCGGCTGCCGGAGCGAGAACGAGCCACGGGCGACGTCGACGATCTCCCGGGCGAAGCGCTGCTGGTCTGCGGCGCCGAGGAGCTTGATCCACGGGTACGGGATCGCCAGCCGATCGTGGAGTGGCAGTTGCTCGTTGAGCGTCACCGCGGCGATGAGCTGCGCCGCGATGTCGAGGACCGCGTCGTCGTCGTCGGATCGTTCCTTCGTGGTGAGGACGAGGGGCTTCCCGTCGCGACGGGTGACCTCGAGCGGGGCTTCCTCGGCGGCAGCGAACACCTGCTTGGCGTGGCGTGAGAGGTCAGAGGACTGCACCGACCGTCGGGATCGGGGCGGAGCGACGAGCGTCATGGATCGAGCCTATTCAGAACGTGTTCTGAACGCAACGGTCGGTTGCGACGTCGGAGGTCGACACCTACCATTCGAACACACGTTCGAACGAGGAGACCTGATGATGATCACCGACACGGCCGCCACGGTGTGGTGGGTCGAGGGCACGCCGACGCGGCTCGTGTGGGCCGGACGGCGCTGGCGAGTGAGCGACACCCCCACCCGGCTGACCGTGACGCGCGCCGAACTGCCCACCGCGATCACCCATGCGCCCGAGCGCACGGTGGGCTGGCGGTTCCAGGCGACCAGCGACGACGACGGTGAGGCCCTGGTGGTCGACATCGTTCCGCAGGGTGCCGGCTGGGGCGTGGCCCGGACGTGGACGTGAGCGGCCCGGACCGCTACCGTCCGGACATGGACAGGTGGGTGGCGCTGCTGCGCGGGGTGAACGTGAACGGCATCACGATCCGGAGCGCTGAACTCGCGGAGCTCTTCCGAGAGCTCGGGTTCGACGACGTCCGCACCGTGCTCGCCTCGGGCAACGTCGTGTTCTCCGCCGACGTGCCCGCCGAGCAGCTCAAGACGTCGATCGAGCAGGGGCTGCGCGACCGGTTCGGCTACGACGCCTGGATCGTGCTCGTCCGGCACGACGCCCTCGCGGCCGTGGTCGACGGGTTCCCCTTCGCGCGTGCCGACGAACGGCACGACTACGTCGTGTTCGGGTCCGACGACGATGCGCTCGACGCCTTGGTCGCGGACCGCGAACACGACGACTCGGTCGAGCAGGTCGCCCGCGGCGACGGGGTCGTCTACTGGTCGTGTCCGAAGGGCTCGAGCACCGACACCGTGTTCGCCAAGCGGGCCGGCGCCGCACGCTTCAAGCGCACGACGACGACCCGCAACACGAACACCCTGCGGAAGCTCCTGTGACGATCGGCACGCTGCACCACGTCGAGCTCCGCACCGCCGACCTCGACACCGCCGCCGGGGCGTGGGGCTGGCTGCTCGGCGAACTCGGCTACGAGCCGTTCCAGCAGTGGGACCGCGGCAGGAGCTGGCGGCTCGGCCCGTTGTACGTCGTGCTCGAATCGGCACCGCTGGACGGCGATCACGACCGCCGCCGACCGGGGCTCAGCCACCTGGCGTTCCACGCCGGTGCTGCCGAGACGGTGGAGCGACTCTGGGCCGCGGCTCCCGGTCACGGCTGGGCACGCCTGTACGAGGACCGACACCCGTTCGCCGGTGGTCCGGAGCACCACGCGGCCTTCTTCGAGGACGCCGAGCGGTTCAAGGTCGAGCTCGTCGCCAGCTGAAGGTGCCGCCGGGGCCGGGGTGGCTCAGGCCTGCGGCGGCTGCCCGTTGCTCGCCATGGTGCCGCCGTCCACCGGCAGGACCGCACCCGTGATGAACGAGGCAGCGTCGCTGGCCAGGAACAGGATCGCCTCGGCGACCTCGGCAGAGCGACCTCCGCGGCCGAGGGCGATGCGCTCGGTGAACTTCGACTGCAGGGCCTCGTCCTCCGCCTGCTCCTGGGTCAGGTCGGTCCAGATGAGTCCCGGAGCGACGGCGTTCACGCGCACGCCGAACTGCCCGTTGTCGAGGGCAGCGGCCTTGGTGAAGTTCGTCACGCCACCCTTCGCCGCGTTGTAGGGGCTCATCCGCCAGTCGGCGTCCTCACCGGAGACCGACGAGGTGTTGACGATCGACCCCTTCGTCTCGCGCAGGAACGGCAGGGCCGCCCGGGTGCCGTAGAACACACCGGACAGGTCGGTCTCGATGACCCGGCGCCACTCGGCCGTGCTGATGTCGGTGATGTCGCCCGAGCTGAAGGTCCCGGCGTTGTTCACCAGGACGTCGAGCCGGTCGAAGCGGTCGATCGCCGCCGAGACGACGGTCTCCCAGTCCTCCGGGCTCGCCACGTCGGCGTGCAGGGCGACGACCCGGTGCGTCGGCAGGGAGTCACCCACCGCGCGGACCTTCTCCTCGACGCTGTCGGTCAGCACGACCGACGCGCCCTCGTCGATGAACGCCCGCGCCGTCGCCTCACCGATGCCGGACCCCGCTCCCGTGACGATCGCGACCTTGCCCTCGAACCGGTTGCCCATGATGTCTCCTCTCGTTGCACGAACCGTGCCCGGGGAGACGCCATCGACCCGAGGGGCACGGCAGACCACGGTGCCCCGGACCGACTGGACGCGTTCGGAGGCGCCGGCAACGTCCCGGGAACAAGGTCGCCCCGGCCCCGCGAGGCGGAACCGGGGCGACGTGCGACTGCAGCGCAGGGCAGGGCAAGTACTGGTGTCAGCCGGTCGAGTCGTCGAGGTCGAAGTCGCGCTCCAGGGAGATCGTCGGGATCGACGCGGTGATGACCGAGCCGTCCGCACGCAGCGTGCCCTGGATGTCGCTCGTGGTCGGGGCGTGCCCGGACATGCGCGGCCCGTGGTGCGGCAGCGGCACCACGGTGGGCTCCCCCGCCTCGATGTCCCACTGCTGGTTGTGCACCCACACCGTGAAGCCCGAACCGGTCTCGACCGTGAGCGTCATGGCTTCCTGCTCGAGGTCGACCCGGACCCGCGATCCGCGCACCGTCAGACGGTAGGACAGACGGTCCCAGTGCTTCGGCAGCCGCGGGTTGAAGCTCATCCGGCCGCCGTGGTCGCGCATGCCGCCGAAGCCATTGACGAGCGCGCCCCAGATACCGCCGGTCGACGCGATGTGCACGCCGTCCGAGGTGTTGCCGTGCAGGTCCGCCAGGTCGACGTAGAGCGCGGTCTGGAAGTACTGGTCGGCGAGGTCGTGGTACCCGACCTCGGCCGCCATGATCGACTGCACGACCGCGGACAGCGTCGAGTCACCGGTGGTGAGTGCGTCGTAGTAGTCGAAGTCGCGACGCTTCTCGGCCGCGGTGAACTCGTGCCCCTGCAGGAACAGCGCGAGCACGACGTCGGCCTGCTTCAGCACCTGGAACCGGTAGATCACCAGCGGGTGGTAGTGGAGCAGCAGCGGGCGCTTGGACTCGGGGGTGTTCTCGAGGTCCCAGAGTTCCTTGTCGAGGAACTGGGCGTCCTGCGGGTGGATGCCGCGATGCGGGTCGAAGGGGATCTCCATCGACTCGGCGGCGTGCTCCCACTCGACGAGCTCGTCCGGCTGCAGACCGGTCCGGCGCACCATGCGGTCGTACTCTTCGGCGTCGTCGGCGGCGAGCTCGCGGCAGGCGTTGACGGCGAACCACAGGTTCGCCCGCGCCATGACGTTCGTGTAGAGGTTGTCGTCGACGACGGTCGTGTACTCGTCCGGCCCGGTGACGCCGTCGATGTGGAACTTCTTGTCGCCGTTGGACCGCCAGAACCCGAGGTCAGCCCAGAGCCGCGCGGTCTCGACGAGCACGTCGATGGCGCCGCGCTTCAGGAACTCGCGGTCGCCCGAGGCCCGCACGTACTGCATGAGCGCATGCGAGATGTCGGCGTCGATGTGGTACTGCGCGGTGCCGGCGGCGTAGTACGCGCTGGACTCTTCACCGTTGATCGTCCGCCACGGGAACAGGGCACCGCGCTGGTTCAGCTCGCGCGCCCGCGCCCGTGCCGCGTCGAGCATGTTGTAGCGGAAGCGCAGGGCGTTCCGGGCGACGATCGGCGCCGTGTACGACAGGAACGGCAGGACGTAGATCTCCATGTCCCAGAAGTAGTGGCCGCCGTAGCCGGAGCCGGTGACGCCCTTCGCGGCGATGCCGTGGCCGTCGGTGCGGGCAGTGGCCTGCGCGAGCTGGAAGAGGTTCCAGCGGACGGCCTGCTGGATCGCGGGCTGACCGGCGATCTCGACGTCGCTGCGGGCCCAGTAGTCGTCGAGCCAGTCGCGCTGCTTCGCGAAGGTCTCGTCGACGTTCTCGGCGTGCGCGCGGTCGAGCGTGCGGTCGCACCGGTCGGCGAGCTCGCGCACGGGCACCCCGCGGGAGGTGTGGTAGACCACGTGCTTCACGAGCCGGATGGGCTGACCGGCGCGGGCCTGCACCCGGTAGACGTGCTTCGCCAGGTCGTCCTCGATCGACGACGACTCGTCCCAGCTGTTCTCGGTCTCGATGTGGTGCTCGACGCCGACGCAGATCGTCATGCCGGAGCTGGACGCCTGGTACCCGAGGACCGAACGGCCGCCGGTGCTGCGCTTGAGCTTCGGCACGAGCACCCGCTCGGTGAACGACTCGGCCTTGCGGGGGTCGAAGGCGTTCGCCGCGGCCCGCATGCCGGCGTGGTACTCGTCCTGCACGTCCTGGCGGTTGAGGATCTGGCTGGACAGCAGGATCGAGGCGTCCGCGTCGAGCACGGTGACCTCGTAGTCGATGACGGCGAGGTGCCGGTCGGTGAACGACACGAGTCGACGTGCCCGGATGAGCACCCGCTTGCCGGACGGCGTCGACCACTCGGTCTCGCGGAACAGGTACCCGCCGCGGAACTCCAGCCGGCGGGTGTGCCGGAGGATGTCGGCCTCGGCCAGCACGAGCGGCTCGTCGTCGACGTAGAGGCGGATGACCTTGGCGTCCGGCGCGTTGATGATCGTCTGCCCGGTCTTCGCGAAGCCGAAGGCGTCTTCCGCGTGCCGGATCGGCCAGGTCTCGTGGAACCCGTTGATGTACGTGCCGTACTGCACGCCGCCGCGGCCTTCGTCGAGGTTCCCGCGCAGGCCGAGGTACCCGTTGCCGACGGCGAAGTTCGTCTCGGCGACGCCCTGCTCGTCGGGGGTGTACTCGGTCTCGACGAGGGCCCACTCGTCGATCGGGTAGCGGACGCGGTCGAGGGGGTCCGAGGTGATGGGGTTCATGCTGCTCCGTGGGAAGGGAGGGAGATGGGTGCGTCGGTGCGGCCGGCAGCCAGGGAGCGTCCGGCCGGGTGGCCTACGTCGTGCTGGTGGCCGGTGCGGGCAGCTGGTCGATGAGTTCGTCGAGGTCGGACACGACGACGTCGGCACCGTGCTCGCGCAGGGCGTCCGCCCCGGCGCCGCGGTCGACACCGACGACGAGACCGAACGACCCGTTGCGGCCGGCTTCGACCCCGCTGGTGGCGTCCTCGACCACGACGCACTCGGCGGCGGTGAGCCCGAACCGGGTCGCCGCGTCGAGGTAGGTGTCGGGCGCCGGCTTGCCGGTCAGGCCGTCCTGGCGCGCGACGAGCCCGTCGACGACGACGGGGAACCGGTCGAGGATGCCCGCCGTCCGGAGCACCGACGTGGCGTTCGCCGAGCTCGAGACGACCGCGACGGACATGCCTGCGGCGATCGCGGCGGTCAGGAACCGGAGCGACCCCGGGTAGGGCTCGACGCCGTGCTCGTCGAGCTCGGCGGTGAACTCCGCGTTCTTCCGGTTGCCGAGCCCGCACACCGTGTCGGTGTCCGGCGCGTCGTCCGGGGTGCCCTGCGGCAGGTCGATGCCGCGCGACTCGAGCAGCGAGCGCACGCCGTCGTAGCGGGGCTTGCCGTCGATGGAGGTAAAGTAGTCCTGCTCGGTGTACGGCGCGACCCCGTGTGCTTCGAGGTACGGCGTGAACAGTCGGCTCCACGCGCGCATGTGGACGTCGGCGGTCGGGGTGAGCACGCCGTCGAGGTCGAACAGGAGCGCGCGCTGGTCACTGAGTCGCGCGGGCGTGCGCTGGTCCTGCGTCGTCATCTGCGGTCCTCCGGGGACTGGTGGTGGACGAATGGCTCGCGACGAGTCTAGGACCGCTCCAGTCCGGACGTTCCGACGCGCCGCACCCTGTGGAGCGAGTTCACCGGACGCTCCGCCGTGCAGGGAGGACCCCCGCCACGGTGCACCTGTGAGGCCTCTGAGACACGCCCCGGCACGCTGACCCGGACGAAAGGCACCACCATGACCAGCGACACCACGGCCGCACCCCACGACGGCACGCAGTCGAAGCTCCGCCAGGCGATCACCGGCCCGCTGCTGTTCCTCTTCATCCTCGGCGACGTGCTCGGCGCCGGCATCTACGCCCTGATGGGGACGCTGGCGAAGGACGTCGGCGGCGCACTCTGGGCACCGCTGGTGCTCGCGCTCCTGCTGGCCCTGCTCACCGCGGGCTCCTACGCCGAACTCGTGACGAAGTACCCGAAGGCCGGCGGTGCCGCGGTCTTCGCCGAACGCGCCTACAAGGCGCCGATCGTCTCGTTCCTGGTCGGGTTCAGCATGCTCGCCGCCGGCGTCACGAGCGCCGCCGGCCTGTCGCTCGCCTTCGCCGGCGACTACCTCGGCACCTTCGTCGACCTGCCGCCCGTGCCCACCGCGATCGTCTTCCTCGCCCTGATCGCCTGCCTGAACGCCCGCGGCATCTCCGACTCGCTCAAGAGCAACGTCGTGATGACGATCATCGAGGTCTCCGGTCTCGTCATCGTGATCGTCGTCGTGGCCGTGATGCTCGGCGGTGGCGGCGGTGACGTCTCCCGGATCGGCGCGTTCCCGTCCGAGGCGAACCCGGCACTCGCGACCCTGAGCGCCGCGATCGTCGCCTACTACTCGTTCGTCGGCTTCGAGACGTCCGCCAACATCGCGGAGGAGGTCCGCGACCCCCGCCGCGTCTACCCGAAGGCCCTGTTCGGCGCCCTCGCCACGGCCGGCGTCGTCTACGTCCTCGTCGCCCTCGCCAGCGCGATCGCCCTGCCCGCGTCGGAGTTGTCCGAGTCCAGCGGCCCGCTGCTCGCGGTCGTCTCCGCCACCGGCGTCCCGATCCCCGACTGGGTCTTCAGCCTCATCGCCCTGGTCGCCGTCGCGAACGGCGCGCTGCTCACGATGATCATGTCGAGCCGCGTGACCTACGGCATGGCCGAGCAGCGGCTCCTGCCCGCCCTGCTCGCGAAGGTCCTGCCGAACCGGAAGACCCCGTGGACCGCCATCGTCGCCACCACGATCGTCGCGATGCTCCTGACCCTGGTGGGCGACGTGGGCGTGCTGGCCGAGACCGTCGTGCTCCTGCTGCTCTTCGTGTTCATCAGCACGAACGTCGCCGTCCTGGTGCTCCGCCGCGACCGCGTCGAGCACGACCACTTCCGGGTCTGGACGTTCGTCCCGGTGCTCGGGGTGCTGTCGTGCATCCTGCTGCTCACGCAGCAGAGCGGTCAGGTCTGGATCTACGCCGCGATCCTGCTCGCCGTCGGCGTGGTCCTGTACTTCGTCGCCCGGTTCACCGGGCGACGTTCCGGACGCGACCACGAGGCGGGCGTGATCCACTGACGTCACGTCCCACGGGCCTCCAGGCAGACCGTCTGGAGGCCCGTGGTGCGTCCGCCGCTCCGCCCGCGTGGTCAGCGCAGGTCGCGCACCCAGGCCTCGATCGCGTCCGAGATCTGGGTGCGGGCATCAGCACGGCTGATGGTCGCCGTGCGGTCGCCCGGCTGGTCGCCGTAGGCACCGAAGTCGGCGTGGTTCGACCCCTGGATCTCGGTCATGGTGGCGGTCGACGGCAGCTTGTCCCGCGCGGCGTCGACCTTGGCCGGGGTCGACAGACCGTCACGCGAACCGGAGACGCTCAGCACGTCGATGTACGACCGGCTGATGTCGTTCGCGCAGTAGCTGCCGAGCAGCAGCAGGCCGTCGGCGTCCTGGGCGAGCTGGCACGCGCGGACCCCGCCGAGGGAGTGCCCGCCGACCGCCCAGCGGGCGACGGAGGGTGCGTGGGCCTCGAACGTGGCGAGTGGCCGGGTGTCGAAGAACGCGAGGTTCAGCGTCGGCTTCGTGATGACCACCGTCGTGCCGTTGGCGACCACCTGCCGGAACGTGGCCATGTAGGCGTACGGATCGACCTTCGCGCCGGGGATGAAGACGATCCCGACCCCGTCGGCCTGGCCGGTCGGGGTCATCACCACCGAGTCACCGGCGTCCCGGACCGCGATCCGGTCGTCGCGCCAGACCTGCAGGGCAGCGCTGCGGGTGCCCTGCATCACGATGTGCGCCCAGACGAGGAACACCACCGCGATCAGCACGACGACGGCGACGATCCAGGTGGTCCAGCGCAGCGCTCGGTTCATGTGGCCACCGTACGGCGCATCCGGGCCCGGCGGCGTTCGCTTCGTGAGCAGGAATGGTCGGGTGCGACGTGCACACCCGACCATTCCTGCTCACGATGTCGCCCGGGAAGGGCGACCGGGACGCGCTACTTGATGGCGGCGCGGATCTCGGCGGCTGCTGCGCCGACGTCCGAAGCGCTGTAGATCGCGCTGCCGGCGACGGCGATGCGGGCACCGGCCTCCTGCACCGAGGCGACCGAGGACGCGTTCACGCCGCCCGCGATCGAGAACGGGACGCCCGAGTCCTTGCCGGCGTCGAGCAGGGTCGAGAACGTGAAGCCCTCTTCCGCCTGCTCGTCGAGCCCGGCGTGGACCTCGACGAACTCGGCGCCGAGCGCGACGACCTCGCGGGCACGGGCGGCCTTGTCGGAGACGCCGATCAGGTCGACGACGATGCCCTTGCCGTGCTTCTTGGCGGCCTTGACGGCGCCGACGATCGTCGAGTCGCCAGCGACACCGAGGACGGTGACCAGGTCGGCACCGGCCGAGAAGGCGATGTCGGCCTCGAGCTCACCAGCGTCCATGGTCTTGAGGTCGGCGAACACAATCTTGTCGGGGTGTGCTTCCTTGATCGCGGTGACGGCGGACAGGCCGGCGCTCTTGATCAGGGGCGTGCCGAGCTCGAGGACGTCGACGTGCGGCGCGGCCGCGGCGGCGAGCTCGAGGGCGGCTTCGGTGGTCAGGGTGTCCATGGCGAACTGGAGCTGCATGGGTGTGCCTTTCATTCGAGGTTGGCGTGACGGGGCCAGAGGTCGTCGGCAGACTGCCCGCCTCGGGTCCACAGGGCGTGGAACACGGCGTCGCCCACCAGGGCGACCGCCTGTTCGAAGAGGCCACCGGCGTACTGGGCCGAGGCGGTGCCGGAGCGGTCGGTCTTCGTCGCGGCGGGCAGCACGATCGTGACGTCCGCCAGCTCGGAGAGCGGGGAGTCGTCGGTGGTCGAGAGCGCCACGACGGATGCGCCGACCTCGTGCGCGGTGCGCGCGGCCTGCACGATGCCGGTGGTCGTACCGGAGCCGCTCGCGACGAGGAGCAGGTCACCCGGACGGATGGCCGGAGTGGTGACCTCGCCGACGACGTGGGCGTCGAGCCCGAGGTGCATGAGGCGCATCGCGGTCATGCGGAGGGCGAGGCCGGAGCGACCGGCGCCGTGGACGAACACCCGGTCGGCGCCCTCGATCAGGTCGAGTGCGCGCTGGGCCGGGGCGTCGTCGAGGCGGGCCGCCAGGTCGCCGACCTCGCGGACGACCAGGTCGAGCGCTGCGGAGACGGTGGTTGCTGCCATGCCCTCGATCCTTCCGTCGCGCGCCTCGGCACGCCGCTACCCGCCCCGGCAGGGACCCCATCCCATCGGGTGGGCCCGTCCGCTCGGGTGGGACGGGTACCGTCGCGTCCATGGACGCATCGGTCGACACCCTGGAGGCTCGGGGCGGCTCCGCCATCCGGCTCGCGGCCGCCGAGCACGCCCGGACCGTCGCCGAGCAGGCGGACCGGCACGCGCTGACCCTCGAGTCCGTCCTCGCCGTGCTCCGGTCGTCGCGGGTCACCGACGCGGCTGCCCGGGCGGAGGCCGTCGAGATCGCCTCGGCCGCCCTCGTCGACCTGCGCACCGTGACCGATCAGCAGCGGAGCACCCTGCTCGAACCCGTCACCGGCGCGTTCTCGCGGTTGCGCGCCGACCTGCGGCCGCTCGTGCGCTTCGGGGACCTCGACGTGCAGTTCGTCGAACCGCCGGCCACCGGTCGTGCGTTGCCGGGCGACGTCGCCCACGCGGCCCGGGCGATCGTGCGGACCGCGGTGCTCGCCCTGGTCGACGACGGTGCGGCGAAGCGGGTGCGCATCCAGTGGGACTGCGACGGCCGGAACCTGCTCATGCAGCTCCGCGACGACGGCTCCGGCACGCTCGACGTGCACGACGACGCCATGCGGCCGATCGCGGAGCGGGTCGTCACGCTCGACGGCCGGGTGCAGGTCGCGAGCACGCCCGGCTGGGGATCGGTGCTCGACATCTCACTGCCGCTCGACCCGCGGCCGACCGAGGTGGACGCGGTCGACGACGGCGACCTGACCCCGCGGGAGCGCGACGTGCTGCGGCTCGTGGCGACCGGTGTGGGCAACCGGGAGATCGCCGAGGGACTCGGCATCAGCGTCAACACCGTGAAGTACCACGTGGCGAACCTGCTCCGGAAGCACGGCGCCCGGACCCGGGCCGAGCTCGCGGCGTTCAGTTCCCGGGCGTGAACCGACGGGACCGCGACGAGGCGTCCCGACGGGACCGCGACAACGGGTACCGACGGTCGAGCGCGGGCTCGACGACGGTCGCCATCAAGAACTGCGAGAGCAGCCGTCCACCCGCCCAGTAGATGGGGATGACGAAGATCGCGGCCCCCGGCCAGATGCGCGAACCGATCAGTGCCAGGGTGCCGAGCGTCACGACGATGCCGACGCCGGAGTACAGGTACTGCCAACCGCGCGAAGCTTCGTCGCGCTGCGCCTGCTCCCGCTCGGCGCGCTCGTCGAGCCCGCGCACCCCCGGGTCGAGCGAGGCCGGCTCCTCGGTGGCGAACAGGTCGCGCACGGGGACCTCGAGGGCCGTGGCCACCGCGGACAGCGACTCGAGGCTCGCGTCGTTGCCGCTCTCCATCCGTTGCACCGTCCGCACGGCGATGCCGCTCGTCTCGGCCAGTCGTTCCTGGGTCCAGCCCCGCAGTCGTCGGAGTTCACCGATCCGCATCTCGTTCATGTCCTGAACAGTAGGGAACCGCGGAACGCCGCACCACGACAGGGACCCGCCACCGACACGACAGTTCCCCGACAGCGACCCGCCAGGGTGTCCGCGGCGGCGGTCCCCTACGCTCCGGGGGCGAAGCGGTAGCCCATGCCGGACTCCGTCACCAGGTAGCGCGGGTGCGCGGGGTCGGGCTCGAGCTTCCGCCGCAGCTGGGCCATGTACAGCCGCAGGTACCCGGAGTCGTTGCCGTGCGTCGGCCCCCAGACCTCGGTCAACAGCATCTCGCGGGTCATCAGCCGGTCGGGGTTCGTGACCAGGACCTCGAGCAGGCGCCACTCGGTGGGCGTCAGGCGGATCGCCGGACCCTCGGCCGGCGTGACCTGCTTCGCGACGAGGTCCACGAGCAGCGGTCCGATCGCGATCGTCGGGGTCTCCTCGGACGCCACCACCCGCCGCCGTCCGAGTGCCCGCAGCCGGGCGAGGAGCTCGTCCATCTGGAACGGCTTCGTCACGTAGTCGTCCGCACCGGCGTCGAGCGCGTCGACCTTGTCGGACGAGTCGGTCCGGCCGGAGAGCACGAGGACCGGCACCTGCGACCAAGCCCGGACGCCCTCGAGCACCCCGATGCCGTCGAGCCGGGGCATGCCGAGGTCGAGCAGCACCAGGTCGGGGCGCTCGGTGATGACGGCGTCGATCGCCTCGCGCCCGTCCCGAGCCGTGACGACGTCGTACCCGCGCGCCGAGAGCGTCACCGACAGCGCGCGGACGAGCTGTGCGTCGTCGTCAGCGATCAGGACCTTCATCGGATCTCCACTCCCACGTGCCCGGCGATCGGCAGCCGCACCACGACGGTGAGCCCACCGCCCGGGGTGTCGTCGACCTCGATCGTCCCGCCCATGCCCTCGGTGAACCCGCGCGCCAGGGCCAGCCCGAGCCCGAGCCCGGTCTCGTTGTCGGTGTCGCCGAGTCGCTGGAACGGCTGGAACACCTCGTCGCGGCGGTCCTCGGGGATGCCGGGGCCGTGGTCGGCGACGCGGAGTTCGACCCCGCCGGCGAAGGCGCTGGCGGCGACCCGGACGTGGGTGCCGTCCGGCGCGTACCGGGCGGCGTTGGCGAGCAGGTTCACGACGACGCGCTGCAGCAGGACCGGGTCGGCGAGCACCGGCGGCAGGTCCGCGGGCAGGTCGAGGTCGACGTCGTCGGGGCCGAGCTCCAGCTCGTCGAGTGCGGGGGCGACCACCGTCTCGAGCGCGATCGCCGCCGGGGTGACCGCGAGGACTCCGGCCTGCACGCGGCTGACGTCCAACAGGTCTGCCAACAGCACCGCCAGCTGACCGAGGCTCTCGTCGGCGGTCGCGAGCAGCGCCTCCCGGTCGGCCCCGGACAGGTCGATGTCGGACGCACGCAGCGTCTGCACGGCGGCGGAGGCCGCGGCGATGGGTCGGCGCACGTCGTGGCCGACGGCCGCGAGCAGCGCGCTCCGGACCCGGTCGGCGGCGGCGATGCGCTCGGCGCCGACGGCGGTGCGGGTCAGCTCCCGGTGCTCGACGGCGGCGTCGAGCTGCTGCTCGACGACCCGCAGCAGTCGGCGCTGGGTCGGGTCGTCGGGCGCACCGGCGAACTCGAGCACGGCACCGGACGCCAGCGTCGTCGACGCGTCCGGCGTCGCACCGAACTCGCCGGAGGTCGCCGGCACCTCGTCACCCTGGCGGATCCGGACGCCGGCGAAGCCGAACGCCTCTCGCGTGCGGTCGAGCAGTGCCTGCAGGGCGTCGTCGCCGCGGAGCACGCTGCCGGCGATGCCCATCAGGAGCCCGGACTCGGCCGAGGCCCGACGGGCAGCGCGCGACCGCCGCGCGGACCGGTCGACCACGAAGCTGACCAGGACCGCACTGATCACGTACATGACTAGGGCGAACAGGTGCCACGGCTGCTGGACGGTGACCATGTAGAGGGGTTGCACGAAGAAGTAGTCGAGGCTCAGCCCGGACAGCACGGCCGTGAACACCGCCGGCCACATCCCGCCCACGAGCGCCACGACGAGGACGAGCAGCTGGTACGCCAGTACGTCCACCGTGATGGCGTCCGGATCGCTGCCGATCGACAGCACCCACGTGAGCAGCGGCCCGACCAGGACCGACAGGACGAACGCGGCGACCACCCGGCCGCGGGACAGGCTGCCGCCGAGCTTCGGCAGGGTGATCCCGCCGCCGGCGCGCTCGTGCGTGACGACGTGCACGTCGATGTCGCCGGACTCGCGGATCACGGTGTTGCCGATCCCCGGGCCGGTCATCGCGGCAGCGAGTCGGCTGCGGCGGCTGACCCCGATCACGATCTGGGTGGCGTCGATCGACCGCGCGAACCGCACCAGCGTGCTCGGCACGTCGTCGCCGACGACCTGGTGGTACGTGCCACCGAGTTGCTCGAGCAGGGTCCGCTGCTTGCCGAGCGCACCGGGGTGCCGGACGCGCAGGCCGTCGTTCGTCGTCACGTGCACGGCGGCGAGCTCGCCACCGGCACTGCGTGCGGCGATGCGGGCGCCGCGGCGCAGCAGGGTCTCGCCCTCGGGGCCGCCGGTCAGGGCGACGAGCACACGCTCCCGGGTCTCCCACCGGTGCTCGATGCCGTGCTCGGCGCGGTAGGCCTTGAGCGCGTCGTCGACCTCGTCGGCGAGCCAGAGCAGGGCGATCTCGCGCAGCGCGGTGAGGTTGCCGAGGCGGAAGTAGTTCGACAGCGCGGCGTCGATCCGGGCCGCCGGGTACACGAGCCCGTCGGAGAGCCGCTCGCGCAGCGCTGCCGGGGCCAGGTCGACGACCTCGATCTGGTCGGCCGCGCGCACCACGGCGTCGGGGACGGTCTCGCGCTGCACGGTGCCGGTGATCTCGCGGACCACGTCGCCGAGGGACTGCATGTGCTGCACGTTGACGGTCGAGATGACGTCGATGCCGGCGTCCCGCAGTGCCTCCACGTCCTGCCAGCGCTTCTCGTTCGGGCTCCCCGGGGCGTTCGTGTGCGCGAGTTCGTCGACCAGCGCGACCTCGGGTGCCCGGGCGATGACGGCGTCGAGGTCGAGGTCGTCGAGGTCGACGCCCCGGTGCGAGACGGTGCGGCGGGGCACGACCTCGAGCCCGTTCACCAGTGCCGCGGTGGCGGCGCGCTCGTGCGTCTCGACGACGGCGACGACCACGTCGCGACCCTCGTCGAGCAGCCGACGCCCCTCTTCGAGCATCGTGTAGGTCTTGCCGACACCGGGCGCCGCACCGAGCAGGACCCGCAGCTTCCCGCGCTTCACGTGCTCATCCTCTCGCGTCGGGGGGTCGGTCTCCGCAAAACACCGGTGTTCACCTGTCGCACCGCGGATTGCGGGTGTTCGACGCGCGAGCACCGGTGTCTTGCGGAGGGGCCACCCACGGTCAGGAGGACTTCGCCAGGGCCAGGTTCAGCGACAACACGTTCACGACGGGCTCGCCGAGGAACCCGAGCTGCCGCGACTCGGTGTGCTCGGCCACGAGCGCCCGCACGTCAGCAACCGACAGGCCTCGCGCCGAGGCCACTCGAGCCACCTGCTGGGACGCATAGGCGGGGCTGATGTCCGGGTCGAGCCCCGAACCGGACGCGGTCACGGCGTCGGCAGGCACCTGCGCGGCGGGGACCCCGTCGGCCTTCGCCAGCGCCGCACGACGCTCCTCGACGGCCTTGAGCAGGTCGGCGTTGTTCGGCCCGAGGTTCGAGCCGGAGGACGCCCCCGCGTCGTAGCCGTCCCCGGCGGCGGACGGCCGCGACTGGAACCAGCGGTCGGCCTGCTTGCCGGTGAACGACTGCCCGATCAACGAGGAACCGACGACCTTGCCGGACGAGTCCGTGACCATCGAACCGTTGGCCTGGTCGTGGAACGCCGCCTGGCCGACGCCCCAGACGGCGAGCGGGTAGCCGACGCCCAGGACGACGGTGGCGACGAGGGTGAGGCGGATGGCCACACCGGCGGAACGGAAGGTGGAACGTGCAGATGCCATGACTAGAACCCCGGGATGAGACCGACCACGAGGTCGATCAGTTTGATGCCGATGAAGGGGACGACCACGCCGCCCAGCCCGTAGACGAGCAGGTTGCGGCCGAGGATCGACGACGCTGCGGCCGCGCGGTACTTGACGCCACGCAGGGACAGCGGGATGAGCGCCACGATGACGAGCGCGTTGAAGATGACAGCCGACAGGATCGCGGACGACGGGCTGTGCAGCCCCATGATGTTGAGCGCCGCGAGCCCGGGGAACGCCGCCTGGAACATCGCCGGGATGATCGCGAAGTACTTCGCGACGTCGTTGGCGATGGAGAAGGTGGTCAGGGCACCGCGGGTGATGAGCAGCTGCTTGCCGATGCGGACGACGTCGATGAGCTTGGTCGGGTCGGAGTCGAGGTCGACCATGTTGCCCGCCTCCTTCGCTGCCGTCGTGCCGGTGTTCATCGCGACGCCGACGTCCGCCTGGGCCAGGGCAGGGGCGTCGTTGGTGCCGTCACCGGTCATGGCGACGAGGTTGCCGCCCTCCTGCTCGCGCTTGATGTAGGCGAGCTTGTCCTCCGGGGTGGCCTCGGCGAGGAAGTCGTCGACGCCGGCCTCGTGGGCGATGGCGGCCGCGGTGCGGGGGTTGTCCCCGGTGATCATCACCGTGCGGATGCCCATCGACCGGAGCTCGGCGAACCGCGACGCCATGCCGTCCTTCACGACGTCCTTCAGGTGCACGACGCCGAGCAGGGCGACCGCGCCGTCGGAGGAGCGGCGGCCGACGACGAGCGGGGTGCCGCCCTGGTCGGAGATCTCCGCAACAGTCGCGTCGATGGCCGACACCACACCGGCTTCGGTGGTGTCCGCCCAGGCGAGCACTGCCGCAGCAGCGCCCGTCCGGATCTGCGACCCGTCCGGCAGGTCGAGACCGGACATGCGCGTCTGCGCCGTGAACGGCACCTCGACGGCGCCGTCCGGCAGGCCGACCGCGGCGCCGTCCTCGCGCGCCAGGTCGACGATCGAACGTCCCTCAGGGGTCGAGTCCGCAGCGCTCGACAGGGCTGCCGCTTCCATCAGCGAAGCCTCGCTCACGCCCGGCACCGGCACCACGCGGGATGCCCGACGGTTGCCGTAGGTGATCGTGCCGGTCTTGTCGAGCAGCAGCGTCGTGATGTCGCCGGCGGCCTCGACCGCGCGGCCCGACATCGCCAGCACGTTGTGCTGCACGAGCCGGTCCATGCCGGCGATGCCGATCGCGGAGAGCAGGGCTCCGATGGTGGTCGGGATGAGGCAGACGAGCAGGGCGATGAGCACCGGCACGCTGACCGTCGCACCGACGAGTCCCGCGATGGGCTGCATCGTCAGGCAGACGATCACGAAGACGATCGACAACGAGGCGAGCAGGATGTTCAGCGCGATCTCGTTCGGTGTCTTCTGCCGTGCCGCACCCTCGACCAGGCGGATCATCCGGTCGATG
This sequence comes from Curtobacterium sp. MMLR14_002, assembly GCF_001864975.1. NCBI lineage: Bacteria > Bacillati > Actinomycetota > Actinomycetes > Micrococcales > Microbacteriaceae > Curtobacterium > Curtobacterium sp. MMLR14_002. The sequence continues at coordinate 135,216 of NZ_MJGT01000094.1, forward strand.
AAGGTCTCGCCCGGCGTCGAGGTGATGCGCACCACGATCCGGTCCGACAGCACCCGGGTGCCGCCGGTGACGGCACTGCGGTCACCGCCGGACTCGCGGATGACCGGTGCGGACTCACCCGTGACGGCCGACTCGTCGACCGACGCGATGCCGTCGATGACGTCGCCGTCGCCCGGGATGACCTCGCCGGCGACGACCACGACCACGTCGCCCTTGGCCAGGTCGACGGACGCGACCTCCTCGGTCTCGTTGCCGGTCGCGGCCGCGTCGGTCGTCGCGTACCCGAGCACCCGGCGGGCGCTCGTGGTCGAGCGGGTCTTCCGCAGGGTGTCGGCCTGCGCCTTGCCACGGCCCTCCGCCACCGACTCCGCCAGGTTGGCGAAGACGACGGTGAGCCAGAGCCACACGGCGATCGCGATGGTGAACGCGGACGGCTCGACGACGGCGGCCACCGTCGTCAGCGCCGCGCCGACCTCGACGATGAACATGACGGGGTTCCGCCACATGAGTCGCGGATCGAGTTTCCGCAGGGCGCCCGGGAGGCCCGCCACCAGTTGGCGGGGTCCGAATGCGGACGAGCGGGTGGCCGGTTCCACGGCGGTGCGCGGTTCCGACTCCGTGGTCACGGGGGTGGTCATGACAGTCCTTCTGCGAGCGGACCCAGTGCGAGCACCGGGAAGTAGGTGAGTGCGGTGACGATGACGGCGACGCCGCCGAGCAGCCCGATGAACAGCGGGCGGTGAGTGGGCAGCGTGCCGGCGGTCTCCGGCACCCGGTCCTGCGCGGCGAGGGACCCGGCGAGCGCCAGGACGAACACCATCGGCACGAAGCGGCCGAGCAGCATCACGACGCCGAGCGAGGAGTTCATCCACGTGGTGTTCGCGGTGAGCCCGCCGAAGGCCGAACCGTTGTTGTTCGCACCCGACGTGAAGGCGTAGAGCAGCTCGGTCAGCCCGTGGTTGCCGGGGTTGAAGATCGACGTCCCGAGCACCTGTTCCCGGACCCCGGGGATCACGAGCGAGAGCCCGGTGGCCAGGAGCACGAGCGTCGGCGTGACGAGGATGTACAGCGCCGCGAAGGTCATCTCCTTGGCGCGGATCTTCTTGCCGAGGTACTCCGGGGTGCGACCGACGAGCAGGCCACCGATGAACACCGTGATGACGGCGAGCACGAGCATGCCGTACAGGCCGGATCCGACGCCGCCGGGGGTGACCTCGCCGAGCATCATGTTGACGAGCGCCATCATCCCGCCGATCGGGGTGTAGCTGTCGTGCATCGCGTTGACCGCACCGGTGGACGTCGAGGTGGTCGCGGTCGAGAAGAGCGTCGAACCGAGGATGCCGAAGCGGCTCTCCTTGCCCTCCATCGCGGCACCGGCAGCGTGTGTGGCGACACCGCCGCCGCCGAGTTCGGCGATCGACATGACCGACAGCGACACGAGGAAGATCGCGCCCATCACGGCGAGGATCGCGTACCCCTGGCGGTCGTCGCCGACCAGGCGCCCGAACGTGCGCGGGAGCGAGAACGGGATGACGAGCATCAGGAAGATCTCGACGAGGTTCGTCCACGCCTGCGGGTTCTCGAACGGGTGCGCCGAGTTCGCGTTGAAGTAGCCACCACCGTTCGTGCCGAGCTCCTTGATCGCCTCCTGCGACGCGACGAACCCGTCCGGGATGTGCTGCGTGCCACCGATGAGCGTGGTGACGTCGGTGCCGCTCCCCCACGACTGGACGACCCCGCCGGCGACGAGGACGATCGCGAAGACGAACGCGCCGGGCAGCAGCAGACGGCCGAGGCCGCGCACGATGTCCACCCACACGTTGCCGAGCGTGCCGGACTTGCGACGGGCGAACCCACGCACCAGGGCCACGGCGACCGAGAGGCCGACGGCCGCGGACAGGAAGTTCTGCACCGCCAGGCCGGCCATCTGCACCGTGTAGCCGAGGGTGACCTCGGGCGAGTACGACTGCCAGTTCGTGTTCGACACGAACGACGCCGCGGTGTTGAACGCGAGCGACGGTCCGACGCCGGGCAGCCCGAGGTCACCGGGCAGGACGACCTGGATGCGCTGCAGCAGGTAGACGAGCAGGAGCCCGGCGACGCTGAAGAGCAGCACGCCGCGCAGGTACACGGGCCAGGACTGCTCGGCGTCCGGGTCGACCCCGATCAGCCGGTAGACCCCGCGCTCGACCCGGTTGTGGCGGACGGGCGTGAAGACCTTCGCCATCCAGTCACCGAGCGGGCGGTACGCGACGACGAGCAGCAGGACGAGGGTGGCGACCTGGGCGATGCCCGCCCAGACGTCCGCGGCGCCCACTAGAAGCGCTCCGGACGCACGAGCGCCCAGACGAGGTACACGACTGCGGCGATGCCGAGGACGGCGGCCGCGATGGTGATGCCGATCACAGCCGTTCCACCCCCTTGGCGATCAGTGCCACCACGCCGAACACGGCGAGGACACCGGCGACGACGAACACGTCGAACACGAGGGACTCCAGAAGATCTGCGGTGTCCGCGCCGGGTGACGCGGACCGGCACCACGAGTGGTGCCGAACCGATGCTGGATCCTGCGCCGCGCCTCCAGGCCACTCCTAACGGATCCCTGACGCCGCCCTGGCGGACGCATGCACGCTCCTAACGCGCGGACCGAGGCGGCTCAGTCGGCCGCGGTCGCAAGTCGAGTCGACAGGTCGCGGACTGCGCCACGCAGCGCCTCCGGCCCCTCGACCCGGATCGGCACGGCCAGCCCGGCGACGACTCCGGCGAGGCCGTCCCACGACCACGACCCGAGGGTGACGCGGGCCCGGTCGTCCTCGAGCTGCTCGACCACGGCGTCCTCGGGCAGGTACGGCGCGATCCGCCGCGCATCGCCCGCCGTCGTGGTCACCGAACCGGTGCACGGCCACACGTCGTCGACCGCGACCCCTTGAACCGCGCGGACACGAACGCGGCCGCATCGCCACCGGGGATCGGACGTGGCGTGAAGGGGACGCGCGTGCGCATCCGGGGCGTGATCCGGTCGATGCGGTGCGTGCGCCAGTCGTCGCGATCGGCATCCCAGTCGAGCAGGTACCAGCGACCGTTCCGGGCGACGACGGCGTGCGGTTCCACCCGGTGCGGGGTCTCGTCGTCGCCGTACCCGAAGCGGAAGACCTCCTGCAGGTGGACGGCCTCGCTCACCGCCACCAGGACCTCCGGGTCGGTGGTGGTCCTGCTCGTCGCGGTCACGGCCTGTACCGTGTCGACCCGGGACCGCAGCCGCGCGGGCATCACCTGCCGAACGGTCGCCAGGGCGCGGGCCGCCGACTCGGCGACGTCCGCCCCGGATGCCGGTGCCACGGCGAGCGCCAGGGCGATCGCCACCGCCTGGTCGTCGTCGAAGAGCAGCGGGGGCAGGTCGGAGCCGGCCTCGAGCCGGTAGCCGCCGGCCGGGCCACGGAGTGCCTCCACCCGGTACCCGAGCCCGCGGAGACGATCGACGTCGCGGCGGACGGTGCGCGGACTGACGTCGAGCCGACCGGCGAGCTCGTCTCCCGGCCAGTCGCGGTGCACCTGGAGCAGGGAGAGCAGCGCGAGCATCCGTGCGGAGGGTCCGGCCATGGCGTCCATCTTCGTCCGAGAAGCGGACACGATCTGACCGCATTGCCCGTCATCCTCGTCCCATGAGCATCGAGACGACAACCCACCTCAACTTCGACGGCGACGCCCGCGCGGCGCTCGACTTCTACGCATCGGTCTTCGGCGGCGAGGTCACCGCCGCCACCTACGGCCAGATGGGCGCCCTGGACGACCCGGCCTGGGCGGACCGCATCGTCTTCGGGCAGGTCTCCACGGCCGCCGGCTTCCGCGTCATGGCCTTCGACGTCTGGCCCGGACAGCCCTACGACCAGGGATCGAATGCCTTCTACGTGTTCGTGCACGGCGACGACACGGCCGAGATCCAGCGGTACTGGGCCGCACTGTCCGACGGCGCCGACATCCGGCAGCCCCTGGAACCCTCGGCCTGGGCACCGTTGGCCGGGCAGCTGCGCGACCGCTTCGGCGTGGTCTGGCAGCTCGACGTCGCCCCGGCTGGCGACTGATCCGTCCTGACGGTCGCGGTCAGCGCGTCGGCGTCCACGTCGACACGGTGACCGCGGCCGTCACCGTCGCCGGCTCGAACACGGTGTCCGCCGCGACGTGGTGGTGGCTCGGCCCCATGTGCACGACGTCGTGGACGTCCTCCGCCGACAGCTCCATGGACCAGGTCAGGTCCTCGGAGGACCGCAGCGCGAACGACGGCGTCAGGGAGTCGTGCAGCCGGCGCTCCTTCTCCGGGTCCACGCTGATCGTCGCTTCGGCGAGTTCCGCCAGGTGGCCGGCCCGCGGGGTCACCACCGCGAGCACGCCGTCGGCGTGCAGGACGCGGGCGTACTCGGTCTGGTTGCGGGGCGCGAAGACGTCGAGCAGGACGGCGGCAGCGCCGTTGACGACCGGGAGGCGCTCGGTCACGTCCCCGACGACGGCCCCCGCGCGCTCGTGGGCGCGTGCCGCACGCCGGATCGCGACGGCCGACAAGTCCAACGCGACCCCGAGCCTCCCGCCCGCCGCGCGCAGCGCATGCGCCAGGTAGGTCCCTGGGCCGGAACCGACGTCGAGCACGATGCCGGGCGCGGTGGCGTCCGCGACGATCGCGGCGAGCGCCCGCTCGACGGGCGCGTAGTGGCCGCGCCCCAGGAACCGCAGCCGCGCGTCCACCATCTCCGGGGTGTCCGCGGTGAGTGCGCGCCGCTTCGCGGGCAGGAGCGTCAGGTGGCCCTGCTTCGCCTCGTCGAACCGGTGACCGTTCGGGCAGCCGACCTGGCCGCCGTCGACGCGGCCGAGGGGCTCGGCGCACACGGGGCAGGCGAGCATCGGCAGCAGGTCGTCACGCACCGGCCCAGCGTACGGGGCTGGCTCCCCCTGACCGGATGTCGCTGCCTGCGCGGCAGTACGGTCAGGACATGGCAGTCATCGAGCAGGCAACGCTCCGCCCCTCCAAGGCCGAGGCGCTCGCCGCCTGGCTCCCCGACCAGGCGTGGAGCGGCGTCGTCGCAGGAGCGCCGCTCGAGGTCATCGGGCAGTTCCGGTTCGACGACCCCGCTGGCGAGGTCGGCGTCGAGGTGCTCCTCGTCCGCACCGACGACGGCCGGGTCCTGCAGGCGCCACTGACCTACCGGGACGCACCACTGCCGGGTGCCGACGCGTTCCTGGTCACCGAGATGGACCACTCCGTGCTCGGGCGACGGTGGGTGTACGACGCCGTGGGTGATCCGGTCCACGCTGATGTCCTGCGCCGGGCGATCGTCACCGGCGGGCACGAAGCGGAGCTCGAGTTGGCCAACGGTGCCGGACAGCGGCCGAAGGACGCCTGGGCCAGCGGCAGCGGTTCCGCGCCGGACTCCCCTACAGTCACCTCGGTGCACGCGACGACGACGGGTGCGGTGACGTCGATCGCGACCGACCACGGCACGATCGTCATCGCTCGGGTCGTCGGTACGGCCCTGCCCGAGGGCGAGACGCTGACCGGGACGTGGACGGACGGCTCCGAGGTGCTCGCCGTCCTGCTGCCCGAACGCGCCTGAGGTACTGGCAGGGCCTGCCTGTGCCGGGGACCGGCTGGCAGGATCGACGGCGTGAAGACACTGGAGTTGCCACAGACAGACCTCACCGCCTCCGACGTCGTCGTCGGACTGATGCGGATCAACGACATGAGCGATGAGGACATCCGTTCGCTCTACAGCGCCTCGCGCGATGCGGGCGTGAACATGTTCGACCACGCCGCGGTCTACGGCGAGTGGCACGGCTGCGAGGAGCGGTTCGGCGCCGCCGTCACGCTGACGCCCGCGGAACGCGCCGAGATCGTGCTGCAGACCAAGGTCGGCATCCGGCCGACGCCGAAGGGCGCGTACTTCGACTTCTCGTACGAGCACATCCTCGAGTCCGTGCACGAGTCGCTCGAGGCACTGCAGACCGAGTACGTCGACGTCCTGCTGCTGCACCGCCCCGACGCCCTCGTCGAGCCGGAAGAGGTCGCGAAGGCCTTCGACGAGCTGCACGCCGCCGGCAAGGTGCACCACTTCGGCGTCTCGAACCACACCCCCGGCCAGGTCGACCTGCTCAAGAAGCACGTCCGCCAGCCGCTCGCGTTCAACCAGGTGCAGCTGAGCATCACCCACGCCAACGTCATCTCGCAGGGCCTGACCGCGAACATGGGCGGCCTCGAGCAGTCCGTGGACCGCGACAACGACATCCTCAACTACTCGCGCATCAACGACGTCACGCTGCAGGCCTGGTCGCCGTTCCAGAAGGGCTTCTTCGACGGCGTCTTCCTGGGCGACCGTGAGCAGTACGCCGAGCTGAACGACGTGCTCGAGGAGGTCGCCGCCGCACACGGTGTCACCCCGACCGGCATCGCGGTCGCGTGGATCACCCGCCACCCCGCGCACTTCCAGGTCGTCCTCGGCACCACGAACCCGCAGCGCGTGCGGGACTCGGCAGCCGGCTCGGACGTCGAGCTGTCGCGCGAGGAGTGGTACCGGATCTTCACCGCGGCCGGACACACCGTTCCCTGAACCGGGACCGCCCCGTGGGGTCGGGCAGGGTGGGGTCGGGCAGGGTGGGGTCGTGCTCCACGACCTCGCCCTGCCCGTCCGCCTGACCACACGCTCCGGCGAACTGACGCTGCGGGACGCGGTGGACGAGGACCTCGATGCGCTCATGGCGCTGTTGTCCGACGACCCGATCAGCGCCGCACGGGGTGACGTCGCCGCGCCGGAGGACCGCCCGCAGTACGCCGAGGCCCTCCGGTCGATCGTGGACGACCCGGCGAACGCGTTGCTCGTCGCCGAGGACGCCGACGGGCGGCTCGTCGGGACGCTGCAACTCACCCGGATCCCCGGGATGGCTCGTCGTGGTGCCACCCGACTGCTCGTCGAGGCGGTGCGGGTCAGCAGTGCGCTGCGCTCCGGCGGCATCGGGACCGCGCTGATGCGCTGGGTGACCGACGTGGCGGCACCGGCCCTCGGGACCCCGCTCGTGCAGCTCACCTCCGACGCCGCACGGACCGATGCGCACCGGTTCTACGAGCGCCTCGGCTTCACCGGCTCGCACGTCGGGTTCAAGTACCGGGTCCCCGACCCTTCCGCGCGCTGACGTTCTTTCCCAGAACGCGTGCGATGCAAGGTGCTTTCGGGCGTACCTGGTGAAAAGTTCCGACCAGGTATGCCCGATTCGACCAGGTACGCCCGATTCGACCAGGCGCGCTAGTCGTCGGAGGCGGAACCCGCAGACCTCGGCGTCGGCACGTTCACGTCGACCGGGGACACCCCGGCGGGGTCGGCGGAGGCACCACCCACGACGTCGAACGAGATCCCCAGCATCGCCGGGTCCTCGTCGAGTTCGAGCCCGTCCTGACGGACCTGGTCCTCCGGGATTGCACGGCCACCGGACGGGTCCCACGAGTTCGCGATCGACATGCGCACGAGCATGCCCGAGCCGCTTGGCAATCGCCCAAGAAAGCCCGGAGGACCCCCGGAACGGTCAGAGGTCGTCCGGGTGGAGCCGCTCACCGGCGTGCGGACGCCGGAACACCGGGCCGCCGCCGGCCTCGTCCTCGTCGTGGTGACTGACGGGCGAGACGCTCGGGTCAGCGGAGTCGTCGCCGACGTCGGCGCCGCGGTCCTCCTCCATCTCGAGCTCGGACTCGTCACTGCCGTCCACGGGGATGGACCGGCCCTGCTGTTCGGGATCGAACGGTGCGCTCATCGACATGGGGCGAGCATGCTCCCGCTCGGTGAACGCCGGGTCAACGCTGTCCGTCGGCCGCGATGAGCTCGAGCTGCGTCAGCGTCAGGTCGGTGCCGGCGGTGAACGTGAACGACGAACCGCCGCCGAGGATGCGGAACACCCGGGTCTGGCCGGCCCACGAGAACTCGGCACCGTCGACCGCGGTGACGGCGTCGTCGAGGCCGACCTGCCACGAGTAGGACCCCGGCGATGCCACCGTCACGGTGTACAACGAGGCGGCGGGGCACGACACGTCGAAGGACACGGACCCCCCCGCGGCGAGCACCGTGACGGTGCGGCCGGTGTCGTCGGTGAGCGCCGAGGCACCGACGGGCAGGACGTCCACCGGGACGTCCCGGTAGCCGTGCACGTCGGAGGCCGAGACGGGGCGGGTGTCCGACGCCCATCCCTGCGGTTCGTCGGACAGGGTGAACTCGATCCGCGACGCGGCGACGACCACGCTGTGCGGGATGGTGACCGAGGTCCAGGGCGAGCCGTCGACCGTCACCGACGCGACGTACCGGCCTGCGGAGCCGGCGGCGATCTCGATGACGGTGGGCGATCCTCCCGGCTGTCGCAGCACCGTCCTGCGGACCGACGGCGGTACGAGCACGTAGGTGCCGGTCGACGGCGCCAGGGGGTACAGGCCGATGGTCGCGAAGACGTACCAGGCGCTCATCTCACCGTTGTCCTCGTCACCCGGGTAGCCCTGGCCGAGGTCGGACCCGACGAACAGCCGCTCGAGCGACTCGCGGACGATGCGGTGCGCGTCGTCGTGGCGCCCGGTGAACATCGGGAAGAAGGGGATGTGGTGCGCGGGCTGGTTCGACAGCCCGAGCATGCCCATCCGGACATCGCGGGCCTCGGTCATCTCGTGGATCGGGAACCCGTACGAGCCGGACCGCGCCAACGCGCCGGTCTCGGGGGTCGCGAAGAACGCGTCGAGAGCGGCGTCGAAGCGCTCCGGCCCGCCGTGCAGGTCGACGACGCCGGCGCCGTCGTGCGGCGCCGTGAACGCGGTGCCCCACGCGTTCGTCTCCGTGTAGTCGTCGCCCCAGTCGCGCGGGTCGAACTCGGTGCCGACCCGCCACGAGCCGTCCGGGTCGCGGCCGATGAAGAACCCGCGCTCGGAGTCGAAGACGTGCCGGTACTGCAGGGACCGGCGGGCGAACCACTCGGCCTCGGCCTCGTAACGGGACAGGTCGGCGGGCGTCCGCGCCCGTGACGCGAGCAGGCCCGCCATGACGGCCAGACCCCAGTCGTTGATGGCCGCGTCCAGGGTCCACGACATCCCCTCGTGGGTCGCCGTGTCGACGTGGCCGCGGAAGGCGCCCGGGAGGCTCCCCTTGCGTCCGACGCGCTCGTCACGCGGCGGGACGGTCGCGTTCCGCACCGCGCTCCGGTACGCCTCGGCCAGGTCGAAGCCGCGCACGCCCTTCACCGCGAGGTCGGCGAAGACGGTGTCGCTCGTGGTGCCGGTCATGCAGTCCTCGGCACCGGGGGCACTCCAGCGGGGCGTCCACCCGCCGTCGTGGTGGTGCTCGACGAAGCCCTGCGCGAGCTCGCCAGCGGTCTCGGGGGTCAGGAGTCCGAGGAGCGGCCAGGCCGTGCGGTAGGTGTCCCAGAAGCCGTTCGTGGTGGTGAACGGGCCCTCGACGATCTCCGGCCCGGGCTCGTCGCGGATCGGGTCCGCCAGCACGTCGCCGTACGGGGAGCGGTGCCGCGGGGTACCGGTCAGGGCAGCCTCCCCGGCGCGGTTCGGGTAGAGGAACAGCCGGTACAGGCCGGAGTACAGGCTCGTCAGCTGGTCGGGGCTCGCGCCGTCGAAGGACAGCGTCGCGAGCTTCTCGGTCCACAGCGCCTCGGCACGGGACCGCATGGCGTCGAACGAGCCGGCGTCGTCGAGGTTCGCGCGGGCGTCCTCGATCGAGACGGTCGAGATGCCGAGCAGGACGTCGACCCGGCCGGCCGTGCCGCTGGCCTCTCCCACGGACAGCCAGCCGCGCAGCTCGTGCTCGCCGATCGTCGTGTGGTCGGCGGTGACCCCCGCGACCCGCAGGTGCACGTGGTGCGGCGGGGTGCCGGGGCGGTCGTCGAGGACGGCCTCGACCACGGCGGTGCCGTCGGTGATCGTCACGGAGACGTCGGACACCCGGCCGTGGTGGTCGAGCACGACGCTGCGGGTGCCGGTGAACCGGAACCCGAGGGCGAACTCCCCCGCGGTCAGCTCGGCCGTCACACCGTGCTCGAGGGCGACCCGGTAGCGGTGCGGGCCGTCCTGCTCGTCCTCGTGGTCGAACCCGAGCGCGCGAGCGGACCGGTCGACATCGGGGGTGTCGAGTGGCGAGGGCATCACCTGGAACACCCCGCGGTCACCCATCCACGGCGACGGGATGTGACTCGTCGCGAAGGCCTGGATCGCCGGACGGAGTCGCCCCTGGTCGTCGAGCCGGTCGTGCTCCTGGTACGCGTACGGCCAGCGGTTGCTCGAGGCGTCCGTCATCGGCAGGCCGAACACCCCGCCGTGCGGGACGCCGACGAGCGGGGCGTTGTTGCCGCGGGAGAACCGGGAGGACGCCTGGGTACCCCGGGTCGTCCGGACGTGGCCGAGCGGGGTCGTCGGGGTCGGACGCGCAGGACCGATCCGGACGGCGTCGAGCCAGCCGCGTAGTGCGGGACGTTCGCCGTCGGTGGCCGCCGCCGACGTGTCGGAGCCGAGCCGGGCCTCCAGGCGGTCGACGACCAGCCCCGCGAACGGCGCGAGGTCGACCGCGCGGCGGTTCCACTGGTCCACCCACTGCTTGCGGGCCGCATCCTGCGCGTCCGGGGTGACCGCGTCGCCGTACTGGTCGCGGACCCCGGGGTGGTCACGCAGCCGCGAGCCGTCGGTGAAGACGACGTCGACGGCGAAGGCCGTGGCGTCCCAGAAGTGCGGCAGGTCTGCTTCCGTCGGTTCCGACGCCCCGTCGGGCAGGGTCCGTTCGGGGAACCAGACCCAGGAGAGCTCGTCGCCGGTGGCGATGGTGCGTCCGGTGAAACCGGGGACGATCGCCTCGGCCACGGACGCTCCCGCTGGTCGCTCGACGAACCAGGCCTCTGCCGAACCGAAGCCGACACCGTTCCGAGCGGCCACGGCCGTCGTCGGGCCACCGCTCCGTTGCAGTTCTCGCACGGAACGAGCCTATTTGCTCCAGGGACTGGACGAAAACCCCGGCGTGTCAGTGCTCGTCGTCAGTGCTCGTCGTCAGTGCTCGTCGTCAGTCCTTGTTGTGTCCCGGTGCGCTACCGGACTTGCCGGGGGCGGTGCCCGACGTGGTGTTGACCGCGCCGGTGTCGGCCGCGCCCGTGTCAGCCGCGCCCGTACCGTCCTGCGGCTCCTGCACCGGGTTCGAGGCCGGGGTGCTCGGCTCCGGGCCGACGGGCGGGTCCTGCGTGGGCTGCTCCGGCTCGGTCGGTTCGCTCGGCTGCTCGCTCGGTTCCTCGGCGGGCTGCGACGGCTGCTGCTGCTCCTGCGAGGGCTGCTGCTCGGCGGGTTCGCTCGGCTGCTGTTCCTCGCCCGGGTCCTCGGACGGCTGCTGCTCGGTCGGCGCGGTCGACGTGGTGTCCGTCGGGGCCGGGGTGCCGTCGTCGTCGCCGTTCAGGGCGAACACCGCGACCCCGATGCCGATGAGCACCAGGACGATCACGATGATCGCGGCGATGAGCGGTCCGCGCTTCTTCTTCTCCGGCTGGTCCTCCGGCTGGTCGCCCCGGACCGGTCGGGGCGTGACCGGTGGCGGTGTCGGACCGCTCGGGCCCGATGCGCCGCGGTCGGCTGCCTGGGCGCCGAGGACGGTCGTCGAGACGTCGTCGGCGGGGTTCGGACGCTGGGTGTCGAGGACGCGGGTGGCGTCGTCGCCCGGACGCGCGCCGCCGTTCGGCAGTTCGCTCGCCGGCATCGCCTGCGTCCGGTCGTCGGCGTTCGCCGCTGCGGCGGCACCGGCGCCGACCGCGGCACCAGCCGCACCGGCGGCCGCGGACGTCACCGCACCGGGCGTGCCGGGCAGCAGCTGCGTGGCGTTCGTCGGCTCGTCGCGGCCCAGCGCACGCAGGCGCTCGGCCGCCTCGGCAGCCGTCGGTCGCTCCGCCGGGTCCTGCGCGGTCATCACGTGCAGCAAGGTGCGCCAGGCCGTGGGCAGCTGCCGGTCGATCTCGGGCGAACGGGTGAGCCGGGCGGTAGCCGACTCGACCGCGCTGCCCGGGAACGGCTGGCGGCCGGTCATGCACTCGAGCAGCACGAGCCCGAGCGAGTAGACGTCGGCCTTGCCGGTGATCTCCTTCGCCAGGACCTGCTCCGGGGCCAGGTACGCCGCCGTCCCCATCACGGTCCCCGTCCCCGTCACGCGTGAGGCGTCACGGAGCAGGGCGATCCCGAAGTCGGCGAGCTTGACGTGCCGGCCGTCGCTCTCGAGCAGGACGTTCGCGGGCTTCACGTCACGGTGGACGATCCCCTGCGCGTGCACGGCGGCCAGGCCGTCGGCGACCTGCGCACCCAGGCGGGCAGCGGTCGCGGGGTCGAGCGGGCCCTCGCGCAGACGGGTCGCCAGGTCACTGCCCGGCACGAGTTCCATGACGAGGTACGAGTCACCGTCGACGTCGTCGAGTGCGGCGTCGAAGAGCGTGACGAGCTCGGGGGCGCGCAGCGTCGCGAGGGTCTGGATCTCCGCCTCGGCGCGGGCGCGCTCACCGCGGTCGACGGGGCCGATGCGGAACACCTTGACCGCGACCTCGCGACCGAGTTGCTCGTCGACCGCCCGGTACACGGACGCCATGCCACCGTGTCCGAGCGTGCCCGTGACGCGGTACCTGCCGCCGAAGACCCGTTCTTCCATGCCCGGCAACCTACCGGTCGCGGCTGACGGCGCTCTGCCGTTCGGGGCGCTTGGCGCGCGGCGGGGCGGGGCCCGGCGACTTCGTGAGCAGAAGATGTCGGGTGCGGGCGAGCGACCCGACGTCTTCTGCTCACGAAGTGATGCGGTCGACGTCCGGCGCGGGCTCGGCACCGTGGTGGAGCGCCGTCAGGTACAACCGGTGCGCCGTGATCACGAGGGCGAGCCAGGCGAGTCCGAGCGCCCACGCCGCCAGCACGTCGGTCAGCCAGTGGTGCCCGAGGAACACCCGCGACGCCCCCACCGACAGCACGAACAGGGTGCCCACGACGATCGTCCACACCCGGGTGACGACGCGCGACTGCCGCAGGAGCAGGAGGTACACGATGGTGCCCACGATCACCGTGGAGTTGAGCGTGTGCCCCGACGGGAACGACGGCGACGTCTCGTACGGCGGCACCGCGTCGGACAGCGGCGGACGTGCACGGCCGATCAGGTCCTTGCCCGCGATCGTCATGAGCAACGAACCACCGCTCGCGGCGACCAGGAGCACCAGTGGCGTCCACGCACGGCGCTGGATCGTGAAGCCGACCAGGAATCCGAGCGCGACGATCGGCATCCCGATCGTGCCGGCGATGTCGGTCCACCAGGTGACGAGCGTGTCCGCCGTGGGTGATCGGAGTGTGAGCGCCCAGTCGAGGACGGGGCGGTCGAGCACCGCGACGTCGTCGGCTTCCCGCACGGCGTCGTAGACCTCGGAGGCGATCCACGTGGCGAGGACGGCGACGCCCAGGCCGATGGCGAGGGTCAGCAGCAGGACGGGCATGGCGCCGAAGCGCTTGCCGAGCGCGGTCCACGCCTCGGCGACGCTGCGGCCGGCACGGGAGCGCCAACGGGTCAGGTCGACTTCGCCAACGGTGCGGTCGGCGGCGTCCCCGCGTTCGGTCTGCATCCGTCCACACTGCCCGAAGCCGCCGGGAGCCGTCCCGGCCGCCTCAGTCCTTCGCCTCCGAGTACGCCCCCACCACCCCGACCGACAGCGGGAACGTCACCGGGAAGTCCTGGAACAACAACCGTCCGGCATCGACGGCGGCCTCCCGGATCTGCTGCGCCACCCACTCAGCGTGCTCCGCCGGGGCGTGCACCACGATCTCGTCGTGCACGAAGAACACCAGGTGCGGCCCGTCCGTCACGGCTCCGGGGAAGCGCGCGATCAGCCGCGAGCGCAGGGACCCCATCCACGCGAGCGCCCACTCCGCCGCCGTCCCCTGCACCACGAAGTTCCGGGTGAACCGCCCCCAGCTCCGGGCGCGCGACTCGACCGCACGCTGCATCGCCGGGGTCCCCTCGACCGTGTAGGCCTGGTTCCGGGCCTCGAACCACGAGTCCTCGGGCACCGGTGACGTCCGCCCGAGCAGCGTCGTCACGGGTTCGCCGCGCTCCCCCGCACGGGCCGCCCGTTCCACCATGTCGAGCGCCTGCGGGAACGCCCGGACCAGGCGTGGCACGAGCCGACCGCCCTCGCCCTGGGTCGCCCCGTACATCGCACCGAGCATCGCCACCTTCGCCTGCTGCCGGGTCTCGACCGCCCCCGACGCCACCACGCCGTCGTACAGGTCGCGCCCGTCGCCGGCCGCGGCCATCGCCCGGTCGCCGGACATCGCGGCGAGCACCCGGGGCTCCAGCTGTGCGGCGTCCGCCACGACGAGCTTCCACCCGGGGTCGGCGATGACCGCCCCGCGGATGCCCTTCGGCAACTGCATCGCTCCCCCGCCGTCGGCCGCCCAACGACCGGTGACGACACCGCCGACGACGTACTTCGGGTGGAACCGGCCGTCGCGGATCCAGTCGTCGAGCCAGGTCCAGCCGTTGGCGGTGAGCAGTCGCGCCAGGCGCTTGTACTCGAGCAGCGGCTCGATGACGGGGTGCTCGATCTCCTGCAGCTCCCACTTCCGCGTGCTCGTGACCATCAGGCCGGCCCGGCGCAGCGACTTCAGGACGTCGGCGGGCGAGTCCGGGTTGAGACCGGGGTCGTCGAGGCGCTCGCGCACGACGGCGGCGATCTCCTCGAGGCGTCGCGGCCGCACCCCGTAGGGCACGCGCGGCCCGAGGGCGTCCTCGAGCAGCCGCTCGTGCACGTCGGCACGCCACGGCAGCCCGGCGAGCAGCATCTCGGCCGCCACGAGCGCACCGGCCGACTCCGCGGTGAGCAGCAGACGGAGGGCACCGGGAGCGCTCGACCCCGCCACCGCGGCGAGCTGGGAGCGGAACTCCGCCACCGGGTCGACCTCGTCGTCGGGCGCAGCGGCGGTGAACAGGGCGTCGTCGAAGAGCTGGGCCTGCGTCGGCCGGACCACGCGGGCTTCCGCGACCGGGGCGTCCAAGGCATCTGCCGGCGCAGCGGCGAGCGCGGATCCCCGTGCCGCGAGCGCGGCCCGCAGGACACGACGACCGAGGCGCAGGTCGACGCAGCGTCCGACTCGCCCACCTGCAGCGAGCACGGCCGGGTACCAGCGCGCGGTGTCGTCCCACACCCAGCGCACGCCCGGTGCGTCGTGGTCCGCGACGAAGGCCGGGAGGCCCGGCTCGTCCAGGCGGATCGGCTCGCCCCCGGCGGTCCCCGCGTCGGTCAGGGGCGTCGCGAGGACGCCGCCGTCGACGCGGCGGAGGACGAGGTGCACGACACGATCATGCCGTGCCCCACCGACCCCGGCGGACCAGGGCCGGAACGGGTGTCACTCGCCGGGTCGGACCGCCGCGGTGTCGGCGACGTCGATGCGGACGTCGCCGTCCTCGGCACGGGAGACCTCGACCCGCGGATCGGCGTCGTGCTCGTCAGATCCGGACATGCGGCGGAACGTGTCCTGTCGGCGTTCCTCGAACGTCATGTCGACGCCGTCGTCGAGGTGGTCGTGGTCGGGCTTCGTCATGCCGTGCACGGTACGCGGCCGCGGCTGCGGGCGGTCACGCGACCGGCGCCGTGCCGGTCCGCTCGGTCCAGTGCCCACCGCTCGCCCACCGGTCGAGCACGGCCGCGCGCAACCGACCGGACGGCGCCGCGGACCGTGCGGTCGCCAGCGGCACCCCGAAGACGAACTTCGCGACACTGGAGTCCCCCTCGGTCGCGTCGTGCTCCCCCGGCGGGACGAGACGGAAGCGCCGGGCGAAGTGCACGAGGTTGGCATCGCGACCGAGCGCGGCGGGCAGCCCCGGGTCGAGCATCCAGGAGCGGCACTGCCACCGGTCGGCAGCGAGCTGCGGTGCGAGGCCGCGCAGGACCTCGGGTGCGCGGGCGAACGAGCGGTCGCAGGCCACCGGGTCGAGCGGCCCGGTCTCCGGCACGTGCACGCCCCAGGCCGGCGTGCCGTCCGCCAGGTGGTCGCCGAGTTCGAACTGGAGGCGCCCCACGGCCACCACGCGCCCGGTCACCACGGCGACGAGCCACTCCACCCCGGTGCCGTGCAGACCGTAGCGTGCGAGCTTGCGGTCGACGTCGGCGACGGAGGCCTCGGCGAGCGCGCGCGGGAGGCCCCGCTCCGCGAGCGCGTCGGCGCTGTCCGGCACCGCGGCGCGGAGCCCCGCCACCAACAGCGCGTCCCGCTCCGCGGGCCCGGCGTCGGCGACGGTGGCGGCCAGTGCGGCCGCCACCGTCGCGGAGTCGTCCGGTGACCCCACGGCGGCGGCGAGGACCGCGACGGACGCGGGGCGGGCCTCCAGGCCGGGGGTCGCGGTGGTCACTTCAGACCGGACGACGCGAGCCCGTCCATCACCCGACGCTGCAGCACGACGAACATGATGAGCACCGGCGCCATCGCCATCAGGCTGGCGGCCATCAGCACCGGGTAGTCGATCGTGCGGTCACTCGACAGCGTCGCGAGGCCGGCTGCGAGCGGCATGTCCTCGGCGCGGGTGGAGACCACGAGCGGCCAGAGCAGCTCGTTCCACGACCACAGCACCGTCGTGATCGCGAGCACGCTGATCGAGGGACGGGCCAGGGGCAGCATGATCCGCCAGAACGTCTGGAACGGGTTCGCGCCGTCCATCCGCGCTGCCTCTTCGAGCTCGGGCGGCATGTTCAGGAACGCGGTCCGCATCAGGAACGTACCGAAGGCGCTGAACAGCCCGGGTGCGACGATCCCCATCAGGGTGTCGAGCCAGCCGAGCCCCTGCACGATCTGGTACTGCGAGATCAGGTAGACCTGCGAGGGCACGAGCAGGATCGACAGCACGATCGCGAGCAGTGCCGCCCGGCCGCGGAACCGCATCCGGGCGAAGGCGTACCCGGCGAGCGTGCACAGGACGATCTGCGCGATCGTGCGGATGATCGTGACGTACACCGACGTGCCGAGCTGGCTGAGGAACGGCAGGCGTTCGAAGACCTGCGCGTAGTTCTGCCACTGCAGCTCCCCCGGCCAGAAGACCGGCGTGACGGACTGCACCTGCGCGTTCGTGGAGAGCGACATGATGATCTGCCACAGGAACGGGAAGGCCATCGCGAACCCGCC
The DNA here is from genome assembly GCF_001864975.1 of Curtobacterium sp. MMLR14_002. Lineage (NCBI taxonomy): Bacteria > Bacillati > Actinomycetota > Actinomycetes > Micrococcales > Microbacteriaceae > Curtobacterium > Curtobacterium sp. MMLR14_002. Next base: position 152,395 of record NZ_MJGT01000094.1, read on the forward strand.
GATGCCGAGCACGACGTGGATCCACCAGTGGCTGCCGCCGCGACGGCCGGGTCGGCGTGCGGCCCGAGGCGGTGTGACGGTGGCGGTCATCCCTGCACCCACTTCCGTTGGACGCGGAACTGCACGAGCGTGACGATGCCGATGAGCAGGAAGATCACCATCGCGATCGCGGCCGCGAAGCCCTTGTCGTTGTCGATGAACCCGGCGCTGTAGAAGTAGAAGACGAGCGACATCGTCTTCGGGATCACCGGGTTGGTGCTGCCGAGGATCGCGTACAGCAGGTCGAACAGCTGGAAGCTCGAGATCGTCGTGACGATCACCACGAAGAAGATGCTCGGGCTGAGCAACGGCACGGTCACCGACCGGAACTGCCGCCACCGGCTCGCGCCGTCGAGCTCCGCGGCCTCGTAGAGCTCCGGCGGGATGTCCTTGAGCCCGGCGCCGAGGATGATCATCGAGAACCCGAGGGAGGACCAGAGGCCGACCAGGCTCACCGCGATCAGCGCGAAGCCGGGGGTCGAGATCCAGTACGGGCCGTCGATGCCGAAGTTCCCGAGGAACCAGTTCACGATGCCGTAGTCGCCGTTGTACATGATGCGCCAGACCAGGGCGATCGCCGCGGGCATGGCGACGTACGGCAGGAAGAAGAGCACCCGGTAGAACTGGGCGAACCGCAGCCCCGGGGTGTTCAGCAGACTGGCGAGCCACACCGCGATCGGGATCCCGGCGAGGACGATCACGGTGTAGATCACCGTGTTCAGCAGCGACTGGTAGAGCTGCGGGTCACCGACGAGCCGGACGTAGTTGGCGACGCCGGTGAACGTGGCGCCCCCGAAGACGCCCCAGCTGGTGAACGAGTACCAGAACGTCTGGATGATCGGCCAGATGTAGAAGGTGCCGACGCCGACGAGCAACGGGAGCACGAAGAGCCACGGCCACCAGCCGTCGGTCCGTCGTGGCGCTCGGCCGCCGTCGGCTCGCGGAGCGGGGGCACCCCGCCCGGACGAACGTGTCGTCCGGGCGGGGGTGGCTGCGGCCGGGGGCCGCTCGGTGTTGATCGTCACGCGCGGGTCCTACTTTTCCTTGGCGAGGGCGGCGTCCATCTTCTGTGCGAGGTCCTCTGCCACCTGGTCGACGGGCTTCGATCCGTCGAAGGCACTCGGCAGCAGGGTGGTCTCGAGGGTGTTCCAGGCCGCGGTGTTCTTCGACACCGGCAGCGGCTTCGCGTAGTCCACCGCGTCGAGGAACACCTGCAGGTCGGCGTCGGGCATCGTCTTCGTGAAGGCGCTCTGCGTGCCCTCGTACGCCGGGATGACCGCGCCCATGTCGCCCTGCTGCTGCTGGGCCGTCTTGCCCGCGAGGTAGACCTGCAGCGCCTGGGCGGCTGCCTTGTCCTTGCTCGCCTCGGACACGACGTTCGAGACCCCGTGGATGACGGTCGCCTGCTCCTTGCCCTTGGGCAGCGGGTAGGCGACGACGTCCTTCTCGAGCTCGGTGCCGGTCAGCGCGGAGCGGAACCAACTGCCGCCCTGGTACATCGCGAGCTTGCCCGAGGTGAACCACTGGTCGGCCGTGGTGTCGGTGAGCTGCTTGATCGAGGGCGATGCCCCCGAGTCGATCAGGTCGGTCCAGAACTGCAGGCCGTCCTCGGAGGCCTTCGTGGCGTACTCGGACTCGGTGCCGTCCGCGTTCACGACCGATCCCCCGGCCTGCAGGATCGTGTTGTAGTACGTCGTCTGGCCGTCCATGCCGCCGGCTGCCCCGTAGGCGCCCTTCGCCTGCAGCTTCTCGGACAGCTCGGCGCCGGTCTGCTGGAAGTCGTCCCAGGTCCAGTCCTTGGACGGCAGGTCCATGCCGGCCTGCTCGAACAGCGACTTGTTCACCCAGACGCCGATGGTGTCGAAGTCCTTCGGCACGCCGTACTGGGTGTCGTCGTACGTGTACAGGTCGTTGAGTGCGCTCGAGTACTTCGACGCGTCGATGTCACCCGACTCGACCTCGCCGGTGATCGGCGCGAGCTTGCCGTTGGCCGCGTACAGCTGGAAGTTCGGGCCGTTCATCCAGAACAGGTCGGGCAGGGTGTTGCTCGAGCCCTGGGTCTGCAGCTTCGTCCAGTAGTTGGCGAACGGCGTGACGTCGACGCTCACCTTGATGTCCGGGTACTCCTCGTTGAAGCCCTTCAGGTTGGCCTTGATGGCCTTGACCTGGTTCTCGTCCCAGACGGCGTAGGTCAGGGACGCCTTGGTGTCCTTCGGCGCGGCCTCGTAGTCGCCGCCGGAGCCGGACGCTCCGGACGACGAGGAGCAGCCGGCCAGGAGCGCTGCCGCGCCGAGTGCGGCGACGGCGCCGAGGAGGACGCGGCGCACGCCGGTTCCTCGGGTGGGGATGTGTGCGGTCATCGGGGTGTCCTTTCGCACGGCCGTCAGGAGCCGACGGTCTGGGCGGGATGCGGGGTGGAGGGGGTGGAGTGCGGGGGGTTCGACGTGAAGTGCGCGATGGTCTCGGCCGGCAGGGGCGGGACGTCGATGGGGACGGACCCGTTGCGGAGCGAGCGCGTGGCCAGCGCGCCCGCGGCGACCGCGGCACGGGCCGCGATCGGGGACAGCTCCGACGGTTCGCCGAACGCGACGGACCGCAGGAACTCGGTCATGGTGAGCAGGTCGGCGTCGGCGTGCCCGTCCTCGACGCCGTCGATCGGGTACTCGCGGTCCCCCGCGGTGTCCCAGCCCCGGCGGTGCGTCCAGACCTTCACGACGCCACCACCGGTGTCGCCGATGTTCTCGAGGCGTCCCTCGGTGCCGATGACGGTGTAGTTCCGCCAGTAGTCCGGGGTGAAGTGGCACTGCTCGTAACTGGCCTGCACGCCGTTGTCGAGCGTCATCATCACCATCGAGACGTCCTCGACGTCGACGACGGGGTTCAGCCCGGTCTGGGCGAGCGGCGGCCAGTTGTCGTGGGAGAACCAGTCCCCCATGAGCTCGCCGCTGCGGTCGCGCCGGTCGGTGACGTCGCCGTAGACCGACAGCGAGCCCATCCCGACGACCCGGGCGGTGTCACCCCCGCCGAGCGCGTGGATGACGTCGAGGTCGTGGCTCGCCTTCTGCAGGAGCAGGGAGTTCACCTTGCTGCGGTCGGCGTGCCAGTCCTTGAAGTAGTAGTCGCCACCGTTGCCGACGAAGTGCCGGCACCAGACGGCCTTGACCTGGCCGATCTCGCCGCGAGCCACGATCTCGCGCATCAGGCGGACGACGGCGGCGTGCCGGAAGTTGTGCCCGACGTACAGCGGCGTCCCGGTCTCCGCCGCGGTGTTCAGGACGGCGTCGGCGTCCTCGACCGTGATGGCCAGCGGCTTCTCGAGGTAGACGGCGATGCCCGCGCGGAGCAGGTCGATCGCGATCTCCGCATGGGTCCAGTCCGGCGTGGTCACGATGGCCGCGTCGACGTGGCCGGTGAGGTCACGGTGGTGTTCGACCACCAGGGCGTCCGGGTACTCGTCGTGCCCGCGGTCCCGGCCGGCCGCGGTGACGTCCGCGACGGCCACGACCCGGGCCTGCAGCGACGGGTCGTCCGCGGTTGCCTCGGCCACGTGGCGGGCGATGGCGGACCGCTGGCCCATCCCGATCACCGCGACGCGGAGTCCTGCGTTGTCAGCGCCCATGCTCATCGCTCCCTTGCGTGAATGTGACGCCCATGATGCCGAATCGATCATGAATGCACAATAGGCGCTCACGGATCGCTCACGCATCCGTGCCGGGGAGGGTTTTACACGATCGAAACGTCCGGACCGCTCCGGGGTGGCCGCAGAGGGCGCTCAGTCGGCGACGACGAGCTCCACGCCGGCGCTGGCGAGGTCAGCAGCGAACGAGGCCGGCACCGGCTGGTCGGTGACCAGGACGTCGATGCGGTCGAGCGGGCAGATCCGGGCGAAGGTCGACCGTTCGATCTTGGTCGAGTCGGCGACCACGACGACCCGTCGTCCGACCGAGGCGAAGTGGCGGCTGACCTCGGCCTCGCCCTCGTGCATGGTCGTCGCGCCGTACTGGCCGGTCAGGCCGTCGACACCGAGCACCACGAGGTCGAGGGCGAACTCGTCGAGCGTGTCCCGGACGAGCGGCCCGACGAGCTCGTAGGACTGCCGCCGCGCCACACCACCGGTGACCACGATCTTCACGTTGGCGCGGACGGACAGCTCGTACCCGACGTTCAGGGCGTTCGTCACGATCGTGATGCCGAACTCGCCGTCGGCGCGGATGAACCGCTCGCTCTTGCCGAGTTCACGCGCGACCTCGGTCGTGGTCGTCCCGCCGTTGAGCCCGACGGTCTCCCCCGGCTGCACCAAACGGGCGGCCGCGCGGGCGATCGCCGTCTTCGCCTCGGCCTGCCGGGCGATCTTGTACTGCAGCGGGAGCTCGTACCCGGCGCCGAGTGCTGCCGCGCCCCCGTGCGTGCGCGTGACGAGCCGCTGGTCGGCGAGGGTCGCGAGGTCACGGCGGGCCGTCGCGGCGGAGATCCCGAGCAGCTCCCCGATCTCGGCGATCGACACGTTGCCGCGTTCGCTCACCAGTTCGAGCAGGGCGTTCAGCCGCTGTTGGGGGGTCATGACGGTCATCCTACGGCGTCGCCACCGTCGCCCGGTGATCGAAAATGACGTTTTCCCCTTCCCTTGCGCACGATCGATCGCTACGCTTCCTGATCATCGATCACCCGGATCGATCCGGACCCGGAAGGCTCCCATGACCGACACCTTCGTGAGCGCTGAACTGGCCTCGCAACCGGAGACCTGGCGTGCAGCCGCCGCGCTCCTGCCGACCTTCGCCGACGCGCTCCCCCAGCCGGGCGAACGCGTGGCCGTGATCGGCTGCGGCACGAGCTGGTTCATCGCCATGAGCTACGCCGTCGCCCGTGAGCAGGCGGGCCTCGGTGTGACCGATGCCTTCGCCGGATCCGAGTACCCCGCGTCCCGCGAGTACGACCGCGTGCTCATGATCAGCCGCTCGGGCACGACGACCGAGATCGTCGACCTGCTGCAGGCCCTGCCGTCGCAGCGGACCGTCCTGATCACGGCCGTCGCCGACAGCCCTGCCGCGGCCGTCGCCGACCAGGTGGTCGCCCTGCCCTTCGCCGACGAGCGCTCGGTCGTCCAGACCCGCTTCGCCACCACGACGCTCGCACTGCTGCGGGCGTCCATCGGTGACGACGTCGACGCGCTCGCAGCCCAGGCCGAGACCGCGCTGACGGTGCCGATCGACGACCTGCTCGACGCCGAGCAGGTCTCGTTCGTCGGTCGTGGGGCCGCAGTCGGCCTGACGTTCGAAGCCGCGCTCAAGACGCGTGAGGCCGCGCAGTTCTGGGCCGAGTCCTACCCGGCGATGGACTACCGGCACGGTCCCATCGCGATCGCCCAGCCCGGCCGGCTCGTCTGGTCGCTCGGCACGGCACCCGAGGGCCTGGCCGACGAGGTCGCCGCCACCGGCGCCCGCTTCGTCCAGCACGACCTCGACCCGATCGCCGGACTCGTCGTGGTGCACCGGTTCGCCGTCGCCCTGGCCGAGGGACGCGGGCTCGACCCGGACAACCCCCGGTCGCTCACCCGGTCGGTCATCCTCACCTGATGGGTGGCGCAGGCGCGGTGCTCGGGGTCGACGTCGGCGGCACGGGCATCAAGACCCGGCTGACGACGGCCGACGGACTCGTCCTCGACGAGACTCGGGTACCGACGCCGCGCGACGACCCGGGCGCCGAGCGCCTCGCCGCCGTCGTCGCCGAACTGGCCGCACAGGCCACCCGACGGGCGCCGCTCGGAGCCATCGGGGTGGTGACCCCCGGCGTCGTCGACGAGACCCGCGGCACCGTGGACCTGTCCGTCAACCTCGGGTGGCGCGACGTCCCGGTGCGTGACCTCGTCCGTGCCGAGCTCCTGCGTCACGGGATCGACGTGCCGCTCGCCTTCGGCCACGACGTCCGCGCCGGCGCCCTGGCCGAGGTCCGGGCCGGTGACCCGGCGCTCTCGCGGGGGTCGGTCTCGTTCGTGCCGGTCGGCACCGGGCTCGCGAGCGCCCTGGTGGTCGACGGCGTCGTCGTGTCCGGCGGTGGCTGGGCGGGGGAGATCGGGCAGGTCCGCATCCAGACCGGTCCGCACGCGGGCCACCGCGTCGAGGAGATCGCGTCCGCCGGGGGAGTCGCACGTCGTTCCGGCGCGCCGTCCGCTCACGCCGCCATGCTCCTGGTCCGCCAGGGCGACCCCGCAGCCCGTGCGGTCTGGGACGACTGCGTCGCGGTCCTGGCCGACGCGCTCGCCTGGACGACCGCGGTCGCCGGGGTCCACACCATCATCGTCGGCGGGGGACTCGCCGAGTCGGGGCCGCTGCTGCTCGACCCGCTGCGCGACGCCGTCACGGAGCGCCTGCAGGGCGTCCGTGTCCCCGTCGTCGTCCCCGCCCGGCACGGCGACGCAGCCGGCGCCATCGGAGCGGGGATCCTCGCACGCGCGCTGCTCGAGACCGAGACCGGGGTCCTGCTGTGACCACCCTCGTCCGGGCCCATCGCATCGTCACGGCCCAGGCAGACCTGCACGACGGCTGGCTCGTCATCGGTGACGACGACACCGTGCTGGCGACCGGCACCGGGTCCCCGATGCGCACGGACACCGCCGTCACCGTCGACGGCGCAGTCGTGCCCGGTTTCGTCGACCTGCACGCCCACGGCGCGCTCGGGCACGACTTCGCCGGGTGCTCCGCCGAGGACGCCCGTGCCGCCGCTGGGCACCACCGGTCACGGGGCACGACCACCCTGGTCGGGTCCATCGCCACGGGCGAGCGCGCGGACACCGTGGCGGCCCTCACCCGGCTCCGGCCGCTCGTCGCCGACGGCACGCTCGCCGGACTGCACCTGGAGGGGCCGTGGCTCGCGCCCGCCCGTCGCGGGGCGCACCGCGTCGACCTGCTGCACGCCCCGGACCCCGCCGAGGTCGACGCCTACTGCGACGCCGCGGGTGGCGCCCTGCGGATCGTCACGCTCGCGCCGGAGCTTCCGGGTGCACTCGACGCCGTCGCCCGCTTCGTCGACGCCGGGGTCGTCGTCGCCATCGGCCACACCGACGCCACCGCCGAGCAGACCCGCCGCGCGGTCGACGCCGGGGCCTCGCTCGTCACCCACCTGTTCAACGGGATGCCCCCGCTGCACCACCGTGCGCCAGGGCCGGTCGGGGTCGCGCTCTCCGACGACCGTGTGCTGCTCGAGTGCATCGTCGACGGCCACCACCTCGATCCCGTGACGGTCGCCCTCGTGCAGCGCAGTGCTCCGGGCCGGATGGTCCTGGTCTCCGACGCCATGGCTGCGACCGGCTGCCCCGACGGCACGTACTCGGTGGCCGGATCGGCGGTGACCGTCCGCGACGGGCTCGCCGTGCTCGCCGACGGTTCGTCGCTGGCGGGCAGCACGATCACGGTCGCCGACGCCGTCCGCCGCCTGCTCGACGCCGGGACCGACCTGCCCGAGGTCGTCGCGGCGTCCGCGGGGCGTGCGGCACGCCTGCTCGGGGCCCCGGCACCGCTCAGCGTGGGCGCCCCCGCCGACCTGGTCGTGCTCGACCCGGACCACGGCAGCATCCGAGCCCTGCCGACGGCGGTGGTCGCATGATCCTCGTCGTCACCCCGAACCCGGCCGTCGACGTGACCTACCGGGTCGCCGAACAGTGCATCGGCGAGACCCAGCGCGTGCTCGAGGTCCAGCGGTGCCCCGGCGGCAAGGGCCTGAACGTCGGGCGGGTCCTCGCCGCCACCGGCATACCGACCCACGCCGTGCTGCCCCTCGGCGGCGACGGCGGACGCTGGATCGCCCACGCCCTCGACGGCCTCGGGCTCATCCACACCGACGTCGCCGTCCGTGGCGAGACCCGCACGACCGTGACGGTGGTGGACGACCTCGCCCACCCGACGATGTTCGGCGAGCCCGGACCCGTGCTCAGCCCCGACGAGTGGGACACGGTCACCGCCGCGGTCGAGACACTGCTCGGCGGCGATGCCAGCGATGCCACCGGTGCCGCCAGTACCCGCGGTGCCGCCGATGCCCCGCCCGCCGCTGCCCTGGTCGTGTCGGGCTCCCTGCCCCGCGACACCGACCCCGCGGTCGTCGCCCGCTGGGTCACCGCCGCCCGCCGCCGCGGTGTGCTCTCCGTGGTCGACTGCTCAGGCACCGCGCTGCTGGCTGCCGCGTCGGCCGGCGCGACGGTCTGCAAGCCCAACCGCGAGGAACTGCTCGAGGCCACGGGCGCCGACGACGAGCGCTCGGGGGCACTCCGGCTCCTCGGACTCGGCGCGACGGTCGTCGTGGTCTCTCGCGGATCCGACGGCATCGCCGCCCACACCACCGAGCACGTGCTCGAGGTGCCGGCGGTCGCCGGGGTCTCGGGCAACCCGACCGGCGCCGGCGACGCAGCCACCGCCGGACTCGTCAGTGTCCTGGTCGATGTCCTCGTCGGTGCTGGCCTCTCCGCGCCCGACGGCAGCGTCCCGGCCCCCGACGACGCCACCCTGCTCCGAGCCCTGCGGTCCGCCGCCGCACACGGGGCGGCCGCCGTCCTCCAACCGGTGGCTGGCGCGGTCGACCCGGCAGACGTCCACCGCTTCCTGTCCACCCCGCCTGCTCCCGCCCACGACCGAACGAGGACCACCGCATGATCACCGACCTCGCCCTCACCGGCCTGCTCGACACCGCCCGCACGGCACGCCGCGGGGTCGGTGCGTTCAACGTGGTGCTGCTCGAGCACGCCGAGGCGATCGTCTCCGGCGCCGAGCTGGCCGGGCTGCCGGTGATCCTGCAGATCAGCGAGAACTGCGTCCGGTACCACGGCGGCCTCGCACCGATCACGACCGCGACCCAGGCGGTCGCTCGTGCCGCCGACGTCGAGGTCCTCGTGCACCTCGACCACATCGAGGACCCGGAGCTGGTGGCGGCCGGCGTCGACCTGGGCGTCGACTCGGTCATGTACGACGGTTCACACCTGGACTTCGCCGCCAACGTGGCAGCGACCCGCGAGCTCGCCGCTCGGTGTCACGCCGCGGGCGTCGCGATCGAGGCCGAGCTCGGCGAGGTCGGCGGCAAGGACGGCGTGCACGCCCCGGGCGTCCGCACCGATCCGACCGACGCCGCCGCGTTCGTGTCTGACACCGGGGTCGATGCCCTGGCGGTCGCGGTGGGGACCTCGCACGCAATGCAGACCCGCGAGGCCTCGGTGGACCGCGACCTGGTCGAGCGCCTCCGTGCCGCGGTGCCGGTGCCGCTCGTGCTGCACGGGTCCTCGGGCCTGTCCGACGGTGAACTCCGTGGCGCCGTACACGCGGGGATGACGAAGATCAACATCTCGACGCACCTGAACGGCCTGTTCACCCGTGCGCTCCGTACCGTGCTCGACGAGCGGCCGGACGTCGTCGACCCGCGCAAGTACGTGTCGGCGGGCCGGGACGCCATCGCCACCGAGACGGCACGGCTGCTGACGCTCCTGCACGCCTGACGCGCGAGCGGGCGCAAACGGGCGCGAGCTGGCGCTCAGCAGAGCGGGACGTTCACCGCCAGCCCGCCCATCGCGGTCTCCTTGTACTTCGACGACATGTCCGCCCCGGTCTGCCGCATCGTCTCGACGACCTGGTCGAGCGACACGTGGTGCACTCCGTCCCCGCGCAGGGCCATCCGGGCGGCGTTGATCGCCTTGTTCGCCGCGATCGCGTTCCGCTCGATGCACGGGATCTGCACCAGGCCGCCGATCGGGTCGCAGGTCAGCCCGAGGTTGTGCTCCATCGCGATCTCGGCGGCGTTCTCGACCTGCTCCGGCGTGCCCCCGAGGACCTCGGCGAGCCCTGCAGCCGCCATCGACGCCGCCGAACCGACCTCGCCCTGGCAGCCGACCTCGGCACCGGAGATCGACGCCCGTTCCTTGTAGATCGACCCGATCGCCCCGGCGGTGAGCAGGAACCGCACGACGGCGTCGTCCCGTTCAGCGGCGGGGGCGTCGGCGACCGTGAGCACGTAGGTGAGCGCGTAGTACAGGACCGCGGGGATGATGCCGGCTGCGCCGTTCGTCGGGGCGGTGACGACGCGGCCTCCGGTGGCGTTCTCCTCGTTGACCGCCATGGCGACGAGGTTCACCCACTCCATCGCGAACAGCGGGTCGTGGTCGGGGTCCTCGCGGGTGAGCTGCTCGTGCCAGGTGGCGGCGCGGCGGCGGACGTCGAGTCCCCCGGGCAGGCACCCGCCCCGGCGGACGGATCGGTCGACGCACGACTCCATCACGCCGTGGATGCCCAGCAATCCGGACCGGATCTCGGCGTCCGTCCGGGTGACGGCCTCGTTCGCCAGGGCGACGCCGCTGATCGGCAGGCCGGAACCGGCACACGCGGCGAGCAGCTCGGCGCCGCTCGAGAACGGGTACGGCACGGCGTCGTCGACCGGGATCGCGGCACCGGCGACGGCAGCGGATGCGTCGGCCGCGGGCTCCGCCGCCTCGTCCCGTGCGATGAACCCACCACCGATCGAGTAGTAGGTCTCGTCCGCCAGGTCGGCACCGGCGGCGTCACGGGCGCGCAGCCGCATGGCGTTCGGGTGCCGGGGCAGCATCGTCAGGGGGTGCAGGACGATGTCGGTGAGGCGGAACGGCACGCTCGCACCGCCGTCGAGCCGCAGGACAGCGTCGCGCTCCACGGCGTCGAGCGCGAGGACCATGGCATCGGGGTCGACGGTCTCCGGGTGCGACCCCATGAGCCCGGCGACGACGGCACCGAGGGTGCCGTGACCCTGCCCGGTCGACGCGAGGGACCCGTACAGGTCGACCACCACGGACGCGACGGGCAGGCCACGGACGAGGGTGGCGAACTCGGCACCGGCCCGCATCGGCCCGACGGTGTGCGAGCTCGAGGGGCCGACACCGACGCTGAACAGATCGAAGACGGAGACCGGCACGCCGCCACACTAACCCGTCCGGACGGACCGGTGCTCAGCGCCGCCGACCACCCTCGGGCGGCATCACGAACCACAGCACGACGTACGCGATCCACAGCGGCCCGGGGAAGAAGCTCAGGATGACCCAGACCACCCGGACCAGGGTGCGGGACAGGTTGAAGCGATCGGCGAGACCGGCGCAGACGCCGGCCAGCAGACGACCGTTGCGGGGACGGGAGAGTGTGCTCATACCGACGACGCTACGCAACGCCGCCGGTCGAGCGCATCCGGGACGCACCCCGAGCGTGGTGGGGGAAACCCCCGGACCGGCCCTGACCGGCCCTGGGATCAGGGGATGAGGACGATCTTGCCGCGGGTGTGGCCCTGCTCGAGCTCCTCGAAGGCGTCCTGCACACGGTCGAGCGGGTAGGTCGCGGCGATCGGCACCTCGATGGCGCCGTTCGCGACCTCCAGTGCGAGCGCCCCGAGGATCTCCGGGTCGGCGGTGTCCGCGCTGCCCGAGGCCTTCGCGCCGACCTCGGCGGCCTCGTCGAACGCGATGATCGTCTCGATGCGGTCGACCGGCACCCCGAGGGCGATGCCGAGCCGGACGTACTCGGCGCCGTGGGTGTCGATCACGGCGTCGATGCCGTTCGTCGCGAGTTCGGTGATGCGCTCCTGCAGGCCGTCGCCGTACGCGACCGGCCGTGCACGCTTGGAACGGAGCCACTCGTGGTTCGCCTCGGAGGCGACGGCGATGACGTCGATGCCCTCGTTCGCGAGCAGCTGGGTGACGAAGCCGCCGACCCCGCCAGCGGCGCCGGACACCACGACGGTCTCGCCTGGACGCGGGTCGACCGCACGCACGGCTGCGGCCGCGGTGGTCGCGATGACGTCGAGGCCACCCGCCACGGTCCAGTCGAGCAGGCGTGGCTTCTGGACGACCTGGACGGCCGGCACGGAGACGTACTCGGCCTGGCTGGCGCGGTCCCACGACCAGCCGATGACCTCTTCGCCCTCGTCGACGCCGTCCACCTCGGCCCCGACGGCCACCACGATGCCGGCGAAGTCGGTGCCCTGCCCGGACGGCAGGTCGCCGCCGAACGCCCCCTGGCGGATGGCCGACTCACCGGGGTTGATGCCCGCGGCGCGGACGCGGACGAGCACCCGCCCGGGCGTCACCTCGGGAACGGGCACCTCGGCGACGTGCAGGACCGATCGGTCACCCCACTCGTCGAAGCGGACAGCGCGCATGGTCTCCGGGATCTCAGTCATCGGAACCGACGCTACCCCGGAGCGCGGCACCCGGTCTGTGTGGACCGCTCCATCCCTGCGAGGACGCGAAAGGGAGAGGGTGCGAGACTGGGGGCATGCCCATCCTGAACAAGGACATGCAGGTCTGCATGTCGCTGGCCGCGCGACCGAGCAACATCGGCACCCGGTTCCACAACTTCCTGTACGACGAGCTCGGCCTCAACTTCCTGTACAAGGCGTTCACCACGACCAATCTGCCCGGCGCCGTCGCCGGCATCCGCGCGCTCGGGATCCGCGGCTGCTCGGTGTCGATGCCCTTCAAGGAGGCGATCATCCCGCTGGTCGACCACATCGAGGACTCCGCCGCCGCGATCCAGTCGGTCAACACGGTCGTGAACGACGACGGCGTGCTCACCGCGTCGAACACCGACTACGAGGCGATCGCCGCCCTGCTCGGGTCGCACCAGGTCGACCCGGCTTCGCGGGTGCTGCTCCGCGGCTCGGGCGGCATGGCCAAGGCCGTCACGGCGGCGTTCCGCGGCGCCGGCTTCGACCGGTTGACGGTCGTCGCCCGCAACGAGCAGACCGGCCCGGCCCTGGCGTCGCAGTCCGGCTACGAGTGGGTCGCCGACGAGCGCGAGGCGGGGGAGACCGACCTGGTCGTCAACGTCACCCCGCTCGGCATGCGCGGCGACCAGCAGGACGCACTCGCCTTCGCGCCGGAACGGATCGAGGCGGCGCACACCGTCTTCGACGTGGTCGCGTTCCCGTCGGAGACCCCGCTCGTGCGGGCGGGCCGCGACGCCGGCAAGCACGTCATCACCGGCGCCGAGGTCATCGCCCTGCAGGCGGCCCGTCAGTTCGAGCGGTACACGGGTGTCGCCCTGACCGACGACCAGGTGGCGCGGGCCAGCGAGTTCTCGCGCGCCGAGTAGTCGACGCGCCCACAGGGCGGACGGGAGGCCCGTGGCGGTGCCGCCACGGGCCTCCCGTCCGTTCGTGGGGACGTCTCAGGCGTTCGCCGCGCGCCCGACGGCCACCCACTCGAGGCGGCGGAGCGTCTCGCGGTTGCGGATCCAGATGAGCGGCTGCATGAGTAAGTCGGGCACGTACGAACCCGGCCCGGCCACCGCGTTCTCGGTGATCGTGACCTTGCAGCCGTGCCGGTGCGGTTCGACCGTCAGCTCGACGCGGGCCTCGCCGATGGGCCAGCCCTTCGGCTGGATGACCATGCGGTGCGGCGGCTCCCACACCAGCGACGTCGTGACGTCGTTGATGACGATCGGCCACGCGCCGAACGAGTGGTGCAGGTGGGTACCGACCTGCGGCCAACCGGACTCCTCCTTGCGCATGCGCGAGGCCCCGACCACCCAGGTCGTGTAGAGCCACCCGTCGCCGAGCACGTCGAAGACGGCTTCGGGACGGCAGTGCAGGATGCGGACGTTCTTCGCCATGGTGATCAGCCTTCCGGGGTGAGGTCGACGTCCTCCGGCAGGCCGAAGGTGTGCCGGAGTGCGCTCTTCGCCGCGTGCCACCCAGCCATGCCGTGCACGCCGGGGCCGGGCGCGGAGGACTCGGAGCACAGGTACATGCCGCCACCCATCCGCCACGGGTCGCTGGACAGGACGGGGCGCTTGACGAGCTGCCAGAAGCTCGCGGCACCGGCGGCGATGTCGCCACCGACGTAGTTCGGGTTGTACTCGCCCATCTGCACGGCGGTGCGGGAGCTCGACGACAGGATCGTGTCGCGGAACCCCGGCGCGAACCGCTCGATCTGACGGGTGACGGCCTCGGTCGGGTCGACGTCCGACCCCGCGGGGACGTGCGCGTAGGCCCAGAAGACGTGCTTGCCCTTCGGGGCGCGGGTCGGGTCCACCACGGTCGGCTCCGCGCCCAGCACGTACGGGCGCTCGGCGTGCTGGCCGTGCGCCACGGCACGTTCGGCCTCCGCGATCTCCTGCCGGGTCCCGCCGATGTGCACGGTCCCGGCCTTCCGCAGCGACTCGTTGGTCCACGGCACCGGGTCGGACAGCGCGAAGTCGACCTTCGCCGCCGCGTTGCCGAACCGGAAGCGCCGCAGTGCACCGCGCTTCGGGGTCGGGATCTGCTTGCCCGCGATCCGGAGCATGCCCGGCACACTCGTGTCGAACAGCACCGCCTTCGCCGGGGTGAGGTCACCGAGCGACCGGACCTCCTGCCCGGTGACGATGCGGCCGCCGTGCGCGACGAGGTCCGCGGCGAGCGCGTCGACGATCGCCTGGCTGCCACCGATCGGCACCGGCCACCCGCGGGCGTGCGCGTACGAGCCGAGCGACAGTGCCGCCGCCGCGGTGGACAGGGACGGCAGGTGCTGGATCGAGTGCGCCGCGACGCCGGACACCATCGCCGGGGCGGCCTCGCCGCGGAAGCGCAGGTTCCACGCGGCGGTGCCCTGCTCGAGCGCCCGCAGACCGAAGCGCAGGACGGTCAGGGGGTGCCGCGGCACGTGCAGCAGCGCGTCGGTCGCGAAGTCGGCGACCTGGTCGGCGTTCTCCGCCAGCGGGGCCATCAACTGCTTGAAGGCCGGCCCGTCCACCCCGAGCTCGGCGGCGGTGCGGTCGAGGTCCTGGTAGGCGATGCCGGCGCGGCCGCCGTCGAGCGGGTGGCCGTACTGCACCTCGGGCAGGCGGAGCTCGATGCGCTCCTCCATGCGGAACAGCCGGAAGAACTCGGACTGCAGGGCCATCGGGTGCACGGCGGAGCAGACGTCGTGCAGGAAGCCGGGCAGGGTGAGCTCGGCCGTCCGGGCGCCGCCGCCGATCGTGTCGTTCCGTTCGACGACCTCGACCGACAGTCCGGCGCGTGCGAGCGTCACCGCTGCCGCGAGCCCGTTCGGTCCCGCTCCGACGACCACCGCATCAACCATGCACCGAGCCTAGGGACTCGTGACTGCGTGTGGTGTCGGTCAGATCACCGAGGCGCCTGTCGACACCGCCACCCGCTTCCGAGCCAGGACGTCGTCGATGCGGTGCGCACCGGCGATGAACGCTGCTGCGTCGGGGTCGATCGCTCCGGCGATCGCGACGATGTCGTCGCGGATGGCCGCCAACGGCGCGTTGTGGATGGGTTCGTGGTGGGCGAGCCGGTTCCGGAATCTCCGCACGGCATCGAGTCGTCGGTGCAGCTGCTTGCGTCGGACCGTCCCCAGGCCGGGGAACGCGTGCACGAGCCGCGGCTGCCAGAGCGTCGTCTCGTAGCTCCAGATCGGGTTTCGGGGGATCCCCGCATCGGTGAGGCCGACCCAGAAGCCGAAGCTCGTCGCGGCGACCACCTGATCCGGTTCGGGATCGGTGAAGCCCCGTCGTCGCAGGGTTCGAGTTGCGTCGTCGACCGCCCGGCGTTCGCGGTCCAGCAGGTGGACAGCGGCGTCGTTCCACCAGTCGTCACGACGGACCCGGCGGAGCTCGTCGTGGAGAGCATTCCGGACGAACACTTCGAGGCAACCGACGGGACCCCAGAACGCTGACGCGATCTCTGAGTTCCAGGCGTAGAGCCGCGCGGCGAGGTCGGTACGGCCGTCGTAGCGGGCCGCGTACCGGTCGAAGCGCGCTGCGCTGAGCAGCCTCGGGAGCGCCTGCAGCGTGGCTGGATCGATCATCGCGCCCCTCGTCGCACCCCTCTGAGACAGCAATCGCCCCAGGAGTCCGGCGAGCCGAATGGTCCTGGGGCGTTACTCGATGAGCGTATCGAAGATGCCCCGGTATATCAAGTACCGGTCAGGTGCGCGAGGTGTCGGGATCAGCCGGGTCCGACTCGTCCTGGTCACCGTCGGCGTCGTCGGGCTCGTCGGCGTCGACCGGGGTCGATCCGACGGGGTGCTCAGCGAGCAACTCGGCGAAGTCCTCGTCGAGCATCTGCTGCAGCCGGTCGTCACGGCCGATCTCGTAGTCGTCCGCCGGGCGCTGCGCCCAACCGAGGCGTCCGACGACGGTGGTGCCGATGTCGTCCCAGGCGCGGGCCCGCGCGGCGAGCACGATGCCGTCGACGAAGTGCTGGTCGTCGCGCCGCTTGTCGAGCATGGTGGCGAGCTGCTCGTACGTGGCCTCGCGCATCCGGAGCTTCAGGTCGTCGCCCCGCCGGTAGTCGTGCTGGTGGCGGGAACGGCCCTTCTGCTTGCTCGAGGTGGAGCGGATCTCCCGCATGCGTGCGGCGTCGCCCCGCTGTTCCTCGGCCATGCGGTGGAGTTCCTCGCGCGTGGCCTCGGCGATGAGCGCGTGGTCGAAGTACCCCTGGTCACGCAGGGCGTTCGTGATGATGCGGTTGGCCACCGCGATGGTGACGGCGGCCTTCGCGATGAGGAAGCCCTCGTCGACCGCCCGCTTCAGTTCGACCTGGCTGATGGGTCGATCGCGCACGTCGGGGTTGCGTCGTCCGAACAAGGCCATGCTCCGACGATACCGGCGACCGGTGTCGGTCGGCCTGCACGACGGCGACGGGCGTCAGAGCAGCAGGCCGTACACCGCGACGTCGACACGCTCGGACCCGAGGGGCAGCGCGCCACGCAGGGTGCCCTCGTGCACGAAGCCGAGCCGCTCGGCGAGCCCCCGGCTCCGCGCGTTGTCGACCGCCGTCCGGATCTCCATCCGTGCGCACCCGCGCGCCCGGGCGACCCCGATCAGCACGGTGGCGGCCCGCCGGACGACACCACGGCCCTCCTGTCCGGCGTCCACCCAGTAGCCGAGCGATGCCTGGCCCAGGTACGGGTCGAACGTCAGCGAAGCCACCCCGACGATGCGGTCGTCCGTGCGGATGACGCAGGGCAGCGCGCGGTCCATCGCGAACTGGCCGAGCAGGCGCTCCGTGTGCAGGGCGATGGCCTCGCGGGTCTGGGGGTCCCAGGCCCAGGGCTCGGCGGCGCGCAGACGGTCGGTGTTGGCGTGCACGAGTGCGAGCACCTGGTCGACCGTCGTCAGGTCGCGCAGCGTCAGCGTGTAGCCGTCACCGAGGTCGCGTCCGAACGTCGTCACCGTTCCGACACTAGGCAGCCCTGCCTGTCACTCGTACCGGAGCGCCTCGATCGGGTTCTGCCGTGCGGCTCGTCGTGCCGGCAGGGTGCCCGCCAGGAACGCGATGAACATCACGACGAGGATGATCGTGGCGACGGACCCCGGCGCGAACTGCATGATCTGCAGCCCCGGCAGGTCCTTGAGGAGCGTGCCGGCCAGGACGTTCGAGATCCCGGTGCCGAGCAGGATCGCGACCCCGGCACCGATGGCGCTGCCGAGGAACCCGATGAACACCGCCTCGAGCGAGAACAGCGTGTAGACCTTGCCGCCACCCATGCCCATCGCCTTCATCAGGCCGATCTCGCGGGTGCGCTCCTGCACGCTCATGAGCAGGGTGTTGATGATGCCGAAGCCGGCGGCGACGAGCGCGATCACGGCGAAGGCGTTCAGGACCCCCACGATGCCGCTGATGACGGTCTGGAACTGGCCGAGCTGGTCCTGGATGGTCTGGCCGAGGAACCCGTCGTCGGCCAGGGACTTCTTGACCGTGGTGACGGAGGCGTCGGCGTCGAGCGTCGCGGTGGCGCTGGCGTACGACGTCGCGATCGAGTCGGGCTTGCCGATCTCCTGCGCGGCCTGCATGGCGTCGGTCAGTGCGGCGTTCGCCCCGGCACCGCTGCCGAACAGCGACTCGTTCTGCACCCCGACGACGGTGGCGGTGAGCGTGTGCTCCTTGCCCTGGTAGTCGTCGACGGCGATCGTGAGCTCCTTGCCGACGGCGGCCGAGGCGCTGCCGAGACCCATGTTCTTCAGGTAGTCGGTCGGCAGCATCACCTGGTTGGCGTCGGTCTCGTCGTCGAGCTGCTTGCCGCTCGCCAGGTCGGCGTCGAGCTCGCCGGCGTTGGCGGTGAGCGACACGACGTACTTGCCCTGGTCGCCGTACTCGGCGTACTTCGGTGCGAGGGCGATCGCGGGGCGGAGGCTCTTGATGCCGTCCGTCTTCTCGATCGCGTCGACGTCGGACTGCGACAGGTACGAGAACGACGCGGGGCCGCGGTCGACGCTCTGACCGGACGCGTCGGGGTCGTACTTCGCGGGGCCGCTGTCGGTCGAGGTGCTGTCGACCGCCTTCGTGATGGTCAGCGAACCGGTGTCGCCGATCGAGGAGACCTGGCTGTCGATGTAGTTGCTGACGCCCGTGCCGATGGCCGAGGTGAGCGTGATCGTGAAGGCGCCGATGAAGATCGCGATGACGGTCAGGGTCGTGCGCAGCTTCGAGCGGAAGGTGTTCGAGACCGCGGTGCGCAGGAGGTCGAGGAAGTTCATGCGGAGTGCCTTCCGTGCGTGGCAGACGCGTCGCCCGCGTCGTCGGGTCCGCCGACGATCAGGCCGTCGCGGACGTTCACGCTGCGGTCGCAGCGCGCGGCGAGCTCTTCGTCGTGCGTGACCACGACGAGCGTGATCCCCCGCTCGCGCTGCAGCCCGAACAGCATGTCCTCGACCACCTGTCCAGTGTTCGTGTCGAGGTTGCCGGTCGGCTCGTCGGCGAAGATCACGCTCGGCTCGCCGACCAGCGCCCGGGCGATGACGACGCGTTGCTTCTGGCCGCCGGACAGGTCGTTGGCGTCGTTCTTGGCCTTGTCGGCCAGCCCGAGGGCGTCGAGCGCCGCCATGCCCCGTCGCTTCCGCTCGGCTCCGGAGACACCGGCGATCTTGAGCGGGAGCACGACGTTGTCGAGCACCGAGGTCTTCGGCGTGAGGAAGAACTGCTGGAACACGAACCCGAAGGTGCTGTTCCGGGTGCGGTTGACCTGGCGGGCACCGAGCGTCGCGGCGTCGGTGCCGTCGAGCAGCACCTGTCCGGCCGACGGCTTGTCGAGCAGCGCGAGCAGGTGCATCAGCGTCGACTTGCCGGAGCCGGACTTGCCGACGATCGCCAGGCTCTCGCCCTGGTGCACCGCCAGCGACACCCCCTTGAGCGCGTCGAACCGCGTCGCGCCGCGGCCGTAGGTCCTGGCGAGGTCACGGGCCTCGAGCACGGGAGTGGTCATGGGTTCACCGTAGTGTCCGATGCACGACTGCAAGTTTGCGTTTGCTGTAGATCATGTGACGTTCCGGTTACAGTCGGGCCATGCCCGACTCCGCGACGCCGTCAGAACTCGGTCTCCGTGACCGCAAGCGCATCGAGACCCGCAACCGCATCGCCGAGGCGGCTCGGTCCCTGGCCCTCGAGCAGGGCGTCGACGGCACCACGATCGAGCAGATCGCTGCACGAGCCGACGTCTCCCCGCGGACGTTCTTCAACTACTTCGAGAGCAAGGAGGACGCGGTCCTCGGGCACACCGAGCTCGACCTCGAACCCGCCACCCTCGAGGCGCACCTGGCGGCCGTCGCGGGGGAGCCGGCGGCGCAGGCCGTCGTGGACCTGGCGTTCCTGGTGTTCGGGTCGTCGTTCGGCGACGAGCACGAGCGCCTCGAGCGCAAGGCCGTCATCGTGCGGTTCCCGCAGCTGATGCGTCGGCAGGTCACGCGGATGACCACGGTCGCCGAGGCGATGACCGGCGCGGTGCGCACGATCCTCGAACGCGACCCGGCCTGGGGGCCGGAGGCGGCGACCCCGCAGGCGGCCGAGATGCTGCTCGGCATGTGCATGACGGGCCTCCGCAGTGCCGCTCGGCACGAGGGTTCCGACCCGGAGCAGGTGCGGGCGGCGGTGGTCGCGTCGATCCGCGACACGGCTGCGCGCATCGCCGCGGCCTGAGACGCAACCACAGACGGACCCGGAGGCCGGGTGCCAGCTGGCACCGGGCCTCCCGTCCGACACATGGTGAGCAGAAATGGTCGGGACCCGTTCGGCGACCCGACCATTTCTGCTCACCAAGCGACCGAAAGTCGACCGCGGCGGTCAGGGCTTCGTGATGAAGCCCTCCTTCACCATCCAGTCGAAGGCGACGTCCGCCGGCTCACGCCCTTCGACGTCGACCTGACGGTTGAGCTCCTGCAGCACGGCGTCCGTGAGCTTCGGCGAGATCTGGTCGTAGATCCCCTCGAGCTGCGGGTACTCCTTGAGCGTCTTCGAGTCGATGACGGGCGCCACGTTGTACGCCGGGAAGAACCCCTTGTCGTCCTCGAGCACCGTCAGCCCGAGCGACTTGATACGGCCGTCGGTGGTGAAGACCTCACCGAAGTTGCATTTGCCGCGGTCGGTGGCCGTGTAGACCGTGCCGGTGTCGAGGATGCTGACGTTGCTGCTGGGCACCCCGTTCGACCCCGAACCGCCGAGCTCCAGACCGTACTTCTTGAGCATCGGCTTGAAGCCGTCGGCGCGGGAGTTGAACTCCGACTCCACGCAGAACGTGCGCTGGTCGACCGGCAGCTTCGTGATGTCGGAGAGCGTCTTGACGTCCCCGAGCTCCTTGACGGCCTCGTTGCGGACGGCGAACGCGTAGGTGTTGTTCATCGGCGCGGGTTCGAGCCACGTCAGCCCGTTGCCGGCGTCCTCCTTCTTCACCGCCGTCCACTGCTCGGTCTTGTCCGGGATCCCCTTGGTGTGGCCCATGAAGGTCAGCCACGCGGTGCCGGTGTACTCGTACGTGAAGTCGGCCGCGTGCGAGGTCATCAGCTCACGGACTGCGACGCTGCCGGGCACGTTCGTCTCGTCGGTGACGTCGAACCCTGCGGCCTTGGCGGCGAGCACGGCGATCTTGCCGAGCACGAGCTGCTCGGTGAAGTTCTTCGACGTCACGGTGATGTGGGCGCCGGCCGGCAGGTCGTCGATGCGCTGGATGGAGCCGGCGCCGGCCTCGGGCACGAACGACGTGGCGGGCTGCAGGCCGCACCCGGTCAGGACGAGGGCGGTGGCACCGGCGACGAACGCGGCTGCTCCGACCCGGGTGCGGGTGCGGCGGGTGCTGCGGGTGCGGCGGGTCATCGGAGTCCCTTCGGTCGTGCGACCGTCTCGACCACGCGGCCGAGCCAGTCGATGGAGAGGGCGAGCAGGGCGACGAGCAGGGCCCCGGCGACCAGCACCTTCGGCAGGAACAGCGTCACGCCCGTGGTGATGAGCAGACCGAGTCCGCCCGCACCGACGAAGGTCGCCAGGCTCGCCGTGCCGACGAGCAGCACGAGGGCGGTCCGGATGCCCGAGAGCATCACGGGCACCGCGAGCGGCAGTTCGACGCGCATCAGCACGCTGAAGGCGCTCATGCCCATGCCGCGACCGGCCTCGACCAGGCGGTCGTCGACGCTCTGCACGCCGATCATGGTGTTCCGGAGCACCGGCAGGATCGCGTAGAGCACGAGCGCGATGACGGCGGACGAGCTGTTCAGACCGAGCCAGGCGGCGAGCAGCACGATGAGGCCGACGGCCGGGGCCGCCTGCCCGAAGTTCGCGACGGCGAGCACGTACGGGCTCGCCCGGCGCAGCGGCCCGCGCGTCAGGACGACGCCCAGCGGGATGCCGATCACGAGCACCAGGACCGTCGACTGCAGGGTCAGCACGAGGTGCTGGCCGGTCAGGGCCAGGATGTCCGCCGGGTTGAGCGTCGTGCGCTCCGTCGGGGTCAGGTCCGCCGTCGCGAGCCACACCGCGAAGCCAGCCAGGACGACCAGGATCGCGATCGGCTGGAACAGCAGGCCCTTCCACGAGGTGCGTGCACCGGTGGCGGGGCCGGCGACGGCGACCGTGCTCACAGGTCTTCTCCGGTGGGCATCGCCGACACCGGTGACGACGGCATGGTCTCGATCGGGTTCGTGTTCGTGCCGACCGGCGTGTAGGCCTGGTCTCCGGCGGCGGTCGCACGGGAGCGGGTGATCGCCTCCATCACGGTCTCGACGGTGATCACGCCGCGGAACGCGTCACGACGACCGGTGACGAGTGCGGCGCCGGCGCTCGAGACGAGCATGGTGTCGAGCGCGTCGTTGAGGGTCGCGGCCTCGCCCACGACGGGCAGGCCGGGCTCGACACCGTCGGGGATGCGCTCGAGGCGCTCGAGCTGGCGGCGCGACGGCCACCCGATCGGACGCTGGCGGTGGTCGACGACGACGGCGTGCTGGTGCCCACCGGCCTCGTTCATCCGCTGCAGCACGGCCTTGACCTCTTCGCCGGGCGAGCAGGTCACGGCCGACTCGACCTCGACGTCGCGCACGCGGTTCAGCGTGAGCTGCTTCAGGCCGGCGCCGGAACCGATGAAGTTCTCGACGAACTCGTTCGCGGGCTCGGCCAGGATCCGCTCCGGGGTGTCGTACTGCACGATGTGCGCACCCTCGGTGAAGATGACGATCCAGTCGCCGAGCTTCACGGCCTCGTCGAAGTCGTGCGTGACGATGACGATCGTCTTGTGCAGTTCCTCCTGGATGCGCAGGAGCTCGTCCTGCAGACGCTGGCGGGTGATCGGGTCGACCGCACCGAACGGCTCGTCCATGAGCAGGACGGGCGGGTCCGCCGCGAGCGCACGGGCCACGCCGACGCGCTGCTGCTGGCCTCCGGAGAGTTCGCGGGGGAACCGGTCGCGGTAGGTGTCGGGGTCGAGCGAGACCAGGTCGAGCAGCTCGTCGACGCGCGCCGCGATCTTCTCCTTCGACCAGCCGAGCATCTTCGGCACGATCGCGATGTTCGCCGCGACGGTCATGTGCGGGAAGAGCCCGCCGGCCTGGATCACGTAGCCCATGCGGCGACGGAGCTCGTCGCCGTCGATGCCCGTGACGTCGTCGTCGCCGACGACGATCCGGCCCTGCGTGGGCTCGATCAGGCGGTTGATCATCTTGAGGGTCGTCGTCTTGCCGCAGCCGGACGGGCCGACGAGCATGACGATCTTGCCGGCCGGGATCTCGAGCGTGATGCCGTCGACGGCGGGCTTCGACTGCCCGGGGTACCGCTTGGTGACCTCGTCGAGCAGGATGCTGCGCCCGGTGACGTCCCCGTCGGGCGCGGTGGTGGTGGCGGAGTCAGTGCTGGACACGGATACCTCTCGAGATGGTCAGGCGGCCGAGGCCGATGAGGAGCAGGTCGAGGACCAGGGCGAGCAGGACGACGCCGACCACCCCGACCACGACGGAGAACAGGGCGTTGGCGCCGCCGAGGCGGGACAGCCCGGAGAAGATGAAGCCGCCGAGCCCGGGGCCGAGCGCGTACGCGGCGATGGCGGCGATGCCCATCACCATCTGCGCAGCCACGCGGACACCGCTCAGGATGATCGGCCACGCCATCGGCAGCTCGACCTGCAGCAGGGTGCGGAACCGGCTCATGCCGATGCCGCGCGCCGACTCGACGACGGCAGGCGGGATCTCGGCGAGACCGACGACCGCGTTGCGCAGGATCGGCAGCGCGGCGAAGAAGACGACCGTCACGACCGACGGCAGGACGCCGAAGCCGAGCGGGACGATGAGCAGGCCGATGACGGCGAACGACGGCAGGGTGAGGCCGATGGCCGACACCCCGTTCGCGAACGCGGTCAGGCGCGGGCTGCGGTAGACGAGTGTGGCGAGCACCACGGCGATGACCGTGGCGAGGACGACGCACTGGACGACCAGTGAGAAGTGCTGCCACGATGCGAACCAGATCTGGCTCCATCGCTCCACGACGTACTGGAACACGGGTGGGCGCTCCCCTTCCGGTCGGCTGAACTGCCCACAGATCGGGGCACGAGCTCGGCCAAAGCTATGCAACAGCTGGACCGGTTGTACAACGCAACCCCACCTGTACGGCGGTTTCCCTTGCGGTTGCGAGGAGGACAACCCCTGGTCAGCAGGGGTTCACCAGGGCGAGCCTGGGAGAACGGTAACGATCGGTCTGCCTGCTCGGCTATGCGTCGAGGTCGCGCAACCCGGATCGCTCCGCGATGTCGACGAGCTGCTCACGCCACCGGACCCATTCCTCCGGGGACTTGTCGGCCAGGTTGCCGTCACCGTCGCCGGCCAGGCCGTCGAGCATCTCGCGCACGATGTCGGCGTGACCCGCGTGCCGGGCGGTCTCGTACGCCATGTGCACCAGGATCCGGTGCAGGGTGACGTCCCGGTGCCCCTCCGGCCACCACGGCACGGTCCCGGTGGCGGTGAGGTCGAGCGCCTCGATCGTGGCGTCGGCATGGGCGGCACTCCGGTGGTGGAAGGCCACGATGTCGGCCATGGTCTCGTCGAGCGAGGCGTACATGTCCTCGCCGTCCTCCGACTCGAGCCAGGCGGGCTGGTCCGGCAACGGCCGCCCGAACACCTCGCCGAAGTAGCCGGCCTGCACCCCGGCGACGTGCTTCACCA
This sequence comes from Curtobacterium sp. MMLR14_002, assembly GCF_001864975.1. Lineage (NCBI taxonomy): Bacteria > Bacillati > Actinomycetota > Actinomycetes > Micrococcales > Microbacteriaceae > Curtobacterium > Curtobacterium sp. MMLR14_002. The sequence continues at coordinate 176,820 of NZ_MJGT01000094.1, forward strand.
GCCCGAGGACGTTCGTGCCCGTGGGCGTCACCGGCCAGCGGGCCTGCCGCTCGGCCAGCCCGTCGAGCTTCGCCAGCAGGGCCGCACGGTGCTTCTGCAGGTACCGGTGCAGCGTCCGCTTCACCGGGGCGTCGGCGGCAGCGGCGTCCGCGCCCGCGCCGTCCGCGGCCGCCGCACCGTCGGGGTTCCGCACTGCCCCTTCGTCCGACAGCAGGGCGTTGCCGCTCGCCGCCAGGGTGCTGGTGCTCGCGGGGTGCACCTCGGGGACCGCTTCGACGTCGCTCATGCCCCCGATCGTGCCACCCGGAGCTCCTGCAGGCGCGTCGACTCCTGCACGGCGACCCGTTCGGCGGTCAGCAGCAGCCCGGCGACCTCGGCGCCGGTGCGTGCCGGGGCGTCGTTCCAGCTCGTCAGGTCCCGTACCCGCCCCATCCGGATGTCCGGCGCGGGGCACCACAGCACGGGCTCGCCCTCGTCGCGGGCGAGGGCGTGCCACACGACGTCGAGCGCGTGCTGCACCCGGGGAGCGTGCACCGCGTGCGGACCGCCGGCGGCGGACACGACCGCGCCGACCAGGCAGGCGCCGACGAGCGGCCGGCCCTGCACGTCCATCGCGGCGGCACTGGAGGCCTTCCGCTCGCGGCCGTGCTCGTCGAGGTAGGTGAACCAGGCGTGCTGGACCCACCCGCGTTCGACGACCGCGCGGGCATCGGAGAGCAGGTGGACGAGTTCGCCGAGTTCGCGCACCCGGTCGTCGACCCGTCGCGCGCGGGCGGCGGCACGGCGGTCCGACAGACGGTCGAGCAGGCCGCGCAGACCGCGTCGCTCGGGTCGGACGGGGGCGGGGGAGGCGTCGGTGGCGACGTCGTGCTGGACGCGGAGCTCGAGGGTCATGGTGGCCCCTCCGATCGGCTGTGCACGGATGGTGCGGTCACGATAGCCCCGCGGGGACTCAGTCGTCCAGCACCGCGTCGATGCTCCGTCGCGCGACGCTCCGGAAGGCGCGTTCGTCGGCAGTCGCCAGCGCGGACGCGAGCGCGACCACCCACCCCCGTGCGCGCAGCCAGGTGGCATCCGGGGCCGCGACGCGCGCCCGGAACGCCCGACGCCCCGGCCGGTCCAGCGTCAGCCAGGCGGTCGCGAGGTCGACGGCCGGGTCGCCCGCGGTGACGTCCCCGAAGTCGACCACGGCCGACAGGCGGTCGGCTCCGTCCGACGAGTCGACGAGCAGGTTGAAGGGGTGCAGGTCGCCGTGCACCCAGACGGGAGGCCCGGTGTGCGCGGGCACGGCCGCTGCGGCCCGCCACAGCATGGCCAGCTCTCCGGCCCGGTGCACGCCGTGCTCGTCGAGTCGCGTCAGCACGGCGTCGCTCCGCGACGCGAGCGGCACCGCACGGAACGGGTTCACCGGGGCGTCGTCCGGAGCGGGGACGTGCAGGAGCCCGACGAACGCGGCGAGCGCCTCGGCGACGGGGACCCCGGCCGCCCGTTCACCGATCGCCGTGCCGGGTAGCCACGGCACGATGCTCCACGACCACGGGTACCCGAGGGCGGGGCGGCCGGTGCGCACCGGGGCCGGCACCGGGACGACCGATCCGACCCGGGCGGCGATGTCCGGCAACCAGCGCTGTTCGTGTTCGACGAGCCGTGCGGCCAGCTCCCGACGGGGGACCCGGACGGCCAGGTCGTCGCCCAGGCGCAGCACGACGTTGTCCCAGCCGTTCGCGACGACCTCGAGCGGCAGGCCAGCCAGGTCGGGGTGCTGGTCGCGCAGCAGGGACCGGACGAGCGGGACGTCGACGTCGACCTCGGCAGCGGGTGTGGGCACGGCGTCAGGCTAGTGGGCCGCCGGACACACGCCCGCGAACTGGGGCCGGTGGCGCGACACCCTTCTCGCTAGTCTCAGAGGCGAGGTGACGTGGGTGTTTCCCTGGGGGGACCCGCGTCACTCCGGAGCGATGAGCGCGACGAGCCGCGGGATCTCCGGACGCAGCCGTTCGGTGACGAACGCGTCCAGCAGGACCGTCCAGAGTTCCCGCAGGCCCGCGAACAGGTCGGCCCGGCGGGTCATCACGTCCGAGACGGTCTGCACGCCGGTGTAGGCGCGGACGACGACCCGGCCGACCAGCTCCGGATCCCACCGCGGGTCGATCTCGCCCGCGTCGACGGCCTGCCGCGCGAACCCGGCGACCACCGTGGTCCAGTCGGTGTACGGGTCCTGCCGGTCGACGTCGCTCGCGGCCACGTCGGTCGACAGCCGGACACCGGCGCTGACCACCACCTCGGTCGTCATCTGCACGGCCAGCCCCTGTGCCAACCACAGGATCCACTCGAGCGGGGTCGTCCCCTTCGACACCGCCGCCTCGCCGTACCGGCGGGAGATCGCGTGCTGCTCGGCGATCACGGCACCCGCCATGTCGGCCTTCGACGTGAAGTGGAAGTACAGCGCGCCCTTGGTCATCCCGATGCGCTCGGCGATGCCGTCCATCGAGGCACCGACGTACCCGCGCTCGTCGAACTCCGCGGCCGCGCCCTCGATGATCGCCGTGCGGGTCGCGAGCGACCGCTGCTGCCGGGTCGGTCGGTCCTGCGCCATGGGGTCCGATCGTAGTCAGCGCACGCTGCCGCCGAGGTCCACTGGCCGCATTCGGCAGGCGTTCGGCCGGGTGCCCTACGGTCGGTCGCCATGGACGGATGGCGGAACCCTGCGCGCTGGGCACGGACGGGTCGGTGGCTGCTGCTGCCGATCGCGGTGCTGGACTGGGTCGCGCTCGCGCCGCAGACCATCGTGGTGCTCGCGTTCCTGATCGCCGTCGTCGGACTCGCCGGCATGGGTGCGGCCCTCGTGGTGCACATGCTCCGCCGGTCCCGTGGGGCGATGGCCGGCCTCGGCGTGGTGATGCTGCTCGGCGGGCTCGTCGTGTTCGGCCTCGACCCGTTCCCGGGCTCGTTCCCGCTCATCCAGTCGTGGTGGCCGGAGTCCATCACGCAGCCGCAGCACGTCGGCAGCGCGTACTGGCAGCTCGCCGGCCTGGGCATCGAGCTGGCCGGGTTCGCCCTGCTCGCGACCCTGCTCGTGGTCTCACTGACCGGGACCCCGCGCCCGCGGTCGGACCGCTTCCGCTCCTGATCCGCTGCGGGCGGCGGTCCGCACCCCGGGCGACGCCTGACGCACCGGGGCGGCGGATCTCGCTCAGTGTCGCGTGAGCACCACCAGCGTGACGTCGACCACGGCGTCGGTGGGGACGGCCGTGCGCACCCGTTCGACCACGGTGGCCCCGTCCGGAGCCGAGCGCACCAGCGCGGCGAGGTCGTCCAGGTGCCGGAGCCCGTCCAGCGACAGGACGCCCTGGGTGCAGATCGCCAGCCGGTCCCCGGGTTCCAGGTCGAGCGCTCCGGGCGACCGTGGGATCGATGCCGGCTGCAGTCCGAGCGGCAGGTCGAGCGGGTGCAGGACGCGAGCCGGACCGTCGGCGGGGACGAGCACGGCGAGGCCGTGGCCGGCGTCGCCGAAGTCGACGTGACCCGACGTCGGGTCGAGCCGCAGGTGGAATAGCGAGCCGACGGCGTCCGCAGCCGACAGGTCGGCGGTGACCTGCGCCTCCAGGCCGACGATCGCGTCCGACATGTCGGTGCCGGTCCGTGCCGCCACGGCACCGCGGACCGCCGCGGCGAGCAGGCCCGACGCCGGGCCGGCCGCGCTCACCCGGCCGACGGTGACGTGCAGGGCAGAGTCCGGTGCGACGCGCCAGTCGGCGACGTCACCCCCGCCGTCGTCGTGCTGGGCCACCAGGACGTCGAGGTCGTACCCCGGCACCGCGACCGGGTCCGGCACCAGGCCGTCGAGCACCCGACGGACCCGCCCGCGGTCGATGGCGACGCCGAGCTCGCGCTCCGCCCACCGGGCCAGGTCGCCCAGCAGGGCGACGTCGTCCGGTGAGAACGTGCGCGGAACAGCGTCCATCAAGCACAGCGTGCCCACCCGGGTGCCGTCGACCATGGTCAACGGTGCGCCCGCGTAGAACCGGATGCCGTGCTCCGCCACCGCCGCGGTGTGGGCGAACCGGGCGTCGAGGGACGCGTCCGGGATCACCATCGGTTCGCGGGTGAGCACCGTCGACGCGCAGAACTGCTCGCTGGCGGGGACACTCGATCCCTGGTGCCAGCCGAAGGTCGACTGCGTGGTGACGAGGTCGTGGTGGACGAGGTTGAGGAAGGTCAACGGGACGTCGAACGCCTCGTGGGCCATGCGGGTGATGCGGTCGAAGCGCTCCTCGGGTCCTGATCCCAAGATGGCGAGCGCCTCGATCACCGCGGTGCGCTTGTCCGCACCGTCGAGATGGTTGGTCACCCGGCCTGTCTACCCCCATCGTCCGACAGGAACCAGTCCCGTGGGTGGGGGTCAGCCGTCAACTCGCGGCGCTCGGACACCGGGGCGGCCCAGGCGGCGGCGTTCGACAGCACGCGCTGGATGTCCGGGTGGTGGTAGACGGGGTACTCCTGGTCGCCGGGCGAGAAGTAGAAGACCTTGCCGAGCCCCCGGCGGTACGCGACGCCGGAGCGGAAGACCTCGCCGCCCGCGAAGGTCGACAGGAACACCTCTTCGTCGGGGCGCGGGATGTCGAAGTACTCGCCGTACATCTCCTGCCGGTCGATGACGATCGGGTGCGGGACCCCGGCGGCGATCGGGTGCTCGGGCGCCACAGTCCAGACGAGTTCGCGCTCGCCGTCGTTCCGCCACTTCAGCGAGCAGGTCGTGCCCATCAGGCGCTTGAACGGCTTGGAGTAGTGGCCGGAGTGCAGCACCACCAGGCCCATGCCGGCGTGCACGGCGTCGACGACCAGGTCGACGACGGCGTCGCTCACCTCGTCGTGGGCGGCGTGGCCCCACCAGAACAGCACGTCCGTGGCGGCGAGCCGTTCGGCGGTGATGCCGTGGTCGGGTTCCTGCAGGGTGGCGGTGGAGACGTCGGCCCCGGGATGCAGCTGCCGGAGCGCCTCGGCGATCACGGCGTGCATGCCGTCGGGGTAGTGCCCGATGACCGTCGCGTCACCGCGGGTCTCGTGCACGTTCTCGTTCCAGACGACGATGTTCAGGGGACGGTTCTCGGTCGACGGCGACATGGGACCCACGCTACCCGTGATCGCTTTGCGCAGGTCCTGGCGTTTTCTGATCGTTTGGCCTACCTTCAGATCACAATCGCGCAGGCGACGGTGCCAGGGGGTGCCGGTCACCGCCCGCGCCGAGGACAGGGGCTCGTCCGATGCAGCACCGCACCATCACCACCGTCGCACTCGCGGCGGTGCTCGCACTCGCCGTACCGACCACCGCGTGGGCGTCACCCACCGGTCACCACTCGAAACGCACCGCGACCACCTCGACCGTGACCTACACGGCGAGCGACGCGGTCATCCCGAACCCCTCGCGCGGGTTCGACCACACCACCGAGACGCACTACCGCGCCGACGGCACCGGGTACACGCCGCTCGACGCCGCGACGCTCCGGGGCTACCGGGCCGAGGGCGTCACGCAGGTCGTCCGGGTGTTCTACATGGAGGCGTTCGTCCAGCAGCGGCAACTCAGTCCGGCCTGGCTCGCGCTCGTGCAGCACGACTACGACACCGCGCGCGCAGCCGGCGTGGGTGTGATCACCCGGTTCGCGTACGTCCAGGGTGGCTCGTACCCGTACTCGGCGCCCTACGGTGACGCCGACCTGCCGACCGTGCTCGCGCACATCGAGCAGCTCACCCCGACGCTCCGCCGGAACGCCGACGTCATCCCGACCCTGCAGGGGGGATTCATCGGGCTCTGGGGCGAGGGCTACTACACCGACCACTTCGCGAGCGACCCGGCGAACCCGGGTGTGCTGACCGAGGCCGACAAGGACGCCCGACGACAGGTCCTGCAGGCCGAACTCGCGGCCCTGCCGTCCAGCCGCTCGGTCCAGGTCCGCACGATGCAGATGAAGCAGGACGCACTCCGCACGCCGTCCGGCACGGCCGGGGCGCTCACCCCGGCGCAGGCGCACGACGGGTCGGCAGCGTCGCGCATCGGGCACCACAACGACTGCTTCCTCGCCTCGCCGGACGACTTCGGCACGTTCCTGAGCAACCCGCTGTCGCTCGACCAGGACTACCTGGCGGCGGAGTCGCGGTACGTCCCCGTCGGTGGTGAGACCTGCGCCGTGAACGCGCCGCGGTCCGAGTACCCGTCCGCCTCGGCCGAGATGGCGAAGTACCACTACAGCTACCTCAACCTCGACTACAACAAGGACGTCCTGGCGACCTGGGGTGCGGAGGGCATGACCGACGCCGCGAAGAAGCTCGGCTACCGCTTCACGATGACGTCGAGCACCGCCACCTCTGGCGCGAAGCCGTCGGTGGCGGTGTCGATCCGGAACGACGGCTGGGCGGCGCCGTACAACAGCCGCCCGGTGCAGCTCGTCCTGACCGACGGCGATCGCCGGGTGACCGTGCCCGTGGTCGCCGACGCGTCGTCCTGGCAGCCGGGACGGACCGTGACCGTCCGGGCGTCGCTGGCCGACGTGCCGAACGGGCGCTGGAGCGTCGCACTCGCCCTGCCCGCGCCGGAGGCCTCGGTGGCGGCGAACCCGGCCTTCGCGATCCAGACGGCGAACACCGGCACGTGGGACGCGAGCGCAGGTGTGAACCGCCTCGGGCAGACGGTGGTCGTGCGGCACTGAGCGGACCTGCAGCGCGCCCCGGGTCGGACGATCCGGGGCGTTCTGCTGTCTGTCAACCGGGTCCGCCACGATTGACGGCATGACTCCGCGCTCCCTGTTCCGCGCCGCTGCGGTCGCCGAACTCGTGACCTGGACCCTGCTCATCCTCGGGATGGTGCTCAAGTACGGCCTGGACGCCGGCGACTGGGGCGTCCGCATCGGCGGTGGGGTGCACGGCTTCGTGTTCCTGGCGTACCTGGTGGTCACGACGGTCGTGGCGGTGAACCAGCGGTGGTCGTTCGGGGCGCTCGTGCTCGGCTGGGCCAGTGCCGTCGTGCCGTACGCCACGGTGCCGTTCGAGGTCGCGGTCGCCCGCCGCGGCATGCTCGAGGGCTCCTGGCGCCGCTCGCCGGACGCCCACTCGGGCTTCTGGGACCGTCTGCTGTTCTTCGTGGTGCGTCGGCCCGCCGTGGCCGCGGGCATCGGGGTCGTGGCCGTCGCCCTGGTGTTCACCGGGCTGCTCGCCGCCGGCCCGCCCGTGCCGTCCCGCGGCTGACGCGACGAGCGCCCACGCGTCACTTCGTGAGCAGCAATGGTCGGGTTCGTCGTGCGGACGCGACCATTGCTGCTCACGAAGCGCGGCCGTGGTCGCGACCACGGACGGACGGACGGGAGGGACGGTGCCAGCTGGCACCGGGCCTCCCGTCCGTCGGCTGGTCGCTGCTAGAGCGCTGCCAGCGCCGCGTTCAACGTGGCGGACGGACGCATGACCGCGCTCGTCTTGGCGTCGTCGGGGCGGTAGTAGCCGCCGATGTCGGCCGGGTGACCCTGCACCGAGACGAGCTCGTCGACGATGGTGTGCTCCTGCTCACCGAGCTTCGCCGCGAGGTCCGCGAACGACGCCGCGAGCTCGGTGTCCTGGGTCTGCGCCGCGAGTTCCTCGGCCCAGTACTTCGCCAGGTAGAAGTGGCTGCCGCGGTTGTCGATCGAGCCGAGCTTCCGACCCGGGGACTTGTCCTGCTCCAGGAACGTCCCGGTGGCACGGTCGAGGGTCTCGCCCAGGATCTTCGCCCGCTCGTTGCCCGTCACACCGGCGAGGTGCTCGAGGCTGACCGCCAGTGCGAGGAACTCGCCCAGGCTGTCCCAGCGCAGGTAGTTCTGCTGCACGAGCTGCTGCACGTGCTTCGGCGCGGAACCACCGGCACCGGTCTCGAACAGGCCGCCACCGCCCAGCAGCGGGACGACGGAGAGCATCTTCGCCGAGGTGCCGAGCTCCATGATCGGGAACAGGTCGGTCAGGTAGTCGCGCAGGACGTTGCCGGTGACCGAGATCGTGTCCTCGCCGCGGCGGATGCGCTCGAGCGAGAAGCGCATGGCGTCCTCGGGCGCGAGGATCTCGATCTGCAGGCCCTCGGTGTCGTGCTCGCCGAGGTACTTGCGAACGAGCCCGATGAGGTTCGCGTCGTGCGCGCGGGTCTCGTCGAGCCAGAACACGGCCGGCGTCGCGGAGGCACGCGCGCGGGTGACGGCGAGCTTCACCCAGTCGCGGATGGCGACGTCCTTGGTCTGGCAGGCGCGCCAGATGTCACCGGGCTCGACGTCGTGCTCGATGACGACGTCGCCCGAGGCGGTCGTGACGCGGACCACACCGGCGCCGGGGAGCTCGAACGTCTTGTCGTGCGAGCCGTACTCCTCGGCCTTCTGCGCCATCAGGCCGACGTTGGGCACGGAGCCCATCGTCGACGGGTCGAAGGCGCCGTGGGCGCGGCAGTCGTCGAGCACGGCCTGGTAGATGCCGGCGTAGCTCGAGTCGGGGATGACGGCGAGGGTGTCGTGCTCGTCGCCGTCCGGGCCCCACATGTGCCCCGAGGTGCGGATCATCGCCGGCATCGACGCGTCGACGATGACGTCGCTCGGCACGTGCAGGTTCGTGATGCCCTTGTCCGAGTCGACCATGGCGAGCTCGGGGCCGTCGGCGATGCCCTGCTTGAAGGCACGCTCGATCTCGGCGCCGTTCGGCAGCGCAGCGAGGCCGGCGAGGATCGAACCGAGGCCGTCGTTCGGGGTCAGGCCCGCGGCGGCGAGGTCGTCGCCGTAGCGCTCGAACACCGACGGGAAGAACGCCTTGATGACGTGGCCGAAGATGATCGGGTCGGAGATCTTCATCATCGTGGCCTTAAGGTGCACGGAGAACAGGACGTCCTCGGCGGCGGCGCGCTCGATCTGCTTGCGCAGGAACGACTCGAGAGCGGCCACGTGCAGCACGGTGCCGTCCACGACCTCGCCCTGCAGGACGGGGATCGACTGCTTGAGGACCTGCTCGCTGCCGTCCTCGGCCACGAAGGTGATCGTCAGGACGTCGTCGGCGGGGGCGATCCAGGACTTCTCGTTCGACCGGAAGTCGTCGACGCCCATGGTGGTGACGTTCGTCTTCGAGTCACGCGACCAGGCGCCCATGCGGTGCGGGTGCTTGCGGGCGTAGTTCTTGACGGACAGGGGTGCGCGGCGGTCGGAGTTGCCCTCGCGCAGCACCGGGTTGACGGCGCTGCCCTGGACGCGGCCGTAGCGGGCGCGGACGTCGCGCTGCTCGTCGGTCGTGGCCTCGTCCGGGTAGTCGGGCAGGTCGTAGCCCTGCGCCTGCAGTTCCTTGATCGCGACCTTGAGCTGGGGGATCGACGCCGAGATGTTCGGCAGCTTGATGATGTTCGCCTCGGGGGTCTTCGCCAGGTCGCCGAGCTCGGCGAGGGCGTCGTCCAGGCGCTGCTCGTCGGTGAGCCGCTCCGGGAACTGGGCGATGATCCGGCCGGCGAGCGAGATGTCGCGGGTCTCGACGTCGACACCCGCGGTGCCGGCGAAGGCCTGGATGACCGGGAGGAAGGAGTGGGTGGCGAGGAACGGCGCCTCGTCCGTGAGGGTGTAGATGATCTTGGCCATGCTGGCGGGTACTCCCTTGTTCGACCGTCGGTACGTCCACGGTACTCGTGGCTCAGGATGTCTCGACATCAAGATACATGGCCCCCGCTTCCGCGCGGCAGATGCTCGGCCGACACCCTGGAGGCGCACTGTCGACACATAGGAACGGTGCGTGGACTGGTCTTCCGCAGCACCAGAGCGAGGGAGAGCGCGCATGACCACCACACGGCAGACCCCGGACGACTTCGGCTGGACCGCGGAGGACCTGCGGTCCGCCTACGCCTCGGACGGCAGCGGTCCCTACCGCTACGCGCCGGACGGCTCCGGCCCGTTCTCGTACGACCCCGACGGCTCCGGTCCCTGGCTCGTCGGCCCCGAACCCCGACCGAGTGCCAAGCGGTTCGCACCGCGTCAGCGTGGCAGCCGGTCGCGGTTGCGGCGGATCGGGACGGCCTGCACCGCCGGAGCGCTGGCACTCGTGCTCGCCGTCGGCAGTGTCTCCGTCGTCACGCACGCCGCTCCTCCGCACCCGTCGGTGCAGGCGAGCGCCGCGCAGGGCCCCGGACCCGACGGAGCCTGATCCGGCCGGTGGTGACACCCTGGACCCGTGACCGAACTCCTCGTCGTGGGTGTCATCGCCCTGATCGCCATCGCGGGCGCCGCCGTGCTCGGCCCCCGCATCGGGATCGCGGCACCGCTCGTGCTCGTCGTCGTCGGGATCGTCGCGAGCCTGATGCCGTTCATCCCCCACGCGGAGATCGAACCGGAGTGGATCCTCGCCGGGGTCCTGCCGCCGCTGTTGTACTCGTCGGCGGTGTCGATGCCGTCGATGAACTTCCGGCGCGAGTTCGGCGCGATCAGCGGCCTGTCGGTCCTGCTCGTCGTCGCGTCGAGCCTGGTGCTCGGGCTGTTCTTCGCCTGGGTGATCCCGGGCCTTGGTTTCTGGTGGGGCATCGCCCTCGGCGCGATCGTCAGCCCGACCGACGCGGTCGCCACCTCGATCGTCAAGCAGACCTCGGTGTCACGCCGGGCGATCTCGATCCTCGACGGTGAATCGCTGCTCAACGACGCCACCGCGCTCGTGCTCCTGCGCACCGCCATCGTCGCAGCGGCCGCCTCGTTCTCGTTCTGGGGCGCCCTCGGCGACTTCGCGGGCGCCGTGGCCATCGCCGTCGTCGTCGGGTGGTTCGTCGGCTGGCTGAACGTCTTCGTCCGCGCGCGCGTGCCGAGTGCCGCGGTGAACACCGCGCTGTCCTTCGCGGTGCCGTTCGTCGCGGCGGTCCCCACCGAGCACTTCGGCGGGTCCGGACTCGTGGCCGCCGTCGTCGCGGGCCTGTTCACCGGCATCGTCGGGCCGCGAAAGCTCCCTCCGGGGCACCGGCTGTCGGACGCCCAGAACTGGCAGACCATCGAACTCGTGCTCGAGGGCGCGGTGTTCCTCACGATGGGACTCGAACTCGCGACCATCCTCGGCGACGTGCAGGACGAGCACACGGGCGTCGGACCGGCACTCCTCATCGCCGTCGGGGCCCTCGTGCTCACCGTGCTCGTGCGGGCCGCGTACGTCGTCCCGCTGCTGCTCGCGCTGTCGGCGAGCGCCAAGCGCGGCGAGCGGATGCAGGGGCGCTTCGCCGAGATGCACGCCGGTGACCGCGACGCGATGAGCGAGGTGATCCGCGAGCACCGACCGGGCAACCGCGCGCCCTCGGAACGAGAGCTCGACCGGTTCACGACCCGGGTCCGCCGCACCCTGGCGGACATCGCGTACTACACGAAGGCGCCGCTGGGCTGGCGCGAGGGCACCGCCGTGGTCTGGGCGGGGATGCGCGGGGCCGTGACCGTCGCAGCTGCGCAGACCCTGCCGGAGGGCACCCCGCAGCGATCGCTCTTGGTGTTCGTCGCCTTCGCGGTCGCACTGCTGTCCCTGGTGGTCCAGGGCGGCACGATCGGTCCCCTGCTCCGACGCATCGCCGCCCCCACATCGGACACCGCTGCAAAGGACACCGAGGAACGACAGCGTCTGCTCGAGCTCATGCGCAGCGCGGCCGAACAGGTACCGCGCACCGGTGAACAGCCCCCGGCCTCGCGCGGAGAACTCGAGGCGGCGGACCCAGCCGAGCTCCGCGCCTGGATGGGGCGCGAGAAGGCGCGACGCCTCGCGGTCCTCCAGGCGCAGCGCTCCGCGATCCTCGACGCCCGCGACGACGGCACGTTCGACGCCGAGGTGCTCGAGTCGATGCTGCAGAACCTGGACGCCGAGCAGATCGCCCTCGAACTACGGGGCGCGCCGACCCGGTGACCTGCTCGGCGTCCGCTCAGTCGCCGATCGAGACGCGGAACACCCGGACACCGGCGGCACGGAGCCCGGCGAGCCCGAGCCGCATGCGCAGCGGCCGGAAGGGCCGGCGGAACCCGGACGACGCCGACGCGGCATCGATCTGGTGCAGGACCTCGGATGTCAGGGTGCGCTCGAGCTTCGGCGCCAGGCGGGTCACCCCGGACACCGTGACGACGATGCGGACGGCGTGCGGCGCGAGCATCGGCGCGATGAGCTCGGCGGCCGCCTGCGCCCGGTGGAACGCGGGGTCGTCACCGGGTCGACGGATCGCGATGACGGCCAACGCCGCGTCCCACGTCTCCTCGGGGTCCGGCAGGTCGTCGACCCCGATGACCCGCATCCGCGCGGCGTCGATCCCGGCGCGCACGGCCGCGGCTCGGAGCACGGGCAGGAGTTCCTGGGTACCGGCCAGCACGACGTCGGCCGACGCCAGGTCGACCGTTCCGTACCGCTCACGCGGCGATCGGGCCATGGTGCGGGTCCTTCCGTCGCTTTCCCCTGACCGTACCGATGCGGAGGGCCCGGGGGCCGTTTCCGCCCGTGGTGATCAGGGGGCTCCCAGCGCACTCGGTAACGAAAAGATCACGAAAGGGCCTGTACAAAGCGACAGAGTCGTGCAGAATGGTGGGCGGCCATGACGACTGCACCCGAACTCGACCAGCACCCGGAGACCCCGGTGGTGCACCTGTCCCGTCGCGCCGCCCTCGAGGCCGAGCGTGCAGCAGCCCGCGGACCGCAGCGTCGCAGCAAGACGGCGCCGGTCGCGAAGGCCGCCAAGCCCGAGAAGCCGGCCAAGGCCGCGAAGGTCGCCAAGCCGGCGAAGGCCGCGAAACCGGCCAAGGCGTCGAAGGCTGCGAAGGTCGCCAAGCCCGTGCAGGCCGTCGTCCTCGCGACCGCGACCGCGTCCTCGGCCGAGCCGGCCGGCCGCCGCTCCGCAGCCGCACGCGCCACCACCGAGCACGTCGACGACCGCATCCAGCGGGTCGTCCGTCGCCCCGCACCCAGGGTGACCCGCGTCGCCAGCGCACCCCGGGCCTCCCGGTCGGCCCGCGCCGGACGGATCACCCTCACCAGCGCCGCGGCCGCCATCGCGATGTTCGCCGCCTCGGCGATGCCCGCCCACGCGAGCGCCGGCACCTCGATGGCCACCTCGACCATCGCACCGATCGTGCGCACCCAGGACTACGCCGTGACCCAGGCGGTCACGGCCGCCGGGTTCGACCGTGACGGGTTCACCGTCGGCGGCGGCTCGACCGTCACCACGAAGACGGCTGGTTCCGCCGACACCGCGGCGACCGCGGGTGGCGCCGTGTCGTTCGGCGGCGCGGTCCGCTCGCCGTTCCCCGGCCCGGTGCAGATGAGCTCCGGCTTCGGGTACCGCTCGGCACCGTGCGGCGCGTGCTCGTCGCTGCACCAGGGCCTCGACTTCACCCCGGGCATGGGCACGCCGATCGGCGCCGTCGCCGCGGGCAAGGTCCGGGTCTCGGGCACCTACTTCTCGTACGGCAACGCGGTCATCATCGACCACGTGGTCGACGGGCGTCAGGTGTCCACGCTCTACGGCCACATGATCCCCGGCTCCTCGCCGCTCAAGGTCGGCGACACCGTCGCGGCCGGGCAGTTCATCGGGCTCGTCGGGTCGTCCGGCGTCTCGACCGGTGCCCACCTGCACCTCGAGGTCCTGATGGACGGCGTCACGCCGATCGACCCGAAGGCGTGGCTCGAAGCCCGCATCGGTCGCTCGCTCACGCTGTAGCGACCGCTCCCCGCACCGGCCGCTCCCCGTCGCGAGGCCGGATCCACAGCCGCTGTCGAGCCGCAGCACGGTGATGTCCCAGTCGGCCTGTGCAGACTCACAGGCATGGACGATCCCCACAGACCGCCCGCCCGTCGTCGATCCGAGGCGGCTGCCCGCTGATGGGTGCCGACACCTGGATCGCCTTCGGGCTCGTCATCCTCTTCGTGCTCGTCGGCGGGGTCTTCGCGGCCGCCGAGATCGCACTCGTCTCCCTCCGCGAATCCCAGCTGCAGCAGCTCGAACGCCGCGGCCCCCGCGGGATGCGGGTCGCCGAGCTCGGCCGTGACCCCAACCGGTTCCTGTCCGCCGTGCAGATCGGCGTGACCGTCGCCGGGTTCTTCTCCGCCGCGTACGGGGCGTCCTCGATCGCACCCGACGTCGCGCCGCTGTTCCAGGGGCTCGGCCTCGAGCAGGGCACGGCCGAAGCCGTCGCGCTGGTGCTGATGACCCTCGTCATCGCGTACCTGTCGCTCGTGTTCGGCGAGCTCGTGCCGAAGCGCCTCGCCCTGCAGCGTGCCGAGGGCTTCTCGATGGCCGTCGCACCGACCCTGGAGCGCTTCGCGGTGCTGATGCGGCCGGTGATCTGGCTGCTCTCGAAGTCCACCGACACCGTCGTGCGACTGCTCGGCGGCGACCCGGACGCCCGCAGCGAGTCGATGAGCACCGAGGAGCTCCGCGGCCTGGTCGACGAGCACACCGGCGTCGACGAGCAGGGACGCCGGATCGCCCGCAGCGCCCTGGACGCCGGTGACCGCATCCTGCGCGAGTCGATGCGCCCCTGGTACGACGTCTCGACGCTGGATGCCGGTCTCTCCGTCGCCGAGGCCACCGACCAGGCCATCGCGGCCGGGCACACCCGGTACCTCGTGACCTCCGGCGGGCGCGACGAGGTCCGGGGCTTCGTGCACCTCCGTGACCTGCTGCGTCCGGTCGATCCTTCGGCACCGGTCGCCACGCTCGTCCGGCCGGTGCTCGCCCTGCCCGAGACGAAGTCGCTGTCGAGTGCGATCGCGGACATGCGCACCGACGGCCACCAGATCGCCCTGGTGGTCGACGAGTACGGCGGCAGCGCGGGCATGGTCACGCTCGAGGCGCTACTCGAGGACCTCGTCGGCCGCATCCGCGACGAGTGGGACTCCACCGAGCACGACGAGTCGGTGCTGGCGCACGACGGCGTCGACGGTGCCACGGTGCTCGAGGACCTGGCTGCGGACGGCGGTCCCGTCCTGCCGGACGGCGACTACGAGACCGTGGGTGGGCTCGTGCAGGTGCAGCTGGACCGCGTGCCCGAGGTCGGTGACGTGGTCCTGGCCGGAGGCCACCGCCTCGAGGTGACCGCCATGGACGGTCACCGCGTCGCGCGGGTGCGCATCGGACCCGACGCCGCGCCCTGACCGCGGGACAGAGCGGGGGGAAGCCCCTGGCGCAGGCGGTCGCAACACCCCGCGGGACGCCGGCGAGCGGTCACAGGCCGTCGTCTACGGCGCCACCAGCCGACAGGTCGCGACCACCCGGCGGGCGGCACGCGACGTGTCGCGAGCGGTCGGGCACGGCCGGTCACGCAACAGAACGCGACCAGACGGCGAGCGGGAGGCGCGTGGCGGGGCCGCCCCGCGCCTCCCGTCTGCTCCGGGCGGTCGCAACACCCCGCCAGACACCGACGAGCGGTCACAGGCCGTCGCCTGCGGCGCCACCAGCCGACAGGTTGCGACGGGACGGCGCACGGCACGCGACGTGTCGTGACCAGTCAGCGACGGCCGGCGGCCCCGCCGCGCCCTGACCGGCTGACGGGTACCGCCCGTGCCTGCCGGACGCACGGCCCGGGCACGTACGCTCTCCCCATGGGTATCGACGTGCGCAACGAGATTCGCGACTTCCTGTCCTCCAGGCGGGCGCGGCTCACCCCCGAGCAGGTCGGCATGCCGTCGTTCGGCGGAGGGGTCCGACGGGTGCCCGGGCTGCGTCGGCACGAGGTCGCCATGCTCGCCGGCGTCAGCGTCGACTACTACACGCGACTCGAGCGCGGCTCGCTCAAGGGCGTCTCGGACAGCGTGCTCGAGGGCCTGGCGAGCGCCCTGCAGCTCGACGAGGACGAGCGTGCGCACCTGTGGGACCTCACGCGCCTGGCGAACTCCGGCGCGAAGGTCATGCACCGGAACGTGCCGACCCGCGTGCGCCCCGGCGTGCAGCGGCTGCTCGACGCCATCACCGGCGCACCGGCCTGGGTGCGGAACGAGCGCGGGGACGTCGTCGCGACGAACGAGCTCGGCCGTGCGCTCTACGCACCACTCTTCGCCGGCCCCGGACGCCCGGTGAACACCGCACGCTTCACCTTCCTCGACCCGGCCGCCCGCGACTTCTTCCCCGACTGGGCGCAGACCGCGAAGGACGCCGTGGCCGTGCTCCGGACCGCCGCGGTGTCGAACCCCTGCGAGCCGGGGCTCATCACGCTCGTCGGTGAGCTCTCCACCCGGAGCGAGGAGTTCCGCGGCTGGTGGGCCGCCCACGACGTCCGGATGCAGCGCACCGGCAAGAAGCGCATCGACCACCCGATCGTGGGGGAGCTGCGGCTGTCCTACGAGGCGCTCGACCTGGTCGCCGACCCCGGACTGACGCTGTTCTCGTACTCGGCCGAACCGGGCAGCGAGTCCGAGCGGTCGCTCGCGCTGCTCGGCAGCTGGGCCGCGACGGAGCGGGCAGAGCAGTACGCGGCCCTGCGCGAGTCGGAGTCCGAGTCCGAGTCGGTCGACTGACCCGGCCCCCGGACCGCCGGGAGCGTCAGCCTCGCGGTCGGACCGTCACGCCTGGGGCGGCACGTCGCCGCCGAACAGCTCCGGCGAGCGCATCCGCTCGATGCGCAGCTGACGCTCCATCGCCGACAACCGCAGCACACGGATCGCGGCGAACACGAGCACGATGAGGGCGACGGCCAGCACGGCGAGCGCCAGCACGAACAGGGCGTAGAGGACGACGACGAATCCGAGACCACTGTCTGCGAGCATCCGTCGAACATAGCAGCGCGGGTTCGTAGGGTGGGGACGTGACGAGGACCACGGACGGCTCAGCAGGGGACGCGGACCACCGGCAGCACCGCCGGCCCGAACCCGCGTTCGCCCGTGCGGTCGCGAAGGCACTCGGAAACGCCCGGACCGTGCTCGACATCGGCGCTGGTGCCGGTGCCGGTTCGTACGCGCCGACCAATCGCGACGTGACCGCCGTGGAGCCCGCCGGAGACCTGCCCTTCGCCGACGACACCTTCGACGCCGCGATGACGAGCTTCTCGCTGCACGAGTGGGACGACCTCGAGCGCGGGCTCGCCGAGGTGCGTCGGGTGACCCGGGGCCCCATCGTGGTGCTGACGTTCGACCCCGACCGCATCGAGCGCTCCTGGCTCACCGAGTACGCGCCCGAGGTGCTGGCGGCCGACGCCCGTCGCCACCCCGCACTGCCGCGGATCGCCGACGCACTGGGCGACGACACCGTGACGACCACCCCGTTGCCGATCCCGTTCACGTGCGTCGACGGGTTCGCCGAGGCGTACTACGCCCGCCCCGAGCGACTGCTCGACCCCGGCGTGCGCCAGGCGGACCCGGCATGGGGACTGGTCGACGAGTTCACCGTCCGGCGGTCGGTGGCCGCGCTCCGGACCGCGCTGGAGTCGGGGGAGTGGGACCGGCGGCACGGCTCGTTGCGGATCCGCCCGACGTACGAGGGCTCGGTCGTCCTGGTCACGGCGACGCCGAACCGACCGCGGGCGGACCGGGCCGGGGTTGACACCCGGTCGTAGGCTGGTCGGGTGAGCTTCCAGGAGGTGGTCGGCGCCCGTATCGCCGGCATCAGGGCGTGAGGCCCTCGGTCGTGCCCTCGGGTGCGGCCGACCTCGTCGAACCCTGACCTCCTCCGCCCGGTGCGGTGTGCGTCCGCACGCCCCGGGCCCGTACGAAAGCGATCACCCATGCTCCCCATCGTGGAGAAGACCCTCCGCACGTCCTTCGTCAACGCCTCGCGCAAGGAGGTGTCCGACCTCACGCTGCCCGCCGACTTCGAGACGCTCGACTGGGACGCGCTCGACTACCTCGGCTGGCGCGACCCGAAGATCGGTCGGCGTGCGTACGCCGTCGTGCCGACCCTGGACGGCGACCTGATCGGCATCCTGTTCCGGCAGGCCGAGGCCTCGCCCCGCTCCCGTGCCCAGTGCTCGTGGTGCCAGGACGTCAAGCTGCCGAACGACGTCGCGTTCTACAGCGCGAAACGGTCCGGGCCGGCCGGACGGAACGGCAACACCGTCGGCACCCTTGTCTGCCAGGACTTCCAGTGCTCGCGGAACGTCCGGAAGCTCCCGCCGCCCGCCTACGAGGGCTACGACGTCGAGGCCGCGCGCCTCCGGCGCATCGAGGACCTGCAGGTCCGGGCCGCGTCCTTCGCCGCCGAGGTCTGAGACGCCGGCGTCCTCGAAGGACGCCGCCGAGTCAGCGAGACGCCGCCGGATTCGGAGGCGTCTCGCGCTGACGCCGGCGTCTCGCGTCCGCAAACGCGACTGACGACGGACGGGAGGC
>NZ_MJGT01000095.1:0-317 GCF_001864975.1 Curtobacterium sp. MMLR14_002
CCGGACGACGTGCCCGACGAACCCCGCCGCGTCGTCGTCACCGCGACCGGCCCGCGCTGGGAAGGCGTGGCCCTCTGACCCTGCAGCCCGTCGACGCGGACGACGTCGAGGCGCTCCGTGCGTTCCTCGTCGGGGCGGATCTGACCCTCGCCGGGCTCGACGAGCCGGCGGTGCGGCTCTGGATCGACCGCGACGACGCCGGCAGGGTGGTCGGCAGCACCGGGTTCGAGGCGAGCGCTGACGGCCTGCACGTGCTGATCCGGAGCGTGGCCGTCGGCCCGCAGCACCGCGGTTCCGGGGCCAGTACGCGCCTGGCG
>NZ_MJGT01000096.1:0-216 GCF_001864975.1 Curtobacterium sp. MMLR14_002
CAACACCGACGGCAAGTGGACCGCCACGTCGAACATCGACCTCGGCCGTGGCAGCTACGCCCTCACCGCGAAGCAGACCACCACCGGCAACGCCACCAGCGAAGCCCCCGTCCGCTTCTCCATCACCGCCACGGCAGCGCCGTTGACGGTCACGTCCCCCGGGATGAACGGCACCGCCACCGGCCCCCGCCCCACCTTCACCGGCACCGGCCAGGC
>NZ_MJGT01000097.1:0-459 GCF_001864975.1 Curtobacterium sp. MMLR14_002
TTTGAAATCGGTCGTCTCGTTCCAGCCAGCGGAATAGTCTAGTTGGAGGTCTCCGACGCGCTTTCCCTTTGAGAGCTTGTCGAGCACAGCGGCAGTCGAACGGTTCACCGCGTAGACCATCCGAGCTTGCCGCATCGGCACCGACTCGTCTTCGAGTACCGCGTGCCAAGAAGCGAGCGTTTCGTCGATTACCGTGACGATCCTGGACTTGTGCGGCCGGAGGTCCCACTTGCCTTCACGGTCCTTCAAGCCCGGCTCCTCGCCTTCCCCAGTATGGCGGAGCGATCCGATCACGGTCTGAGGGTGGTAGAGGTTCGTCGCTTGCGAGAAGTTGACTTCGCCGCAGGTTGAGTACACGTGTACACCATAGGTAACGAGATTGTGGATCTCGAACAACCGTAGTTCATTGACGAATTGCCAATGACGCCGCAAGCGGGGATACGTAGCTGCTCGCAGAGG
>NZ_MJGT01000098.1:0-241 GCF_001864975.1 Curtobacterium sp. MMLR14_002
GTGGTCTGCGGCTTCGACGAAGAAGCGCGCCCGAAGAAGTGGTGGCCCGAGTGGGACTACCTGATGTGCGACTACCACGCCCCGTACCAGGCGCCCGAGCCCACCGCCGGCCTGACGCGGCGTGAGGTCGAGGGCATCGGTAGTCGTTTCATCGCGCTCGTCGACGAGAAGCACTAGCCCACGGGCTCCGCAGGACGCGCTGCGGCAAGCAGACGCGACCACACGGACGGACGGGAGGCCC
>NZ_MJGT01000099.1:0-492 GCF_001864975.1 Curtobacterium sp. MMLR14_002
CGCAGGAAACGCCGTTCGAGAACATCGGCGGGTACCCCAAGATCGCGATCTTCGCGTTGGGAGCGGCTTGCTGGATCGAGGAAAGCACGCCGAGGATCTTGTCTTCGGCCGCGTCCGTGAGTTCCTTTGTTTTGTTCTCCAAACTCTTCCCGTTCGACAGCTGTGGGAGTTCGCGGCACGGGGTCTCAAGCTTGCCCGAGACGACGCACTGTCGGACCACGTCGGAGAAACCGATGTCGTTGCCGCCAATCGTGATCGTGACGAGGGTCGTGTTCTCGTCCAGGTATCCCTGTTCGATCTGCGGGAGCTCCCTCGTCTTCGTGCCGCGCTCTCCGGACGCACTCGCGCTGACGTCGGCTGCGACGGCGCCGCTGCAGGCGATGAAGTGGTAGTCGAGCGTGGGGTCGTTCGAGTCTGCCCTCGCGCCGATCGACGTCGCCGCCGAGGAGACGATTGCCTTGCGCGACCATGACGCATCCGAGCGGTGGCAGG
>NZ_MJGT01000100.1:0-287 GCF_001864975.1 Curtobacterium sp. MMLR14_002
TCGCCAGCTTTCCGCCGCGCTGCTCGACCTGCACTTGTGCGCGCTGCTTCGACGTTCAACAGGGCGGTTCGGCATCGAGTTGAGTGCGCGGCTGGTGGTCGGCACCATCGCCTTCTTCTTCTGCCGTGAGGTACGCGGTGATGGCGAGGGGCTGAGCCGGCGCCGCCGGACCTTTTGCCACAGGTCGACGCTGGCACGTCCTCGTCCCGAACGGTCGTCCCTCGCGGACAGGGCACCTCGCGCCCCTGCTCCACGCAGCCGAGCGTCCGGTAGCCGATCGGCTACCG
>NZ_MJGT01000101.1:0-263 GCF_001864975.1 Curtobacterium sp. MMLR14_002
CCGTTAGCCGATCGGCTACCGGACGGACTGATTGCCGCTCGGCGGGTGGAAGTGGAACGCTCGCCACTTGGTCAAGGCGTGGAAATTGCGCGGTGGATGGTGGGCGGAAGATCGTCGAGGATGGGCCAAGCGTCGAATCGGTACCGTTCGATGACCTCATCGATCCAGGGTTCGTCGCGGTGAGCGGCGCTGATCCGGAGGCGGTAGCGGCCCGGGGTGGCTGTGAGCGGCGGCGTGGTGAAGTCGGGCCCGTCAAAGCCGAC
>NZ_MJGT01000102.1:0-305 GCF_001864975.1 Curtobacterium sp. MMLR14_002
TTCTGAGCACTGGCGTCTCCGATCTCACGCTGCGCCTGAGCGAACGTCTGCTTGCCGAGCCGGTTGTCATAGCCGTACTGGCTGATCGGCGTTCCTAAGTAGAAGCGGTAAAGCACTTCGAGTTGTCCTTCGTCTACCATGAGAGTTTTTTTCTCCTGTTCCTTCTTTTTGACTATTTGCTTGCGTCCGATGAACTCGCTCCAACCCAGATAGGTGCATCCGCCGTTGCCCGGGGCGTACGTGTCGATGAGATGCTGGATGCTGCGGTGGATGAACGGACCTGCGTGCCAGCCGGCTTGCGTCGA
>NZ_MJGT01000103.1:0-325 GCF_001864975.1 Curtobacterium sp. MMLR14_002
CCTCCGACATGGTGTCGAGCCACAGCGTGATCTCGGCGAACTCGACGGCGGTCGCGTTGAGGTCGACGCCGTACACCTGGTGAAGCGCGATCGCCGCCTTGATCTTCTGCAGCTGGCGCGGGCGGTCGTCCGGATCGACGCGCTCACCGAGCTCCTCCTCGCGGCGCCTCAAGTACTGCTCAGCGAGCTGACGGACAGCCTCGATCGCGAAGGCGCCCGAGCCGAGCGCCGGTTCGCAGACCGTTAGCGACAGGATGTCCTCCGCGCTCGTCCGCTGACTGTCCTGGTCGAGAAGCTCCTCGAGCGCCTGTGACACGGTGAACTG
>NZ_MJGT01000104.1:0-381 GCF_001864975.1 Curtobacterium sp. MMLR14_002
GGCCGGAAGAGTCCCCAATGTGGCGGGCGTTTGAGGCAAAGGGGTCGATGAAATGACCCTTGAGGTGAATTTTGTTCTCGCGTGCGAGGGCGTCTCGGATGCACCTCTTGTTTCGGTCATCCGAGAACTCCTCCTCGACGCTGGCGCAACCAGCGCCTACGGCGAATCTCTGCCCATGTCTGCAACCGTAGAAGACAAGGTCCATCGGGTTCTGCGAGAATTCACTGGTATTAATCTTCTTTTCGTCCACAGGGATTCTGATTCCCGAAACCACGACCATAGGTATAACGAGATACGCGACGGAGCGGACAAGGCCGGGTGGGAGCTTCCGCTCGTAGCAGTGGTCCCCGTGCACATGACCGAGGCGTGGCTACTGACTAG
>NZ_MJGT01000105.1:0-10398 GCF_001864975.1 Curtobacterium sp. MMLR14_002
CGACCTCGGGTTCGGACGGCACGGCTTCGGGCACGCAGGTGTCCCCGGTGGTCGACGTCCCGGTGACGATCGGTGGCAACGGCATCGGTGTCCTCGGTGACGGCACGAGCACCGGCGGCGCCACGGCTCCGGCCACCGGCACCACGACCCCGACGACCGGCGGTTCGACCTCCGGCGACGGCGGCTTGCTCTCCGGCACCCAGGTCACCCCGGTGATCAGCCTGCCGATCACGATCGGCGGCAACGGGATCGGCATCGTCGGTGACGGCACCAGCACCACCCCCGGCACCGGCACGAACCCCGGGACCGACCCCGGGACGGACCCGGGCACGGACCCCGGCACCGACCCGGGCACCGACCCCGGTACGGACCCCGGCACCGACCCCGGTACGGACCCCGGCACCGACCCCGGCACCGTCCCCACCGACGGGACGGGCATCGACACCGGCACCACGCCCGGTACGGTGACCACCCCGGTGGGCGTGGTCGACGTCGTCGAGCCGACCCGGGCCTCCACTGCGGGTGTGGTGACCACCACGACCGCTGCCACCAGCGGGGTCCGCACCAGCGCCGGGACCGTCGCGGTAGCAGCCGCGGCCGGTGACGGCCAGCCGGAGCTCGCCTACACGGGAGCCGGCTCGCCGGTCCTGCCCGCCGGGTTCGCGCTCCTGCTGCTCCTCGCCGGAGCGGGCACGCTCGTGCTCCGTCGCCGGCACTGACCGGCAGGTGATCGAGGGGCGTCACACCGTGGCGCCCCTCGTCACCGTGCCCGGAGGGGCGTGCGCGTTCCACGACAGAACACCGGAGGATCGACGGATGTCCTGTCGGAACATGTCGGCGCATCGGATGCGTGTGCATGTTCCGACGGACCGCTCGTCGATCGACTCGTGCATCGTCGCAGTGCGGACGCCGGACGCCGGACACCGGACGCGGACGCCGGACACCGCGGGTGCCACGTGCTCACCGTGCCCGGCGAGACGCCCGGTTACGACGGCGCGGCCAGCGTCGCGCGGCCTTCAGCGGCCTGGGGTATCGTTCCGACTACGCAAGCGCTCCGGGGTCGGTGTAATTCCGAGCCGGTGGTGACAGTCCACGAACTGATGACGGGTGCGAACCCGACAGAGGTTGACCCGGTGGGATTCCGGGACCGACGGTGAAAGTCCGGATGGGAGGCGCGCTGGGCGGACAGGACGACCCCACGACCCGTGGGGTGCGACCCGTCCGTCGATGCCGACGATCGTCGAACGCCCCCGGAGTCCCGTTGAGAGGACACCAGTGTTCACCGGCATCATCGAGGAACTCGGCACCGTCACCGCCGTCGAGCAGCAGGGCGACTCCGTCGCGCTCACCGTCCACGGCCCCGTCGTCGTGCAGGACGCCCGGCACGGCGACTCGATCGCGACGAGTGGTGTCTGCCTGACCGTCGTCGAGCAGACCCCCGAGACCTTCACCGCCTTCGTCATGAAGCAGACCCTCGACATGAGCGCCCACGGTGCACTCCGGGTGGGGGACCGCCTGAACCTCGAGCGCGCCGCCTCGGTGGGTGACCGCCTGGGCGGGCACATCGTGCAGGGCCACATCGACGGCACCGCCACGGTGCTCGAGACGGCAGACGGTGACGGCTGGCGACGCGTGCGGTTCTCGCTCGCGCCGGCGCTCAGCCCGCTCGTGGTCGACAAGGGCTCGATCGCGCTCGACGGCGTCTCGCTCACGGTCAGCGCGGTCTCACCCGAGGACACCGCGCCCGACGCGGCCTGGTTCGAGGTGAGCCTGATCCCCGAGACGCTCGAGGCCACGACGCTCGGGCTCCGCGTGCCGGGTGACCGGGTGAACGTCGAGACCGACGTCCTGGCACGGCACGTCCGCCGCATGCTGCGGCTCGACGCCGCGGCGCAGTCGCTCGAGACCGTCGGATCGGAGGCCCGGTGATGGTCGCCGAGGCCGGTGCCGTCCCGCAGGCACTCGGGTTGTCGAGCATCGAGGCCGCGATCGCGTCGATCGCCGCCGGGCGCCCGGTGATCGTCGTCGACGATGAGGACCGCGAGAACGAGGGGGACGTCATCCTGTCCGCCGAGCTCGCCTCGCCGGAGTGGATCGCGTGGACCGTCGCGCACTCGTCCGGGTTCATCTGCGCGCCGCTCAGCACCGAGATCGCCGACGCCCTCGACCTGCCGCCGATGGTGGCGCACAACGAGGACGTCCGCGGCACGGCCTACACGGTCACCGTCGACGCCGCCGTCGGTGTGACCACCGGCATCAGCGCTCATGACCGCGCCCGTACGCTGCGGGTCCTCGCCGACCCGACCTCGGTGCGCGACGACCTGCACCGACCCGGACACGTGGTGCCCCTGCGCGCACGACCGGGCGGGGTCCGTGAGCGCGCCGGGCACACCGAAGCAGCGATCGAGCTCGTCACAGCAGCCGGGCTCCGGCCCGCTGCGGCGATCTGCGAGATCGTCGACGAGGACGGCAGCATGATGCGGCTGCCGGCGCTCGTCGCACTCGGGGCGCGCGAGGGCGTGCCCGTCATCACCATCGCCGCGCTCGCCGAGTGGCTGGACGCGGCAGACCGGGCGGCGGCAGCGACCGCAGCGCCCACGGAAGGAACGACACGATGAGCGGAGCAGGCGCGGCGGACCGCGACCAGGTCGACGGCACCGGGATCCGGGTGGCCGTCATCGCCGGACAGTGGCACGACACGATCGCGGCGGGCCTGCTGGCCGGCGCACAGCGCGAGGTCGAGCGGCTCGGGGCGACGGCCGAGGTCATCCCCGTCCCCGGCAGCTTCGAGCTGCCCGTGGTCGCGAAGACCGCGCTCGAGGCCGGTTTCGACGCGGCGGTCGCGCTCGGTGTCATCATCCGCGGCGGCACCCCGCACTTCGAGTACGTCTCGGGTGCTGCGACGAGCGGCCTGACGCAGGTCGCGATCGACACCGGCAAGCCCGTCGGGTTCGGTGTGCTCACGCTGGACGACGAGCAGCAGGGACTCGACCGCGCCGGGCTGCCCGACTCCAAGGAGGACAAGGGCGCCGAGGCCGCACACGCGGCGATCAGCACCGCGGTGACGCTGCGGTCCCTGCGCCTCCCGGTCTGATCGGCTCATGATCTGACGCTCCACGCAGAACGGCCCCGCACCGGTGAGGTGCGGGGCCGTTCTGTGCTTGCTGGTCCGCGCTTGCTGGCCAGCGGCGGTGCTTGCTGGCTCGCGGCAGTGCTTGCTGGCTAGCGCTTGCCGAACACGTGGATCGGCAGGAAGAAGGAGAGGCTCATCAGGAGCACGCCGGCCATGAAGACGAAGGCCTGGCCCGACTCGACCTGGAAGGCGAACCCGAACAGGTACATCGACACCAGCAGCAGCAGGATCGAGAAAACAGCGGCGATGACGCGGCCCACGGGATACCTCCGGGTGTCGACGAGTGGATCGTTCCCCAGTCTATCCCCAGCCGGGGGTGTGCCGGTTCACGCTCCGGGTCGCGTCGCGATCAGACGGTCGACGACGGTGAGCAGGGTCTCCATGTCGACGCTGCCCCGCTTCGGTCGCACCTCGCTCGCGGCACCGAGTGAGGCCTGGTGGTACAGCCCGTCGCCGAGGAGCTTGACGGCCTGCGCGGTCGGCTCGTCGCCGAGGGCGTCGACGAGGGTGGCGAGCCAGGCGTTCTCGGTGTCGTCGAGGGTGCGTCCGGCCTCTTCGTAGCCGGCCTGCTGCAGGCGGCTCGCGGCGAGCAGGGCGAGGTCCAGCTCGCTGCCGACGAACAGGCAGTTGCGGACGAAGTAGCGCGCGGCACCGTCCTCGGCGTCCTGCATGCGCTCGACGTCGATCGCGGACAGGTCGGACAGGCGTTCGCAGAGCCCCTCGACCAGGGCGGCCTTCGAGCCGAAGTGGTAGAGCAGCCCGCCCTTCGAGACGCCGGCGCGCGCGGCGACGGCGTCGAGCGTGGCGGGACGCTCGCCTTCCTCACACACGATGGCGACGAAGCTGTCGAGGACACGGTCGCGGGCACTGGCCATGCCGAGAGTCTAGGAGCAGTTCCCGGGGGCGCGGACGCCAGCTGATCCGTGGTCGCCGTGAACGCTCACGAATTGCCGCGGGACCGTTGCTCATCGTTCAAGCACCGGCTAGCGTCGAGCCGACCGTGAAGGTTCACGAGACGACAAGGATCCGCATGTCAGCGCACACGGCGAACACCGCCACCACCCCGACCTCGACCACCACCGACCGCCCCGGGTGGGCCGTCCTCGGCCCCGGCGGCATCGCCCGACGCTTCCTCTCGCAGCTGCCCGCCAGCGGGGGCGTCCTGGTCGCGGCCGGCAGTTCGTCCGCCGAGCGGGCGCAGGTCTTCGCCGACGAGGCCGCCGGGTTCGGGTTCACGGATGTGACCGCCGGGACCTACGACGAGGTCCTCGCCGACCCGCGGGTGGACGCCGTCTACGTGTCGACCGTGCACACCGGGCACGCCCGGCTCGTGCTCGCCGCACTCGAGGCCGGCAAGGCCGTCCTGTGCGAGAAGCCCCTCGCTGTGAACCACGGCACCGCGATGGCGCTCACGGACGCTGCACGCCAGGCCGGTCTCCCGCTCGTCGAGGCGTTCATGTACCGCTTCCACCCGCAGACCGCGGCACTGCTCGACCTGATCCGCGACGGCGTGATCGGCGACGTGACCCACGTCGACGCCTCGTTCGCGTTCCGGACGGGCGAGCGCACCGGTCGACTGTTCGACGTCGGCACCGCCGGCGGCGGGATCCTCGACGTCGGCGGGTACCCGGTGACGATGGCCGCGGCGATCGTGCAGGCCGCGACCGGGGTCGCCGTCGCCGAGCCCGTGGACCTCACCGCCACGGGCACCCTCGGGCCGACCGGGGTCGACGAGTGGACGGTCGCGCAGCTCACCTACCGCGGCGGGATCACGGCGACGGTCCGGACCGGCGTCTTCGTGCAGGACGACAACGCCGTGTCGGTGTCCGGCTCGCGCGGTCGCATCGTGCTCACCGACCCGTGGACCCTGGGCGACGATCCCACCATCGAGATCCACACCGTCGACGAACCCCCTCGCTCGCTGTCGTTCGCGGGTGAGCACCCCTACGCCCGAGAAGCCGACGCCACCACCGACGCCCTGCGTGCCGGTTCGGTCGAGGCGGCGCAGATGACCATCGACGAGACCCTCGCCACCGCCCGCACGCTCGACAGGTGGCGCGCGGCGATCGGCCTGCGCTACCCGTTCGAGGCGGAGACCGCCGACATCCCGACGGTGTCCGGCCGGCCGCTCACCGTGCAGGACGGCAACCCGATGCGCTACGGCGAGGTGCCGGGCGTCGGCAAGCGGATGTCCCGCCTGGTGATGGGCGTCGACAACCAGCCCGACCTGGCACACGCCAGCGCGATCTTCGACCTGTTCGTCGAGCAGGGCGGCAACGTCTTCGACACCGGCTACATCTACGGCGGCGGTGTGCTCGAAGGACGGCTCGGCAGGTGGATCCAGAACCGGGGGATCCGGGAGGACGTGGTGGTCATCACGAAGGGCGCCCACACCCCGCACTGTGACCCGGAGTCGATCACCCGGCAGCTGCTCGAGAGCCTCGAGCGCCAGGGCACCGACTACGCGGACATCTACATGATGCACCGCGACAACCCCGACATCCCGGTGGGGGAGTTCGTCGACGTGCTCGACGAACACCGCCGAGCCGGGCGCATCCGCGTCTACGGCGGCTCGAACTGGACCCCCGCACGGTTCGACGAGGCGAACGCCTACGCACGGGCCAACGGCAAGCACGGGTTCGAGGTGCTCAGCAACCACTTCGGTCTCGCCGAGGCGTACGACGTGCCGTGGGACGGCTGCGAACACGCGACCGATGCGGCATCGAAGGCGTGGCTGGAGGAACGCCAGGTCCCGCTGCTGCCGTGGTCGTCGCAGGCCCGCGGATTCTTCACCGGCCGTGCGACGCCCGAGGACACCAGCGACGCCGAACTCGTCCGCTGCTACTACTCGGACGACAACTTCGAGCGGCTCCGGCGTGCGCGGGAGCTCGGCGAACAGTTCGGCGTCCCCGCGACGGCGATCGCCCTGGCGTACGTGCTCAACCAGCCGTTCCCGACGTTCCCGCTCTTCGGACCCCGTACGATCGCGGAGGCCCGGTCGTCCATGACCGGCCTCTCCGTCGACCTCTCCCCGGAACAGGTGGCATGGCTGGACCTCCGCGCCTGACCCCGGGCGGCCGCGCGACGATCATCGACGTCGCCGCGGCCGCCGGGGTGTCCCGGCAGACCGTCACCCGCGCGATGAACGACATGTCCGGCATCAGCGCGGCGACCAAGGACCGCGTGCTCCAGGCCGCGGCTGCGCTCGACTACCGTCCGTCACGGTTCGGCCGCGGGCTCGTCACGGGTGGCGACCACCAGCTCGGGCTCGTCGTCAACGACCTGCGGAACCCCTACGCACCGGCACTCGCCTCCGCGGTGCTCGGCCTGGCCGCCGCCCGCGGGTGGAACGTCATGCTCGCCGACGTCGGGCTCGCGAGCGACTCGGACCGGATGGTGGAGTCCCTCGGTGCCCAGACCGACGTCGTGATCGGCTACCTCGGGTCCCGTGCGCCGGAGTGGATCGAACGGCTCGGCTCGGTCCCGGTCGTCGAGCTCGACCCCTCGGGGCCGGTGACCCGCGCCGCGGTCCGGATCGACCCGACCGCCGCGATCGAGGACCTCGCCGACCACCTCGTCGACGTCGGGGTGAAGCACCCCGTCGTGCTCGACGCCGCCGCCGACGGCGCGCCGAGTCAGCGCGGGGAGCACATGGTCGCGGCACTCCGGCGTCGCGGGTACCTGCCCGACCTCGTCGTCGCGTCCGCGCCCACCGCAGAGGCCGGTGCCGAACGGACCGAACGGATCCTCGCCGAGCACCGCCGGGTCGATGCGGTCCTGGCGTTCAACGACGTGCTGGCGCTCGGCGTGCTGTCGGCCTGTCGTCGTGCCGGCGTCGACGTCCCCGCTGACGTCCGCGTGGTCGGCGTCGACGGCCTGCCGCTCGGGACGCTCGTCGCGCCGACGCTCACCACGCTGGCCGTCGACCTCGACGAGGTCGCCGGCCAGGCCCTCGACCTGGCGCTCGGCATGCTCGCGGGCGAGCTGCCGCGCTCGGGCGCGGCCGTCGAGCGCACGGTGCGACACCGGTTGCTGCTCCGCGAATCGGCGTAGGCCCGACGACGCGACCAGTGGACCGACGCAAGGCCCGTGGCGGGACCGGCACGGGCCTCCCGGCCGTCGTCAGTTGCATTTGCAACCAAAACCGTCCGGACGGTACACTAACGGAGTCCTGACGGGGCGCGTGTCCATCCCGCGTCCCGTCTCGTCTGCCCCACGTACCACCCGCCGTCGACCTGGTCCGGCTCGAAGTCCCAGGAGTCCGCCGTGTCCGCACTGCTCACCAGCCCCGTCGCCACCCGCGTCACCGGCAGCCGCGCCCGACGGTTCCTCGCGCTCGCCGTGCTCATGCTGCCGGTCCTGCTCATCTCGGTCGACAACACCATCCTGAGCTTCGCGCTGCCGTCGATCAGCCGCGCGCTGAACCCGGACGCGACCACGCAGCTCTGGATCGTGGACGCGTACCCGCTGGTGCTCGCCGGTCTACTCGTCGTGATGGGCAGCATCGGTGACCGCATCGGCCGTCGGCGGATCCTGGTGATCGGGGCGACCGGGTTCGCACTGTTCTCGGTGGCCGCGGCCTTCGCAACCGACGCCTGGATGCTCGTCGCGGCCCGGATCGCGATGGGCGTGTTCGGCGCGATGCTCATGCCCGCCACGCTCTCGATCATCCGCAACGTGTTCGTGGACGCGGGGGAGCGGCGGATGGCGCTCGCCGTCTGGTCGACCATGTTCGCGGCCGGCAACGCCCTCGGCCCGCTCGTCGGCGGCGCGCTGCTCGCACACTTCCACTGGGGCAGCGTGTTCCTGGTCGCGGTGCCGATCCTCGTGCTCATGCTCGTCGGCGTGCCGTTCTGCGTGCCGGAGTCCCGCGACCCGATGCCCGGGCCGGTCGACCTGCCGAGCATGTTCCTGTCCCTCGGCGCGCTCGCACCGATCGCCTGGGCCATCAAGTCGGTCGTGCACCCCGAGGAGCGCGGCCTCGCGATCGCCATGCTCGCCGTCGGTGTCGTGTGCGGCATCGCGTTCGTCCGTCGCCAGCTGCGGTCCCGCACGCCGATGCTCGACCTGCGGCTGTTCCGCAGCACGGCCTTCACCGGCAGCGTGCTGATGAACCTGGCGGCGATGTTCTCGCTCACCGGGTTCCTGTTCTTCATCGCCCAGCACCTGCAGCTCGTGGCCGGGCTCGACCCGTTCGCATCCGGCGTCGTCCTCATCCCGGGGTCGGTCCTGACCATCGTCGCCGGGCTCGCGGTCGTGCCGATCGTGGCGCGTGTCGCCCCGCGCTGGGTCGTGTCGGTCGCGCTGCTGTTCTCGGCGGCGGCGTACGCCCTCGTCGCGGTCCTCGGACACCACGCCTCCATCGCCGCCCTGGCGTTCGCGTTCGTGCTGCTCGGCATCGGGATCGGGGCGTCCGAGACGGTGACGAACGACCTCATCATCTCGACGGCACCGGCGGACAAGGCGGGTGCGGCGTCGGCGATGTCCGAGACGGCGTACGAGATCGGCGCCGTGCTCGGGACCGCGGTCCTCGGCACGATCCTGGCCACGACCTACCGGGCGCACGTCGTGGTGCCCGACGGGCTGTCCTCGGCGGCGCACGTCGCGGCGCAGGAGACCCTCGGCGGCGCGGTCGCCGCGGCGGGGCAGCTCGGCGGCAGCGCCGGGCAGGTGCTGCTCGAGTCGGCGCGGGCGGCCTTCGACTCCGGCGTGACGATCACGGCGGGCGTCGCCGCGGTGCTCATGGTGGTGGCGGCCGCGGGCGCGCTCGTCATGCTCAAGCGCCGCTGAGAGGCCGCGCGGGCGCGCGCACTTCGCTGCGCTGCGCGCCGCTGCGCTTCGCGCGCGCCGCTTCGCTTTGTGAGCAGGAATGGTCGGGTCGCCGTGCGTGACCCGACCATTCCTGCTCACGAAGTGCCCGCCACGGCGCGCCCGGCCACGCCCGAACCTGTGAATCGTTGACCTCAACCAGGGTTCAGGTCATACGTTGGGTGGCAGCCGCCGAGTGACGGCAGCCCCTCCCGAAGGAACGACCACGATCACCATGCCCGACGAAGCACCGGCAACCATCGCCGACGCGTACAAGTCCGCCTTCCGCGGGCACCCTGCCGGCGTCGCCGTCATCACGGCCGAAGGCCCCGACGGACCGACCGGCCTCACCGCCTCGAGCGTCGCGAGCGTCGCCGTCGACCCGCCCGTCCTCGTCTTCTCGCTCTCGACGAACTCCGGCTCGGCCGGGGTCGTGCTCGGTGCGCCGCTGTTCGTCGTGCACCTGGTCGACTCCCTCGGGGTCGCACTCGCGAAGCGCTTCGCCTCGACCGGCAGCCCGGCCGCCGACGACCCGATCTGGGGCACGTTGCCGTCCGGCGATCGCTACCTGCCGAGTGCGGCGAGTGCGCTCCGCTGCCGACCGCTGTCGACGACGCCCATCGGCAGCTCGACCGTCGTCGTGGCCGAGGTGCTCGACATCATCGTCGGCGCCGACCGCGGCGAGCCGCTGGTCTACCACAACCGGGAATTCCACTCCCTCACCGATCGTTCCCGGCTCTCGTGAGCCGCGGAGCCGCGTCCACAACCCACTGATCGAAAGGACCTCACATGGCTGAGTACACCCTGCCGGAACTGCCGTACGACTACGCCGCGCTCGAGCCGCACATCAGCGGCAAGATCATGCAGCTGCACCACGACAAGCACCACCAGGCCTACGTGACCGGTGCCAACACCGCGCTGCAGCAGCTCGGTGAGGCCCGTGAGTCCGGCAACTTCGGCGCGATCAACAAGCTCGAGAAGGACCTCGCGTTCCACCTCGGTGGTCACGTGAACCACTCGATCTTCTGGACCAACCTCGGCCCGGACACGAAGGTCCCCGAGGGCGAGCTCGCCGCGGCGATCGACGAGTTCTTCGGTTCGTTCGAGAAGTTCCAGGCGCAGTTCGCCGCCGTCGCGAACGGCATCCAGGGCTCCGGCTGGTCCGTGCTGGCCTGGGACACCGTGGGCCAGAAGCTCACCACGTTCCAGCTCTTCGACCAGCAGGGCAACATCCCGTTCGGCCTCGTCCCGATCTTCATGCTCGACATGTGGGAGCACGCCTTCTACCTCGACTACCTGAACGTCAAGGCGGACTACGTCAAGGCCGTCTGGAACATCGTCGACTGGGAGAACGTCGCCGCTCGTTTCGAGAACGCGAAGTCGCAGCGGTTCGTCACGCTCTGATCCGCGTCGGCGGGTCACCACGGTGACCACCTGACGAACGGGAGGCACGGTGC
>NZ_MJGT01000105.1:10668-24633 GCF_001864975.1 Curtobacterium sp. MMLR14_002
GCACCGTGCCTCCCGTTCGTGGTCCGGGTCACGTTCCGGGCCGTGCGCCGTCGCCGTGTCCCGTCGCCGGGTACGCGAGCGGTCCGCGATCGCGTGGGTGCGTGCGCTCAGCGCACGCGGTCTGCGGCGGCCGTGCTGGCTGCCAGGTCGTGGGCGATACGACGCAGTGCAGCGTCGGCGTCGGTGTGCGCGCCGTCGACGAGCGCGCCCCACTGGGCTCCGCGGGCGGCCATGACCGTGTGCTGGGCCGCGCGTTCGGCGAGGACGGGGTCGGCGCCGTGTGCTCGGCACCAGGCCCGGACGGCGGCGACCTGGCAGCGGTGCGCGCGGCGCTGCCGGTCACGCCCGTCGAGGGACTCGACCGACCCGAGTTCGAAGGTGAGCCGTGCGGCCAGCGCACGGTGCGGGTCGTCGAGCCCGCCGAAGGTCGCGACCAGGTGGTCTGCGAGGGCGTCGGTGTCGGCGGCCGGGTCGAGTGCGGGCGCTCGGTGCGAGGTCGCGAGGTGTTCGACGACGGAGTCGATCAGGGCGTCGCGGGAGCCGAAGTGGTAGACGACCGGGTAGGCGCTCGTGCCGAGCACGCGGCCGAGGCCCCTGACCGTGACGTCCTCGATCTTGGTCTCGACGAAGTGGTCGACGACCTTCTCGAGGATCGCGGGTTTGCGGGTGGGGTCGGGCTTCCTGGGCATGGCATCTCCGTCGTCGGGGCGGTGGTCGCGCGACCGCCCACATACTAGCAGCCGGTATATCAGTGACACCATTGGTCGTTGTGTGCGATCTCTCCGCGAAACCTCCGTTTTCACCGATAGAAACGGAGAAAAACTCGGCTCCGGGTAGACTGTTGCGGATGTCCATGCCGTACGAGGGCGCTCTGCCGCCGTCACGGCCCGAGGGGACCCGCGCCGGACGGGTGGTCGCGGGCCGTCGTCGCGGCGCCGGAAAACGCTTCCTGGTCGTCGGCGACGTCCTGGACGGCGTCCTCGTGCACACCACCGCGCACCGGATCGGAGTGCACGACCCTGCCGCGGAGATCCGCCACCGGCCGACCGGTGCCGGTGGCAACACGGCCACCTGGCTCGGCTGGCTCGGGGCCGAGGTCGACGTCGTCGCCCGGGTCGGGGTCGATGACGTCTACCGCCACGAGCGCGCGCTCGAGGACGCCGGGGTCCGCGCCCACCTGCGCTACGACGCGATGACGTCCACCGGGGTCGTCGTCTCGGTCCGCAACGACCACGGTCGCACCGCGATGTCGGACCCCGCCGCGAGCGGGAAGATCAGCGCCGCCGACGTCCCGCCGTCGGTGGTCGCCCGCGCCGACATCGTGCACCTGACCGGCGCGGCCATGCTCGGCGGCGGAGCCGACCGGCTCGCTGACCTCGTGGCGTGCGCCCGGACCGGCCCAGCGCGCGTGGCGGTGGACCCCTCGTCGGTGGCGGTGATCGAGACGATCGGTGCCGACCGGTTCCTCGATGCCCTCCGGGGCGTCGACGTGCTCTTCCCCGACCAGCACGAGGCGCTCGCCCTCGCGGGGGGTGACGACCTCGACGCCGCGGTGCGGCGGCTGACCGAGCACGTCCCGCTGGTCGTCGTCACGGCCGGGGCCGACGGCGCGCTCATCGGGCGCCGGGGCCGCAGCGTCCACCGGGTGCCCGCGACACCGGCGACCGTCGTCGACACCATCGGGGCGGGGGACGCCTTCGTCGCCGGGTTCGTCCGTGCGTGGGCGACGGATCCGGTTCGCGTCGGTGCGGCAGCCCGCGAGGGCACCCGGGTCGCTGCACGGGCACTCGGCTTCGTGGGCGGACGACCGCCGGTCTGAGCCGACGGGTTCTCGGTCGGTGCCCCCGGGTCAGCGCTCCGACGGTTCGGGGACGACGTTCAGGGTCTGGACGCGCACCGCGGCGGCGGGCGCGAGCCGGATCTCGACGCGGAGCCGCCCGCAGGTGCCGGGGAGCCACCAGCGCAGGTGCGACGGTGCCGCCGAGTACTCGGACACCGGTGCGGCACCGAGGTCGGCGCCGACGTCCGCGACGGCCTGCGCCACCGCCCGGCGCCGTCGGTCGTACGGCACGTCCATCGCCACGTTGGGCGTGCAGATCGCGTCCGCCAGGTCATCCCGCCAGTCGGCCAGGAGGCGCGTCACGGCGGCCTGGGCGACTCGCGTCGCGCGGGTGGTCGCCGCCACCCCGGTGCTCGCTCCGGTCGCGTCGGTGCTGGCTCCCGGCGCGTCGGGTGTGTGGGCCGTCAGCAGCGCGTCGAGCACGAGGTCGTGCGCCTGCTGCGCGGCCGCGGAGACCTTGGCCTGCGTGGCGTTCTCGAACGCGACGACCCCCAGGCCGTCGCGCACGGACCACCGCATGTGCGCGGAGAATCCCGGGTAGCCGCCGGAGTGCGAGACGAGCTCGCCGAAACGGTCGTCCTGCTCGACGAACAGCCCGAAGCCGTACGCCGTCGCGCGGGCCGAACCCGGGACGACGGACGACGGGACGACCCGCATCGCCTGCTGCATGAGCCGGCGGTCTGCGGGGGAGACCGGGCCGGGTTCCGGTGCGGCGGAGAACGCCGAACCGAGGTGTGTCGCCCAGCACGCCAGGTCACGCACGGTCGAGAAGAGCCCGCCGATCGACGAGAAGGCGCCGGGGCCGGTCATCGGCAGGGGTTCCCAGTCGCCCTCGTGTCCGCGGACACCGGTGACCACGAAGCCGGTCGACTCGGCGGCGCTGAACACCGTGTCGGTGAGGCCGAGGGGACGGAGCACGATCTCACTGGCGGCAGCGGTGAAGGGCTGCCCCGTCACGGCGGCGACAACCCGGCCGAGCAGCGCGTAGCCGAGGTTCGAGTAGGCGAAGCGGGTGCCGGGCAGCGAGTCGAACAGCAGGCCGCCGCGCAGGACCTCGTCGAGCTCGGCGTCCGAGATCGACTCCTGCCGGTCGGCCCAGGGGTCGTCGGTGGGGAACCCGGCGGACATCGTCAGCAGCATCCGCACCGTGGGGACGGGGGAGTCCGGGGTCGGCAGGGTGACGGCGCCGAAGGCCGGCACGAAGTCGGTGATCGGTGCGTCGAGGTCGAGCTCGCCCCGGGCGACGAGGGTCAGCAGGGTCGCGGCGGTGACGCTCTTGGTGCAGGAAGCGATGCGGTACACGGTGTCGGCGTCCGGGCTCCGGCCGTCACCGCGGTCACCGTGCCCGCCGGACGCGACGAGGCCGGAGCGGTCGAACACGCCCCACGCGCTGCTCGGCGCAATGCCCTGTTCGACGCGAGCACGGAACAGCTCGTCGACCTGGTCGACGACCGCAGCGATCGCGGGGTGCGACCCGGTCACGAGCGCCGCATCCGTTCGTAGGCGTCGAGCGCCCGCTGCCGCGACGCCTTCAGGTCGACCATCGGCTCGGGCCGCAGCTCGTCGGAGGGGACCCAGCGGTGGACGTACTCGCGGTGCGGGTCGAAGCGCTCGAGTTGCCGATCGGGGTTGAAGACGCGGAAGTACGGGGCGGCGTCGAAGCCGGAGCCCGCGACCCACTGCCAGTTCGCCGCGTTGTTGGCGGGGTCGGCATCGACCAGGGTGTCCCAGAACCACTGCTCCCCGACGCGCCAGTCGACGAGCAGGTTCTTCACGAGGAAGCTGCCGGCGGCCAGCCGCACCCGGTTGTGCATGGCGCCGCTGTGCCAGAGCTCGCGCATGCCCGCGTCGACCAGGTCAAAGCCCGTGAGACCCTGCCGCCAGCGGTCGAGCTCGGCCGCTTCCGGGTCACGCCACGGGAACGCGTCGAAGTTCCGACGGACGTTGACGGTGGCGATGTCGTCGCAGTGGAAGTACTCGTTCCAGTTGAACTCGCGCCACGCCAGCTGCCGGAGGAACGCGGCGGCGTTCTGGCGCTGCGCGGGCTCGAGCCGCTCGTGCAGGCGGTGCCACACCTGGTACGGGCTGATCTCGCCCCACCGCAGGAACGGCGAGAGGCTGCTCGTGGCCTCCATCGCGGGTTCGTCGCGCTGGTCGTAGTCCTCGAGCGCGTGCTCGACGAAGTGCTCGAGCTGCTGCTGCGCGCCGTGCTCGCCCGGGGTCCAGGCGTCACGGAGGCCGCCGGCCCAGTCGGGCTTCGTCGGCAGCAGTGCCCAGTCGGCCAGCGCATCACCCGTGACGTCGGCCGGAGCGGGCAGGTCGTCGGGGTCGGGCAGGGGATGGCGCGGTTCGGGCAGCGCCTGGACGGCGTTCCAGAACGGGGTGAAGACCTTGTACGGCTCGCCCTGCCCGGTGAGCACGGTCCACGGTTCCCAGAGCAGGTTCGCGGCGAAGCTGTGCGCCTCGACGCCACGGTCGTGCAGGGCCGTCTTGATGCCGGCGTCGATGTCCCGCTCGACGGCGCCGTACCGACGGTTCCAGTACACGGCGTCCGCCCCGGTGTCGGCGACGAGCTGGTCGATCGCCGTCGCCGCGGCGCCGCGCCGGAGGACCAGCCGGGAACCCCGCTCGCGCAGGTCGGCATCGAGGGCGGTCAGGGACTGGTGCAGCCACCAGCGGCTCGCGGCACCGATCGGACGGAGCCCGGGGGACTGCTCGTCGAGGACGACCACCACCGTGACGTCGCCACCGTGGTCGATCGCCGCACGGAGCGCCGGGTTGTCCGACAGCCGCAGGTCGTCACGGAGCCAGACGATCGCGCCGGTCACACCGTTGCCGCATCCGCAGCGGCCACCGGGCGGGCCGTCGACCGCCGGCTCGGTGCCGTGCCGACTGCCAGCCGGAGCTTCGTGCAGAGTTCGGTGAGGGTGCGGAGTTCGGGGTCGGACAGTCCGGCGCCGACCTGCTGCGCGATGCTCGCCGCGTGCTGCACGGCGACCTGGCGGTAGACGTCGAAGCCGTGCGGGGTCAGTGCCACGATCACGCCGCGGGCGTCGGTGGGGTCCGGCTGCTTCTCGACGATGCCGCGGGCGAGCAGCCGGTCGACCAGGCGGCTGACGCTCGGCTGGGTGAGGAGCAGGTGCCCGGTGAGGTCGCGCATGCGGCAGCGGCGGCCGGGCTGGGTCGACAGGTTGAAGCAGACGTCGTACTCGTTGAACGAGATCTCGTCGCCGGGGAAGTCCGCGTTGAGACTCCGCATCACGGCGACCTGGGCGCGGAAGAGCGCTTCCCAGGCGGCGACCGCGGTCGCCTTCTCACTGCGGCGTGTCTCGCTCACGTTCGCGTTCCCTCCGGTCGTACGGTCTGACCACACTACCGACGGGGTCCGACAGGAGCCGGGCGACATGCACGAGGGCCGGCCGCCTGTCGGCGACCGGCCCTCTCCCTTGCACCAAGAGTTTCCTGCAATCACATTCCACAGGCGGTGCCACAGCAAACACCGTCTGCACCACCGACTGTATAACGAAGCGGTAACGGCGCGCCAGCCTCTCCGGGGCCGGTTCGCTGCGAGTTCACCAAGAGCAGCCGATCAGGCTCAGAAGAGGTCGGGCGACGGGGTCGACGCGTACCGCACGGCGACGTCCGCGTGCCGGTCGAAGCGGTATCCGACGCCGCGCACGGTGCGGACGATCTCCTCGAACGCGCCGAGCTTGGAGCGGAGCCGACGCACGTGCACGTCGATGGTGCGCTCGTTCGGGGTCTCGTCCTCGCCGTCCGACCAGAGGCCGTCGATGATCGCGGACCGGTCGACGGTCTGGCCCTCGCGGAGCACCAGGAACTGCAGGAGCTCGAACTCCTTGTAGGTCAGGGGTGCTGCTTCGCCGTCGAGGGTCACGCGCTTCCGCGAGATGTCGATGACGACGCCGGTCTCCTCGGGCTCGGGCTTCTCGGCCTGCTTGCGGGCGGCCACCGCGGAGCGGTCCTGCAGGGCGAGCCGGACGACGTCGACGTCCCGGCCACCGGAGTGCTCGGCGGCGACGGCGACGGCTGCATACGTCTCGGACGACGGGACGAGCTGCGCGGTGAGGGCCTTGAGCTGCTCGACCACCGCGGCCAGGGTCGTGCCGGCGGCGGCGGCCTTCGCTTCGTCGATGCCGACGTACAGGGCGAAGCCGCGGGCCTCGGTGCCCTCGGGGAGCGCGCGGTTCCGCTGCGGTGCGACCACTGGGCTCGTCGGCACGGTGGCCGGTCCGGTCGCTGCCGGGGCGGCCGGGCGCGGGCGGATCGGCGTCACGGTGCCGAGGTCGGTCGGGGCCGGTGCGGTGCGGAGCGCGGTTCGGGGCTGGGCGATGGTGAGCGACATGGTGGTTCTCCGGGCGGTGTGGCCGGTGCGCGGGTGGCGCGGCGGCCGGTGTCGAATGCGTCATCCCGGGTACGGCGGTACGCCGATGTGCCCTGCGGTCCTGCTGCGGACCGGGGCCGACCCGGGGGAACGGGAGACAGACCTCGTGGCGTGGTGCGCGTCGCCGACGGTGTCCGTCACCCGGGGATCACGCGCTCGCGACGGGGGTGGTGTCGCGGGGGATCCGGCTGGAACGGGTGCCGATCAGGCACACATTCGACAACGCATGACCGGCATGGTCGGCATCATCACGCCGACGGTCCCCACTGCCCCTGCGGAGGAGCACGCCTCGGAGAGGACGCGGGTGGACACGGTTGCAGTCATGTGACGAGTATCTGCGGTATACCAACGCGGTGTCAACCGTCCGCGCGGACGGTGCGGTGAGCGCGACCGCACGGACGTCGAGCGCCACGCCCGTTCTTTCCCATTGCGCACGCGATGGAAAGTCGAATCGGGCGTACCGGGTGGAAAGAACCGACCTGGTACGCCCGGAACGACCTGGTACGCCCGGAACGACCTGGTACGCCCGGAACGACCGGGTACGCCCGGAACGACCGGGTACGCCCGGAACGACCGGGTACGCCCGGAACGGGCGGGTGCGGTGGGCGCGACGCGCGCCACGACGGACAGGAGGCGCGGCGCCAGCTGGCACCGCGCCTCCTGTCCGTGACGTATCGGGTCTGCGCTACTCGGCCAGGCCGTAGAGCCGGTCGCCGGCGTCGCCGAGGCCCGGGACGATGTACCCGTTCTCGTCGAGCTTCTCGTCGAGCGCACCGAGGACGATCGAGACGTTGCGGTCGCCGACGGCCTGCTCGACCATGGCAAGCCCCTCGGGGGCACCGAGGATGCACACGCACGTGATCT
The DNA here is from genome assembly GCF_001864975.1 of Curtobacterium sp. MMLR14_002. Lineage (NCBI taxonomy): Bacteria > Bacillati > Actinomycetota > Actinomycetes > Micrococcales > Microbacteriaceae > Curtobacterium > Curtobacterium sp. MMLR14_002. Next base: position 17,775 of record NZ_MJGT01000105.1, read on the forward strand.
CCTGCGCACCGCGGGCGAACAGGAAGTCGATCGCGGCGGCGAGGGTGCCACCGGTGGCGAGCATCGGGTCGAGCACGAAGCACTGCCGCCCGGACAGGTCGTCGGGCAGGCGCTCGGCGTAGGTCTGCGGCTCGAGCGTCTCCTCGTTGCGGGCCATGCCGAGGAAGCCGACCTCGGCCGTCGGCACGAGCTTGACCATGCCCTCGAGCATGCCGAGCCCGGCGCGGAGGATCGGGACGACGAGCGGCCGCGGCTTGGCGATCGCGACGCCCATGGTGTGCGCCACCGGCGTGTCGATCGGCGTCGCCGTGACCCGGACGCCCCGCGTGGCCTCGTACGCGAGGAGCGTGACGAGCTCCTCGGTCAGGGCGCGGAACGTGGGGGAGGGCGTCGTACGGTCGCGGAGCACCGAGAGCTTGTGGGTGATGAGCGGGTGGTCGGCGACGTGGACTCGCATAGGGTCGAGCCTAGCGTGCCGTCGACCGTCAGGAGGTCCCGTGGAGGAGCCCGCAGCCCGCCCGTTCGTCCCGGCGATGGAGCGCGCGCTCGACGAGGCTCGACGGTGCCTGGAGACCGACGACGTCCCGGTCGGCGCCGTGGTGCTCGACCGTGACGGCCTCGTGGTCGCCACCGGCCGGAACGAGCGCGAGGCACGGCAGGACCCGACGGCCCACGCCGAGGTCCTCGCGCTGCGTGCTGCAGCGGCGGTGACGGGGGACTGGCACCTCGAGGAGCACACGCTCGTGGTGACGCTCGAGCCCTGCCCGATGTGCGCCGGTGCCGTCATGGCCGCGCGGGTGCCCCGGGTCGTGTTCGGCGCGTGGGACCCGAAGGCGGGCGCCAGCGGCAGCGTCTACGACATCGCCAGGGACCGCCGGCTGCCGCACCGCTCCGAGGTCATCGGCGGCGTGCTCGAGCAGGCGTGTGCCGAGCTGCTCGACGACTTCTTCAGTCCGCGGCGAGGATGACGATCGCCTCGGTCGGCGGCTGCGGCCCGGTGCGCAGGACGTCGGGTTCGACGTAGATCACCCGGGCGATCGGCACGGCGTTCCGGACACGCTGCTCGACTGTGTCGATGCCGGCGGCGACGTCACCGAGTCGGCGGTCCCCGTCGACGGCGACCTTCACGCCGACCATCAGCTCGTCCGGTCCGAGGTACAGGGTCTTCAGGTGGATGATCGCGTCGACCTCGGGGCCGTCGAGCACCGCCTGCTTGATGCGCTCGACGTCGGCGGCGGTCGCGCCCTCGCCGACGAGCAGGCTCTTGGTCTCGATGCCGAGCACCACGGCGACCGCGATGAGCAGCGCCGCGATCAGCATGGTGCCGATCGCGTCGAACACCCCGTTGCCGGTGATCGCCGTCAGGCCGACGCCGAACAGGGCGAAGACCAGGCCGAGCAGGGCCGCGGAGTCCTCGAGCATCACGACCGGCAGCTCGGGGGCCTTCGCACGGCGGACGAACTGCACCCAGCTCTGCGAGCCCTTCTGCGGTCGGGCCTCGTGCAGGGCGGTGCGGAGCGAGAAGCCCTCGAGCCCGATGGCGATGACGAGCACCACCAGGGGGAGCCACCAGTTCTCGAGCGGGTGCGGGTGGGCGAGCTTCTCGATGCCCTCGTAGAGCGAGAACACGCCGCCGACCGAGAACAGGATGATGGAGACGACGAACGCGTAGACGTAGCGTTCACGCCCGTAGCCGAACGGGTGTTCCTGGTCCGCCGCTCGCCGGGCCTTGCGGCCACCGAGCAGCAGCAGGAGCTGGTTCGCGGAGTCGGCCAGGGAGTGCACGCCCTCGGCCAGCATCGACGCCGATCCGCTGATCGCCGCCGCGATGAACTTCACGATCGCGATGCCGATGTTGGCACCGAGTGCGGCGAAGATCGCCTTCGTGCCTCCGGAAGCGCTCACAGCTGTCCCCTTCTCGTGGTCTGCGACACGATCCTAGGCGGGTGGCGTCGGTAGGGTCGGGAGCATGACGATCGACCTGCCCCGCACCGCCCTGCTCGGCGTCGGCTCCATGTCCGGCGCGGTCCTCGACGGCCTGCTCGCCGCGGGACTCGACCCGGCCACCGTGACCCTCACCACGAAGTCCGAGGCGTCCGCTGCTGCCCACCGGGAGCGCGGTCTCGACGCGACCGCGAGCGACACCGACCCCGACGCCAACCGGGCGGCCGTCCGTGGCGCGGCCCTCGTCGTGGTCGGCGTGAAGCCGTACATGATCGCGGACCTGCTCGACGAGGTCGCCGACGACCTGGAGCACGGCGCCGTCCTGGTCAGCGTCGCCGTCGGCACCACCACCGCGAGCATGGAGGCACGGGTGCCCACCGGCGTCCGCGTCGTCCGTGCCCTGCCGAACACCCCGATCGGCGTCGGCCACGGCGTCACCGGCATCAGCGCGGGCACCTCGGCCGACGCCGAGGCCGTCGCGCTGGCGTCGTCGGTGTTCACCGCCTCGGGCGAGGTCATCGAGGTGCCGGAGTCGCAGCTCGACGCGCTGTCCGCCGTGTCCGGTTCCGGTCCCGCCTACGTCTTCCTGCTGGTCGAGCAGTGGCAGCGTGCCGCCGAGGAGCTCGGGTTCACCCACGAGCAGGCGGCGACGATGGTGCAGGGCACCGTCCGCGGCGCGGTCGAGCTGCTCGAGCGGTCGGGCCGTGAGCCCGCCGACCTGCGCCGCGCGGTGACGAGCCCGAAGGGCACGACGGAGCGGGCCGTCGCGGTGCTGCAGGACGCCGACCTGGCGGACACGCTGCTGCGCGCGTCGCGTGCCGCGATCGCGCGTGCCGAGGAGATCGCCGCGTCGTAGACGCACACCGCGTCGTGGACGCAGCCACAGTGCGGACGGGAGGCCCGAGGCGACGCCGCCACGGGCCTCCCGTCCGTCCGGTGGTCGTTACTCGTACGCGGCGAAGCGCTCCAGGTCGGTCTCGGAACCCGAGACGATGATGACGTCGTCCTCACCGATGACGCTGTCCGGCGTCGCCGGCACGAACGGGCTGCCGGGCGGCTTGATGCCGAGCACGGTCAGGCCGAAGCGGGTGCGGATCACGGTGGTGGCGAGGTCCTTGCCGCGGACCGCGCGCGGCGGGAACATCTTGACGACGGCGAAGTCGTCGTCGAACTCGATGAAGTCGAGCATCCGGCCGGAGACCAGGTGTGCCGTGCGCTCGCCGGCCTCGCGCTCGGGGTAGACGACGTGGTTGGCGCCGATGCGGGACAGGATCGTGCCGTGCGAGCGGCTGATCGCCTTCGCCCAGATCTGCGGGACGCCGAGGTCGACCAGGTTCGCCGTGATCAGGACGCTCGACTCCAGGTCGCTGCCCGTGCCGACGACGGCGATGGCGAAGTCCTGCGCGCCGATCTGCCGGAGCGCGTCGATGTCGGTCGCGTCCGCCTGCACCGCGTGGGTGACCCGGTCGGACCACTTCTGCACCAGCCCGGCGTCGGTGTCGACGACGAGCACCTCGCGGTCCTGGCGCTCGAGCTGGCCGGCGGTGGCGGCCCCGAAGCGACCGAGCCCGATGACCAGGACGGGGGCGTCGTGACTGATGGCACCGTGCTGGTGCGACGAACGGGTGCGGTCAGCCAACGATCGGCCTCTCCTCGGGACGGCGGAACAGTTGCCGGCTCTGGCTGGCGGCCAGGGCAGCGGCGATGGTCACTGTACCGACCCGGCCGAGGAACATGGTGGCGGCGAGCACGTACTTGCCCGGTTCCGGCAGGTCCGCGGACACGCCGGAGGACAGCCCGCTGGTCGAGAACGCCGAGATCACCTCGAACAGCACCCGGTCGAGCGAGTCGTCGGTGATCTGCAGGAGCACCACGGTCGCGACGGCCACGATCGTCGCCCCCCAGAGCACGATGGCCACCGCGACCCGCAGGACGTCGCTCGGGATCCGGCGACCGAAGGCCTCCATGCTCTGGCGACCGCGGGCCTCGGCGACCGCGGCCAGGAACAGCACCGCGAGGGTCGTCACCTTGATGCCGCCGGCCGTCGAGGCGGATCCGCCACCGATGAACATGAGCATGTCCGTGACGAGCAGGCTCGAGCCGTTGAGCTGGTCGAAGTCGACGAGCGAGAAGCCTCCCGAGCGGGTCATCGTCGACAGGAAGAGTGCCTGGAACGCGGTGCGCCCGGCTCCTTCTTCGCCGAAGGTCGTCGGGTTCGACGCCTCGAGGGCGGTGTAGACGACCGCACCGCCGAGGAGCAGGATCGCGCTCGTCGCCAGGGTGAGCTTGACGTGGATCGGCCAGCGCCGCGGGGTGCGCAGCTGCTTCGTCAGGGCACGGATCACCGGGAACCCGATGGACCCCGCCACGACACCGATCATCAGCAGCGTCAGGAACCAGTAGTCGTGGGCGAACGGGTCGAGGCCGTCGGCGTTCGGTGAGAACCCGGTGTTCGTGAAGGCCATCGCCGCGTAGTAGAAGGAGTCGCCGACCGCGGTCCAGAACGGGATGCCGGCGATGAGCACCGACGGCAGGAGCAGCAGACCGAGGACGATCTCGATCGACAGCGTGCTCACCGCCACGGTCGCGAGCAGGGTGCCGACCTCGCCGAGCCGGACGGCCTGCCCCTCGGGCACGGCGCCGTGGTGGGTGCGGAGCGGGTTCGAGTCGCCGGCTGCCATGAGCTTCGCGCGCAGGCCGAGCTTGCGGGTGACGAACAGGCCGAGGATCGACGCGAAGGTCAGGACACCGACGGCGCCGATCTGGGTGCCGATGACCACCAGGACCTTGCCGAACACCGACCAGTGCGTCGCCATGTCGACCGTGGACAGCCCGGTGACGCAGACCACCGACGCCGCGGTGAACAGGGCGTCCGCGAAGTGGGTGCTGCTGCGGTCCGCGGTGGCCCACGGCGTCATGAAGAGCACCGTGAACAGGAAGATCAGCGCGATGAACACGACGATCGCCAGTCGGGACGGCGACGAGCGCAGCACCGTCGCGATCCGGCTCGCTCGCCGTCGGCCGACACTCACGTGGTGCGGGATCGGCTCGGTTCGGTCGAGCATGCGTATGCCTCCGAGGACATGGGCCGGGACGGTTCGTCATGGTACATCCGTGGTGCCCCGGCTAGCCTTGCCCCATGGCCGACATCTTCTCCGTCGTGGCGGACCCGACCCGGCGCGAGCTGCTCGGCACGCTGTTGTCCGCCTACGGTTCGGACGTCACCGGCGGGGAGCTCAGCGTCGGCCAGCTCGTCGAACGCCTCGGGGTCAGCCAGCCCACGGTGTCGAAGCACCTGCGCGTCCTGCGCGACATCGGGCTCGTCACCAGTCGCGAAGAGGGGCAGCACCGCTACTACCGGCTCGACCCGGAGCCGCTCGTGCACCTCGAGGACTGGGTCCTGCCGTTCACGGGCGCGGTCGACGCCGACGGCACCCCGGCCACCACCGCGTGGACGCCGGACGGCCAGCCGGTGTCGATCCGCCGGAACGGCACGGCCGGCAAGGCGACGGTGGAGGTGGGCACCGAGCTCGGTCGTGTGATGGCCGAGGCGTCGTACCGGGCGACCGCGGCGATCTCCGGCGCGCAGCAGGGCTGGGAGCGCGTCGTCGACCGCAGCCGCAAGCGCTTCACCCGCCGGGGCGACGAGGACTGAGCCCCGCCGCTCGGGCTTCCGAGCACGGGGCGGCGCCGGTGCACGCGGCGCGGACTGATCCTGGACACCGGGTCGCACACGCCTCTACAGTTGCCACTGACCACACAGGTCACACCACTCCCGTGCGCAGCGCGCGTGCGAGCCCCGAAGGCGGACCATGACCGGCAGTTTCGACGACGTGCGCTTCCTCACCGTCGCTGAGGTCGCCGAGATGATGCGCGTCTCGAAGATGACCGTGTACCGGATGGTGCACGCCGGTGAGCTCCCCGCCATCCGCTTCGGCCGTTCCTTCCGCGTCCCCGAGTCAGCCGTCGCCGACGTGCTGCGCGGTGGCGTGGCGGACGTCGGCTGAGCGCGCGTTCGACATCCCAGCGGGCAGCCGGTAGACTCGGGCAGGTTGATTTTCCGCGGTCTCTTCGGCCCGGTGTCCGTACATCAGCATCAGTCCGAGCGAGGTCCACATGGGTTCTGTCATCAAGAAGCGTCGTAAGCGCATGGCGAAGAAGAAGCACCGCAAGCTCCTTCGCAAGACGCGTCACCAGCGACGCAACAAGAAGTAGACCCTCACAGGTCTGCGCAGGTCGGAGGACCTGCACGAGAAGCCCCGGTTCGCCGGGGCTTTCGCGTTCCCGGACTACGCTGGGACCATGCCCGCAGTGACGTTCCTGACGAAGCCCGGATGCCACCTCTGCGACGACGCCCGACCCGTGGTCGAACGCGTCGTCGCCGACCACCCGGGGGTCACCCTGCAGGAACGCTCGATCCTCGACGACGACGCCCTCCGCCAGGAGTACGCGGAGGACATCCCCGTCGTGCTGATCGACGGGCGCGTCCACAGCAACTGGCACGTCGACGCCGACCGGCTCGCACGTGCGCTCGAGAAGGCCGAGGCCCGCGCATGATCTCCCACGTCGTCTCCTGGTCCCTGCGGACCGACCTCGACCGCACCGCGTCGATCGCCCGCATCCGCGAACTCCTGACCGGTCTGGTCGGCACCGTCGAGTCGATCCGGTCGCTCGAGGTCGTCGAGAACGTCGCCTACCCGGACAAGAACCACGACGTCGCCGTGGTCGCCACCTTCGACGACCTCGCCGGACTCGACGCGTACCAGGTGCACCCGGAGCACCAGGCCGCGGCAGCGGAGATCCGCGAACTGGTCACGGCGCGGGCCGCCATCGACTGGCAGAGCTGAGCCGGGCCTCCCGTCCCGCCCCCGGCGCTGCATGTGCTGCGTGCGTCCAGTGAGCAGAAAAGGTCGCC
>NZ_MJGT01000105.1:25311-85813 GCF_001864975.1 Curtobacterium sp. MMLR14_002
GGCGACCTTTTCTGCTCACTCGCTGGTGACTACGGGGTCAGGCGCGTCGGGCCACGGAACAGGTACGTGACCTCGCGGATCGACGGCTCACCGAGCATCAGCATCAGCACGCGCGCCAGGCCCATGCCGAAGCCTCCGTGCGGCGGGACGCCGTAGCGGAAGAAGTCGAGGTACCAGCCGAGCTCCTCCGGGTCGAGGCCCTTCTCGACGGCCTGCGCCTCGAGCACGTCGACGCGGTGCTCACGCTGGGCACCCGTGGAGATCTCGGCACCGTTGAAGATGAGGTCGTAGCTGTTGGTGACCGACGGGTCGCCGGGCTTCCGCATGTGGTAGTACGGCCGGATCGAGGCGTCGTACTCCGTGACGAACACGAACTCGGAGCCGTGGTGCTCCTTCGCCCAGGCGGCGACGCGGCGCTCGCCCTCGGGGTCCAGGTCACCGTCGGCGCGGACGACGTCGTAACCGCTGTCGGCGACGATCTTGCGCGCGTCGGCCAGGGTCACGCGGGGGAACGGCGTTGCGGGGACCTGCAGCTCGAAGCCGAAGACCTCCGCGATGTCCTTGCCGTACTTCTCCTTGACGGCGGTGATGCCGGCGACCAGGACCTCTTCGTGCATCGCCATGACGTCCTCGTGGGACTCGATCCACGAGAACTCGGCGTCGACGCTGGTGAACTCGGTGGCGTGGCGGCTCGTGAAGGACGGGTCGGCGCGGAAGGCGTCCGCGATCTCGAACACGGCACCGAAGCCGGCCGGCTGCGCCATCTGCTTGAAGTTCTGCGGCGACTGGGCCAGGTAGGCGGTCGTCTCGAAGTACTCGAGCTGGAACAGCTCGGCCCGCGACTCGGACGCCGACGCCATGAGCTTCGGGGTGTGGATCTCGATGTAGTCGCGGTCGACCCAGTACGTGCGGAACGCGTGCTCCAGCGTCGTCTGGATGCGGAAGATCAGGTTCTGCTTGCGGTTGCGCAGGTCGAGGAAGCGCCAGTCGAGGCGCTTGTCGAGCGACGAGTCGTCGGCGATCGGGGTCTCCGGGATCGCGGCGCTCACCACCTGCAGCGCACCGATCTTGACCTCGAGCCCGCCGAGCTTCACGCGCTCGTCGTGCTTCAGCGTGCCGGTGACGTGCACGAAGGTGCCGTGCGCCAGGCCGGAGATCTCGTTGGTGGTCGCGAGGGCGGACTGTGCGGCCTCGTCGCCGTCCTCGGCCTCGCGCGTCGCCGGGTTCACGAGCTGGACGGCGCCGGTCTCGTCGCGCAGCACGACGAACTGCACCTTCTTCTGGTCTCGGACGGTCTCGACCCATCCGGCCACGGAGACGGGACCGTCGGGGAGGGCTGCCAGGTCGGCGATGCGGGTGCGTTCGATCACGGTGGTCGAGTCTAACCGCCTGCGTCCGGGGGCGTGGGCGGCAGGGTTCCTTCCTCCACACGGCCGCCTGCGTCCGGCGTTCTCCACCGATGGCCGGGAGGCCCGTGGCGGCGTGCGTGGACTCCGTAGCGTTCTCGACGTGGCCGGGTCGCGGGACGAGAGGGGGACCGGGTGGGGACGGGGACGGGGGAGCTCGCGACCTGGCCGCCTGCGGCGGTCGCGGTGGTGGTGGCTTCGCTCTGCACGGCGGCGTTCACGCTGCTCGTGGCGGTCGTCGGTGGGCTGTGGGCGGTCATCCGGTGGCGGCGGGACGTCGCGCGGGAGCAACGGGACCGCTACTGGGCGCGGTTGACCGTGGTGTTCGACCTGATCACCGCGGCGGAGGTCGGGCGTCGCGAGATCGGCCGGAACCTGGCACAGGCGATGTACGACATGCAGAAAGTGCCTGCCGGAGAAGAACCCGCTGCAAGGGTGTTGGCGGAACTGTTCATCGAGAAGAGGAGACAGTGATGACGACTCGTCTGCGCCGTGCCTGGCGAGAGCTGGTGCGGAAGGAAGACACGGTTCCCGCGGAGCGGCCGTACATCGGTCCTGCGCCCGGCGAGAGCATGTGGGACTGGGCGCAACGTGGGGCGATCGACTGGCAGCTCCACGTGGAAGAGGGGGAGCTCAAGCTCGAACTCGAGCGGCAGCGCATGCGCGCCAGGGTGCTCGCCGAGGACACCGCGACATCAGGGGAGCGACGCGCGGAGTGACCCGAGCGTGCCGATGAACTCCTCGGCCATGCCGGCCCGCTCGACGAGCTTGGCGTGGCGGGCACGGGCGTCCTCGAGGTACGCGTCGAGGCGGGCTGCCAGCGCTGGTTCGTCATCGGGGTCCTTCGTCGCGAGGGCGTCGACCACGCGGAGCAGCTCGGCCATCTCGTCGAGCGTGAACCCGAGCGGCTTCATCCGGCGGATCACGAGCAACCGTTCGAGGTCCTGCGCCGTGTAGACCCGGAAGCCGCCGGTGGTGCGGCCGCTCGGCACGAGCAGCCCGACCTCGTCGTAGTGCCGGATCGTGCGCAGGGACATGCCGGCGCGGTCGGCGAGCTCGCCGATGTGCATCGTGTCGGGGGCGTCGCTGGTGCTCACGGCGTACGACTCTACCCTCACGTGAGGGTAGAGTTCCGATCGATGTCCGTGATCACACACGCGCCGACGGCCCCGAGCGTCCTCGCCGCCCTCCGCTCGCCCCGCATGCTCACCCGAGAGGTCCTGGCCGGCATCGTCACCGCACTGGCCCTCATCCCCGAGGCGATCTCGTTCTCCGTCGTCGCCGGGGTCGATCCTGCGGTCGGCCTGTTCTCGAGCGTCGTCATCGCGATCGTGATCTCGATCGTCGGTGGTCGCCCCGCGATGATCTCCGCCGCAGCCGGCTCGGTGGCGCTCGTCATCGCCCCGCTCGTCCGGGAGCACGGGATCGAGTACCTGGTGCCCGCGATCGTCCTGGGCGGCGTGTTCCAGCTCGTGCTCGGGTTCCTCGGGGTGGCACGGCTGATGCGCTTCATCCCGCGCAGCGTCAACGTCGCGTTCGTGAACGCCCTGGCCATCCTCATCTTCACCGCCCAGCTGCCGAACCTGCTCGGCGACGACGTGCCGTTCATCGTCTGGCCGCTGACCGTGCTCGGCATCGCGATCATCGTCGGCTTCCCGTTCCTGACGAAGGCGATCCCCGCACCGCTCATCGCGGTCGTCGTCGTCACCGGCATCACCATGGTGTTCAGCGTCGCCGTGCCGACGGTGGGCGACGAGGGCGAACTGCCGACGGCGCTCCCGGGCTTCGGCGGCATCACGACGCCGTTCACCTTCGAGACGCTGCAGATCATCGCTCCGTACGCGTTCGGTGTCGCGATCGTCGGGCTGATCGAGACCCTGCTCACCGCGCAGCTCGTCGACTCCATCACCGAGACGGGCTCGAGCAAGTGGCGCGAGTCGTGGGGTCAGGGCGTCGCGAACATCGCGTCCGCCTTCTTCGGTGGGACCGGCGGCTGCGCGATGATCGGCCAGACGGTGATCAACGTGAAGACCGCGGGTGCCCGGACCCGCGTCTCGACCTTCGCGGCCGGTGTCTCGGTGCTGGTCCTGACGATCGTGCTCCACGACCTCGTGGCCCAGATCCCGATGGCGGCGCTGACGGCGGTCATGCTCATGGTCTGCGTCGCGACCTTCGACTGGCACAGCATCCGACCGCGGACCCTGCGGCGGATGCCGCTCGGCGAGACCGCGGTCATGCTCGTCACCGTCGTGGTGGTCGTCGTGACCGAGAACCTCGCGACCGGGGTGCTCGTGGGCGTGGTCGTGGCGGCCCTGGTCTTCGCCCGACGGGTGGCGCACGTGGTGACCGTGGTGCGCGAGCCGGTCGACGACCGCACCGTGCGGTACCGGGTCCGCGGGGCGCTGTTCTTCGCCTCGTCGAACGACCTCGTCACACGGTTCTCCTACGCCGAGGACCCGGAGCACGTGATCATCGACCTGGCCGACGCCCACGTGTTCGACGCGTCCACGGTCGCGGCGCTCGACGGGGTCGAACAGCGGTTCGCGAAGCACGGGTCGACCGTCGAGGTGGTGAACCTCGACACGGGGTCGATCGCGCTGCACGGGCGGCTCTCCGGTGAGCTCGGCGGCTGAGTGCTTCCGCATCCGGTGAATCACCTGAGGGGGCGGTGGGAACCGCGGGCGACCTACACTGGAACCCATGCCCGCGACCCGTCTCCACCTCGTCCGGCACGGAGAGGTGCACAACCCGGGCCGCGTCCTCTACGGCCGGCTCCCGGGCTTCGGGCTGAGCGACCTCGGCACGCGGATGGCGCAGGCCTCCGCGACCGCCTGGAAGGACGCCGGCATTGACGTGCGTCGGATCGTGGCGTCCCCGCTGCAGCGCACGCAGGAGTCCGCTGCGCCCTGGTCGGCCGCCTACGGGCTCGACGTGACGCTCGACGAGCGCCTGATCGAACCGACGAACCGCTACGAGGGGCAGCCCCCCGGGTTCACGAAGCGCTCGCTCGGCCGCCCGGCGGAGTGGCCGTGGATCGCGAACCCGCTGCGTCCCAGCTGGGGCGAGGCGTACGAGTCGATCGCCAACCGCATGCTCGCGGCGATGACCACGGCGTGGGAGAGCGTGGACGAGGGCGACGTCGTCCTGGTCAGCCACCAGCTGCCGATCTGGATGGTCCACCGGAAGCTCGCAGGGGAGCCCCTGTGGCACGACCCGCGCAAGCGCCGCTGTGACCTGTCGAGCATCACCACCGTCGAACGTGTGCCCGCCACGTCGACCGGTCGGTTCACCGAGGTCGGGTACGCGGACCCCGCGCAGGAACTGCGCGCGACCGCCGTCGACGAAGGAGCAGTGTGAACAGCACGAAGCGTGCGCGCGTCATCAGCAAGCGGTTCGCGGTCCTCGCAGCGACGGCCGTCGCCGCCGCGCTCGTCCTGTCCGGCTGCTCGTCGGACAGCGGCGGCATCGCGAAGCAGTACGGCAACGGCACGACCCAGAACTACATCTCCGGTGACGGTGCCGTGACCGAGGTCTCCGCGAAGGACCGCACCGACCCGGTCAGCTTCCGGGCCGAGGACTCGAACGGTGACACGGTCTCGTCGAAGGACCTCCGCGGCAAGGTCGTCGTCCTGAACTTCTGGTACGCCAGCTGCCCCCCGTGCCGTGCCGAGGCGAAGTACCTCAACAAGGTGCACGACGAGTACGCCGACGCCGACGACGTCGCGTTCATCGGTGTCAACGTCCGCGACGAAGCAGCGACCGCGGCCGCCTTCGAGCGCACCTTCGACGTGCAGTACCCGACGGTCCTCGACCAGCGCACGGGCACGATGCAGCTCGCGATGTCCGGGCAGATCGCACCGAACGCGGTGCCGGCCACGATCGTCCTCGACACGAAGGGCCGCGTGGCCGCCCGGGTCCTCGGCGCGATCGACGGCACGAGCATCCTGCAGACCCTGGTCAGCGACGAGCTCGACGCCGGCAAGGCCTCCTGACCCGTGACCTCCAACCCCTTCGCCGACGCGATCCTGAGCGGCCAGATGGCCGTGGCGCTGCCCGTGGCGGCGCTCGCCGGGCTCGTGTCGTTCCTGTCCCCGTGCGTGCTGCCGCTGGTGCCGGGGTACCTCGGGTACGTCGGCGGTGTCGCCGAGGGCGGGCAGCGTCGGGGTCGTGTGGTGCTCGGCGTGCTGCTGTTCATCGCCGGGTTCACCGCGGTGTTCGTGGCGTACACGACGGTGTTCGGCGCGCTCGGCTTCTGGCTCGTGCGGTGGCGCGACCTCATCACGCAGATCCTCGGGGTCGTCGTGATCGCGATGGGCCTGGTGTTCGTCGGTCGGTTCACGTTCCTGCAGCGCACCATCAAGCCCAGCTGGACCCCGGCCACCGGGCTCCTCGGCGCCCCCCTGCTCGGCATCGTGTTCGGCCTCGGCTGGACCCCGTGCCTCGGCCCGACCCTGGCGGCCATCAACCTGCTCAGCGTCCAGTCGGGCAGTGCCTGGCAGGGCATGTGGCTCGGGGTGGCGTACTGCCTCGGGCTCGGCATCCCGTTCGTCCTCGTCGCCCTCGGCGCCGGCTGGGCCACGGGAGCCATCGCGGCGGTGAAGCGTCACATGCGCACCGTCAACATCATCGGAGGAGCGATCCTGATCGTCATCGGTCTGCTCATGGTCACCGGTATCTGGTCGGCCGTCATGTCGAGCGTCGGGGCGGTGATCCAGAGCTTTGTCCCCGCGGTCTGACCCGAACGAGCACATCCCGACGGGCGCAGGCGACGGGGCCGACAGCGCCTCCGACCCGCAGCGACCGTCCGACCACGTCGACGGCTCCGGCCCCACCGACGGTGGCATCAACCAGCCGAAGCTCGGCTTCGTCGGGTACCTCCGCTTCTTCTGGCGGCAGTTGACGAGCATGCGCACGGCGCTGTTCCTGCTCATGCTGCTCGCCCTCGCGGCCATCCCGGGCTCCCTCGTCCCGCAGCGCACCGCCGACCCGAACGGCGTCGTGCAGTACAAGGCGGACCACCCGCAGCTCTACCCGGTGCTCGACAAGCTGCAGGTCTTCGACACCTACACCTCGGTGTGGTTCTCCGCGATCTACCTGCTGCTCTTCATCTCGCTCATCGGCTGCATCGTGCCCCGCACGAAGCACCACTGGCAGGCACTGCGGACCCGTCCGCCGAAGACCCCCGCGCGCCTGACGCGACTGGCGGGCTTCCGCACCGTGGCGGTGCAGCCGGACGCGATGATCGACGGGACGACCGGGATCGACGCGACCACGGGCCTCCCGTCCGCCGAGCACGCGGTGACGCGCGCGATGGCGATCCTGAAGCGGTCCGGGTACCGCGTCGAGCGGTTCGGCGACTCGGTCAGCGCGGAGCGCGGCTACCTGCGCGAGACCGGCAACCTGGTGTTCCACGCCGCCCTCGTCGGGGTGCTCCTGGCGGTCGGCGTCGGTGGCGGCTTCGGCTTCACCGGACAGCGCCTGCTGGTCGAGGGCCAGACGTTCTCGAACGTGCTCGGCTCGTACGACTCGTTCAACCCCGGTCGCTGGTTCCAGCAGACCGACCTCAAGGGCTACAACCTCCGGCTCGACAAGTTCGTGACGAAGTACGAGGAGCGCAACCTCGACGCCCTCGGCCAGGCGCTCGACTACTCGGCCACCGTCACGAGCACCGAGAAGGGCGGCGAGCCGAAGACGAGCCGCCTCGGCGTGAACGACCCGCTGCACGTCGGCGGCACGAACGTCTACCTGCTCGGCAACGGCTACGCGATGCAGGTCACGGTGCGCGACGGCGACGGCAACGTGGCCTTCAAGGACGTCGTGCCGTTCCTGCCGGAGGATGCGAACTACACCTCCACCGGCGTCATCAAGGTGCCGGACGCGAAGCCGGACCAGCTCGGCATGGTCGGGTTCTTCTACCCCACGGCATCGAAGCTCGCGAGCGGCGCCTACTCGAGTGCCTACCCGGACACCCAGAACCCGCTGCTGACGCTGCAGGTCTACACGGGCGACCTCGGGCTCGACAGCGGAGTGCCGCAGAGCGTGTACACGCTCAGCACCAAGGGGCTCGACCAGATCGCCGGTCGGCAGTCGGACACCGCGAGCATCGCGCTGAAGCCCGGCCAGACGAAGAAGCTCCCCGAAGGCGCCGGGTCGATCACGTTCGACGGCGTCAAGCGGTACGTCTCCCTCGACGTCCACCACGACCCCTCGCAGCTCTGGGTGGGCGGGTTCGCCCTGCTCTCCACCCTCGGCCTGCTCACCTCGCTGTTCGTCCCGCGCCGCCGCGTCTGGGTGAAGGTCGTCCCGCGCACGGACACGGCGGGCGGCGAGTACGACCTCGAGTACGCCGGACTCGCACGCGGCGAGGACCCGAACCTCGAACGGGCCGTCGCGGACATCGCACAGCGCCACACGTCGGACCTCGGAGTTAGGATGCCCCAGTGAACGACATGACCACGAACCTCGCGACCTACTCGGTCGTGCTCACGTACTCCGCGATGGCGGTGTACGTGGTCGCGTTCATCTCGTTCGCCCTCGACATGGCCAAACGCTCCGGCGACGTCACGGCCGCCGCGAAGAACGCGGGCGCCGACGACAGCTCGGCCGACGCGGCAAGCGCTGCGGCAGCACCCGGCGCGAAGACGGTCGCGACCGTCCGCGGCGGCACCGTCGTGCTCGAGCAGGTCGCCGCACCGCCGTCGAGCGGTTCGGCCGGCCGCGGCACGAAGTTCGAGCGCGTCGGCATGGCGATGACGATCCTCGCGCTCGTCCTGCACATCGCGTCGGTCGTCCTCCGCGGCATCGCGGCCGACCGTGTGCCGTGGGGCAACATGTTCGAGTTCTCGCTGACCGGCACGGCGCTGATCACCCTGATCTTCCTGCTCGTGCAGTTCTGGCAGAACCTGAAGTTCCTCGGTGTCTTCATCACGGGCCTGACGATCATCCTGCTCGGCATCGCGACCGTGAACTACTGGGTCCCCGTCGTCCCGCTGCAGCCGGCTCTGCAGTCGTACTGGCTGGTCATCCACGTGTTCGTGGCGATCGCTGGCACCGGGTTCTTCGCGCTCGGCGCGGGGCTCGCGGTGGCGCAGCTCGTGCAGACGTACCGCCAGGGCCGCACGGCCTCCGGCAAGCTCCGCTTCATGGCGACGCTGCCCGACGCCGACCGGCTCGAGGTCCTGACCTACCGCGTCCTGCTCGTCGGCTTCGTCCTCTGGACGTTCACGCTCATCGCCGGTGCGATCTGGGCCGAGCGCGCCTGGGGCCGCTACTGGGGCTGGGACACGAAAGAGGTCTGGACCTTCATCATCTGGGTCGTCTACGCGGGCTACATCCACGCTCGTGCGACCCGTGGCTGGCGCGGTGCGCGGTCGTCCTGGCTGGCACTCATCGGCTTCGCCGCGGTGATGTTCAACTTCTCGGTCGTGAACGTCTTCTTCAAGGGCCTGCACAGCTACTCGGGTCTGTGAGTCACGCGGGTCGCTGACGCGGCCCTGGTCGCGACCACGACCGGACGGGAGGCACGGTGCTAGCTGGCGCCGTGCCTCCCGTCCGTCGTCCGGTTGCGTGCACGGCCAGGAAGACGCCGTCGTGTCGGTGTGACGCCGCGTCGTCGGTGAGACGCCGCTGATTACGGCGGCGTCTCGATGACTCGGCGGCGCCGAAAGGAGACGCCGGCGTCGAACTGAGACGCCGGCGTCTTCCGGAGACGGCGGCGTCTCGTGAGGACGCGGCGGGCGCTACCCGGCGGCTGCGAGCAGTGCGTGCACGCGGGCCACCCGTTCGCGCCACCACGCCGTGCGCTCCGGCGACGCGGCGTACCGCTCCACCTGCGCCGCAGCGACGTCGACGCGGCGCACCGGCACCCGACCGCCGACCGGCAGCAGCGGATCGGCCGTGACGTCCCCGGCGAACATGGCCGCCGTCCCGAGCCCGGCGGCGTACCCCGGCGTCATCGCCGCGGCGGCCAGGAACGCTCCCATCCCGAGCCCGACCGAGGTGTCGAGCGCGCTGGAGACGACGCACGGCAACCCGGCGTCGGCGATGACGGCACGGGCCGCGGTGATCCCCCCGAGCGGCTGGGCCTTCACGACCAGGACGTCGGCGGCACCGGCCCGGGCGACGGCGAGGGGGTCGCTCGCCTTCCGGACGCTCTCGTCCGCGGCGACCCGGACACCGAGACCGGCGATCCGCGACCGGAGCTCCGCGAGTTCGGGCACCGTCGCGCAGGGCTGCTCGGCGTACTGCAGGTCGAACGGTGCGAGCCGTTCGAGTGCCACGGCGGCCTGCTCGACGCTCCACAGCCCGTTGGCGTCGACCCGGACCGCGGCCTCGGGCCCCATCACCCGGCGGACCGCGGCGACACGGGCGACGTCGTCGTCGACGGTCGTGCCGGGTTCGGCGACCTTGACCTTGGCGGTGGTGCACCCGGGGTACCGCGCGAGCAGGTCGGCGACGTCGTCGGCGGCGATCGCCGGGACGGTGGCGTTGACCGGCACGGAGTCGGCGGCCGGTTCGTGGTCCGTCCATCCGAAGTCGACGGTGGCGCGTAGCCAGGCGGCGGCTTCAGCGTCGTCGTACTCGACGAACGGCGAGAACTCGGTCCAGCCTGCGGGACCGCGCAGCACGACCGCCTCGCGCGTGGTGATGCCGCGGAACCGCACGCGCATCGGCAGGGCCACCACGTGGGCGTCGGCGAGGAGGTCGGCGAGGTCGGGGAGCACGTCCGCCATCCTCCCACCGCACCCAGGGGGCCCGCCGGTTCCTCGGAGGGGACCGCCAGGGCAGGGCACTAGCATGCATCGGTCGGCCTCGGTCGGCAGGGGAACGACCCGGAACGAGGGAGGCTCGGTGGCGGTGGATCCGCGGCAGCGCGCAGCACAGCAGCGCGCATCGCAGCGCCCGTCCGACCCGTCGAGCGCCGGAGCGGCACGCCCGGCAGCATCGGCTCGTCCGGCAGCTGCAGCCCGACCCGCGGCGGCGACCCGCCCGGCAGCGGGAGCTCGATCCGCGGCGGCTCCCGGGCGCGACTCCGACGACTTCGCCCGCCTCATGCAGCGCAACACCGTCGACGTCCGGCAGACCGGTGGCACGAAGCGCCGCAACCCGGTCGTCGGCAAGATCGCCCTCGGCCTGGCCGTGGTGTCCGCCGCGGTGGACGCCAGTGCCTTCGCCGTGTTCATGGGCGGCGACACGAACTTCGCCTTCGGGATCTGCTTCGTCGTGGTGTTCCTGACGCTCGTCGCCGCGGTGCTCGGGTTCGTCGCCGCCGTCGGCTCGTTCGGACGCTGGTACGGCGCCGTCGGTGTCGTCCTGGCGTTCTTCGCGAACCCCGTGATCCTCATCGTGATCATGGTGTTCGTCGCGCCGGAGATCCTGACCGACATGGGCGCCTGACCCGCCAGACGCCCGGCGGTACGTTGGGAGCATGGCTGCTCCCGTCTCCGACCTGTTCGACCCCGACGTCTGGACCACCGCTCCGATCGCGGAGCAGTTCACCGACATCACGTACCACAAGCACGTCTCCAAGGGCATCGTCCGGGTCGCCTTCGACCGTCCCGAGGTCCGCAACGCCTTCCGCCCGCGCACGGTCGACGAGCTCTACCGCGCCCTCGACGACGCCCGGCAGGACCCCCGTGTCGGCGTCGTGCTGCTCACCGGCAACGGCCCGAGCCCGAAGGACGGCGGATGGGCGTTCTGCTCCGGCGGCGACCAGCGCATCCGGGGGCGGAGCGGCTACCAGTACGTCGGTGACGAGGGTGCCCCGCCGGAGGGCGTCGACCCCGCGGCCGCGCAGGCGTCGATGGGGCGGCTGCACATCCTCGAGGTCCAGCGCCTGATCCGGATGATGCCCAAGGTCGTCATCGCGGTCGTCCCCGGCTGGGCCGCGGGCGGCGGGCACTCCCTGCACGCGATCTGCGACCTCACCATCGCCAGTGCCGAGCACGGGAAGTTCAAGCAGACCGATGCCGACGTCGGCTCGTTCGACGGCGGCTACGGCAGCGCCTACTACGCCAAGCAGATCGGGCAGAAGTTCGCCCGCGAGGTCTTCTTCCTCGCGCAGGAGTACTCCGCCCAGCGCGCGTACGAGATGGGTGCGGTGAACGCCGTGGTGCCGCACGCCGACCTGGAGCGCGAGGCGATCCGCTGGGGCGAGATCGTGCTCGGCAAGTCCCCGACGGCGATCCGGATGCTCAAGTACGCGTTCAACGCGGTGGACGACGGCATGGTCGGCCAGCAGGTGTTCGCGGGCGAGGCGACGCGGCTGGCCTACGGCACCGACGAGGCGGTCGAGGGTCGCGACTCGTTCCTCGAGAAGCGCGCTCCCGAGTGGACCGCGTTCCCCTGGCACTACTGATGCCCCGTCCGCTGGTCGCGACCGGTACGTCGGACCCGACGGCCGTGCTGCGCGGCCTGGAGGCAGCACTCGCCGGCGGCCCCGCACTGCTCCCCGTCGCCGAGGGGGCACCGGCACTGCCGACGCCACCTCCGGCCGAGGTCCGGCAGGCGGTCGCCCTGGTGGTCGAGACGAGCGGGTCCACCGGCACCGGCAAGCGCGTGGCGCTCTCGTCCGAGGCGCTCCTCGCCGGTGCCGCCGCGGCGGACGCGGCACTGGGTGGGCCCGGGCGCTGGGTCCTCGCGCTGCCGACGCACTACATCGCGGGCATCAACGTCCTGACCCGCTCGATCACCGCGGGCACCGAACCCGTCGTCGTGCCACCCGGGCACTTCGCGGCCGCCGCGTTCACCGAGGCCGCAGAACGGCTCGTCACCGGTCCGGCCGCGCCGCGTCGCTACACCTCGCTGGTGCCGGTGCAGCTCGCCCGGGTCCTCGACGAACCGGACGCCACCCGGGCGCTCGCCCGGTTCGACGCGGTCCTGGTCGGCGGGCAGGCCACCCCGGCGCCGCTCCGGCAGCGTGCGCTCGACGCCGGGGTCCGGGTCGTGACGACCTACGGTGCGAGCGAGACGAGCGGCGGATGCGTCTACGACGGCGTCCCGTTCGGCACCGTGCGCACCGCGCTGGTCGACGGCGAGCTGCACCTGGCGGGGCCGATGCTCGCCGAGGGGTACCTGGACGACGATGCCCGCACGGCGTCGGCCTTCGTCGAGCGGGACGGGCTGCGCTGGTACCGGACCGGAGACACCGCGACCCTGTCCGACGGCGTGGTCCGCGTGCTCGGACGCCTCGACGACGTGGTGATCTCCGGCGGCGAGAAGGTCCAGCTCGGTGCGGTCGAGCGGCTCGTCCGCGGGCTGCCCGGGCAGGAGACCGCTGTCGTCGCCCGGCGCTCGGCGGGGGAGTGGGGCGAGGTCCCGGTCGTCGTCACCGAGCAGCCGCTCGACCTCGATGCCGTGCGTTCGCACGTCGGGGCCACCCTGGGCCGTGCCGCCCGGCCGGCGGACGTCGTCGTGCTGGATCGGATCCCGATGCTGTCATCGGGCAAGCCCGACCGGCGGGCCGTGCAGGCGCTCGCCGACCCGGGCCGCTCGTAGGGACCGCGAGCCGCCGGGCGGTCGCATCGGCAATATGATCGGTGCTCGTGGCACGAACGAAGAACTCGACGCAGAAGCAGGGCCGGTCCGGCAACCCGGCGAAGGCCGCTGCCCCCGCCCGCACCAAGCGGAAGGCGACCGCACGCGACTGGATCGGCGGCGCACGCCTGCGCACCCTGACCCTCGGTGTCGTCCCGGTCGTGCTCGGCACCGCCGTCGCGTTCGTCGACAGCGGGGAGCCCGGCGACTTCGGCGACTACCTGGCGAAGGACGGCCACCTCGCCGTCGCGCTGCTCGCCCTGGCCGTGGCGCTGTTCCTGCAGATCGGCGTGAACTACAGCAACGACTACTCCGACGGGGTCCGCGGCACCGACGAGTACCGCGTCGGCCCGGCACGACTCACCGGTGCCGGCCTGGCCAAGCCCCGGACCGTGCTCACCGTCGCCCTGACGTTCTTCGGCCTGGCCGCGGTCGCCGGCCTGGTCATCGTGCTGCTCACCCAGCTGTGGTGGCTGCTGCTCGTGGGGGCCGCCGCCATCGTCGCCGCCTGGTTCTACACGGGCGGCAAGAAGCCGTACGGGTACAACGCCCTGGGCGAGGTCTTCGTCTTCGTCTTCTTCGGGCTGGTCGCCGTGCTCGGCACCCAGTTCGTGCAGATCCGCGAGGTCACGGTCAGCGGCTGGGCAGCCGCGGTGGCCGCCGGGTTCTTCGCCTGTGCGGTCCTGATGGTGAACAACATCCGCGACATCGACGAGGACCAGCTGGCGGGCAAGCGCACGCTCGCCGTGGTCGTCGGTCGTCCGGTGGCCCGCGTCCTGTACGGCCTGTTCCTGATGCTGCCGTACGTCGTGCTGCTCTGGTTCGTGCTGCTGTACTTCCGCACGGGCTTCACGTACTTCTCGCTGCTGCTGGCGCTGCCGGCACTGGCGATCGGGGTGTCGTCACGGAAGCCCCGCGAGCTCATCACGGCCCTGCAGCTGTCGTCGTTCGCCTCGCTCGCCTTCGGCGTGGTGCTCGGGATCACCCTGGCCGTCCAGCCGTAGCCGTTCCGGCTGCTCCACCGGACGGCCCCGCCCTCGCGCTCGGAGTCAGTCGGCGTCGGTGTCCCGGCGCGCCTCGTGCCGGTCGGCGTCGGACACCGGACGGACGGTCGGGGTGGCCGTGGCGTCGGAGTCGGCGGCGTCGACGAAGTCGTCCTCGAAGTCCGAGTCGGCGTCCCGCTCCGGGGTACCGCGGCGGTTCGCCAGGCTCAGGGCCACCTGCGTGCGCAGTCCGGACAGGGCGATGTACGAGATGAGCAGGCCCACCAGGGCGGCCACGATCGTCGCCCAGTACCACGGCATCGGCGTCAGGAGCAGGAGGAGCACGAGCGCCACCACGAAGATGCCGAGCCGAGCCAGGGTGTACAGGAGCCACGCTTTCACACGGTGAGTCTACGGAGCGCCGACCGGCAGGGGCATCACAGGGTCGCGACCTAGACTTCACCGCATGGTCCGCTTGTGGTTGATCGTCGCCGTGGCCGCCGTCGCCTTCACGGTGTACGCGGCCATCGACTGTGGCACGATGCCGCGTCAGCGCGTCCGTTCCCTGCGTCGTGGCGTGTGGCTCCTGCTCGTCATCATCCTGCCCGTCCTGGGCGGCGTCCTCTGGTTCCTGCTGGGTCGCACCCCGGCGGCCGACCCCGGTGCTTCGGCCCGGTACCGTGGACCCGAAGACGACCCGGACTTCCTCGGCACCACGCCGGAGCCGGGCACCACCCTCACGGACAAGGACCAGGACGACGCGACCCTCCGAGACCTCGAAGACCAGTTCCACGAGCGCGACGACGACGGCCGCACCGACCGCTGACGGCCCCGCGGGTTCGGGCAGCCCGGCGACGGACACCGCGCTCGCCCTCCTGCAGGAGCTCGTGCGTGCCGGCGTCACCGACGTCGTGGTGAGCCCCGGTTCGCGTTCCCAGGCGCTCGCCCTCGCGGCGGTCGCCCTCGAGCGCGCCGGCGGGCTGACCGTGCACGTGCGGTTGGACGAACGGACCGCCGGGTTCTTCGCACTCGGGCTCGCGGTCGAGACGCACCGACCCGCAGCGGTGGTGACGACGTCGGGCACCGCGGTGGCGAACCTGCACCCCGCCGTGCTCGAGGCACACCACTCCGGCATGCCGATGATCGTGCTGAGTGCCGACCGCCCCGACGAACTGCGCGGCATCGGCAGCAACCAGACCACCGTCCAGCCGGGGATCTTCGGCCAGGCCGTCGCCTTCGTCCGCGACGTCGAGGCCCCGTCGGCGCACGGCGTCGACGCCTCGGTCCGCGACACCCTGCGCACCCTCGCCCGACAGGCCGTCGCCGCCGCAGCCGGGCACACGGGGCAGCCCGGTCCCGCGCAGCTCAACGTCGCGTTCCGCGAGCCGCTGTCCGCCGGACTCGCCCCGGAGCGCGTCAGCCCCGTGCCCGAGGACGAGGTCGACCTGGCGTTCGCGACCCGCCGGGCGCACGCGGGTCTGCCGGTCGCCGAACTCACCCCGGACGACGAACCGGGCACCGTCGTCATCGCCGGGCACGATGCCGGCGAGGACGCCGAGCGGATCGCCTGGGAACTCGGGGCGCCGCTCCTCGCCGAGGTCTCGAGCGGCGCGCGCTTCGGCCGCAACCTGGTCGTGGCCTACCGCGAACTCCTGCGCGACGCCGACCACGGTGGCGCCGTCCGCCGCGCCGTCGTGCTCGGCCACCCGACCCTCAGCAGAGAGGTCCCCGCGCTCCTGCAGCGCGACGGGGTCGAGACGATCGTCGTCCGCGGACCCGCGGCCGACCCCTTCGACCCGGCCCGCGCCTCCCGACCGGACGCCGTGACCACCTTCGTCTCCGACGTCCGCGTGACGGGCCGCACCCGGCCGGAGCACCGTGCGTGGGTCGGCCGCTGGGTCGGCGCCAGCCGCCGGATACTGGGGGACGGCGACGCCGGCCCCGACCTCGACGCCAAGCGCTCCGCCGACCGCGCCGAGCGGAACAAGTTCCTGCGTGACGAGGTCGCGCTCCGTCGCCGACCCGTCGACCGGGCCATGCTCGCCGAGGCCGTCTGGGGGGTGACCTGGCCGCACGACCGGCTGGTCCTCGGGGCGTCGCAGCTCATCCGTGAAGCCGACGCCCGGGTGCTCGGCAAGAAGATCCGGGTGCACGCGAACCGCGGGCTCGCGGGTATCGACGGCACCGTCTCGACCGCACTCGGCATCGCCGCGGCGCTCGAGCAGTCCTCGGCCTCAGTGGGCACCACACGCGTGCTCCTCGGCGACCTGACCCTGCTGCACGACCTCGGAGCGTTCGTCACCGGCACCGAGGAACGCACCCACCGGGTGCAGGTCGTCGTCGGCAACGACCACGGCGGCGCGATCTTCCGCGGGCTCGAGGTGGCGAAGACCACGCCCGAAGCCGACATGCGGCGGATGATGTCGACCCCGCAGCACGTCGACGTCGAACGGGTCGTCACGGGCCTCGGGTGGGAGTACCGCCGGGCGGCGACGTGGGGTGACCTGGAGCGGGTGCTCACCGACCCGGCCGAGCGGGTCGTGATCGAGGTCCCGCTGGCCGACTGACCACCCAGCGGCTGTCGGCGACCGCGCGACCGCGAGGGTCGCGCGACCGCGTGGGTCCCGCGACCGCGCGGATCGCGCGACCGCTTGGATCGCGCGCCTGCCTCAGGCCAGCGCGTCGGCGATCGGCCGGAACTTCAGGGCCGTCTCGGCGACCTCGCGCGCCGGCTCCGAACCGGCCACTATCCCGGCCCCCGCCCATGCCCGGACGGTGCCGTCGTCGTCGATCCGGGCGCTGCGGAGCGCGAGCATCCACTCGCCGTCGCCCGTCGCGCTCATCCACCCGACCGGCCCGGCGTAGCGGCCGCGGTCGACGCCCTCGAGCTCGGCGACGAGCCGCACGGCCACATCCGTCGGGGTCCCGGCGACCGCGGCCGTCGGGTGCAGGGCGTCGGCGACGTCCAGCGACGTGGTGTCGGGCGGCAGCGTGGCCTGCACGTCGGTCGCCAGGTGCCACAGGTTCGGCAGCTGCAGCCGGAACGGTTCGGCGTCGGCGCGCAGGTCCCTCGCGAGCGGGGCGAGGGCCGCGAGCAGACTGTCGATCGCGAAGGTGTGCTCCTCGACGTCCTTGGCGCTGCTGGCCAGGGCCTCGGCGGCGGCCCGGTCGGACACCTCGTCGGTGCCTCGGGCGGCACTGCCGGCGAGCACCCGTGCGGTCAACCGCGTGCCGTCGGTGCGGGCGAGGGTCTCGGGGGTGGCGCCGACCAGTCCGTCCACCGCGAAGGTCACGCACTGCGGGTAAGCGGCCGCGAGGTCGAGCAGGACCGCCCGTCGATCGGCTCCCGGCGGCAGCGTGCCGACGAGGTCGCGGGCGAGCACCACCTTGCGGGCATCCCCGGCCACGATGCGGCGGACCGCCTCGGTCACGTTGGCGGCGTAGGTGTCCTCGTCGATGTGCCCGGGACGCAGGGCCACGGAGACGTGCGGCCCGACGTGGGGGACCGGGACCGAGGTCCGGGTGAAGGCCAGGGGCTCCGCGCCGCGCGTGGTGTCGATCGCGGTCAGCCAGGCCTTGCCGCGACGCCGACCGAGGACCACCCGGGGCACGATGAGCACGCTCTCGTCGGCGGAGTCGTCGGCGAAGGCGAACGACCCGAACGCGACGAGCCCCGAACCGCGCAGCTGCACCGGGTCGTCGACGACGGCGGTCTCGACGATGCTGCGCCAGAGAGCCGCGGCGTCCCGCATCCGGTCCGGGCCGGTGAAGGTGAACCGGAGCGCCTCACCGATGCCGACGATGCCGTCGCCGTTCCGGACGAAGGCGAGGGGACGGTCGCGGAGCGTGTGGCGGAGGACGGCGCCCGGGTCGTCGAGGATCCGGGTCGAGACCGTCAGCGGGGGCGCCGCCGTGGTGGTTCGGGTCACGGCTCCGATGCTACGCGCCGATCCCGCACCGCCCGGGTGGCTGCGAGTCCGGTGAACGCTCGGTCGGGACCTCTAGGATTGATCGTGTGAGCAGAGCGGACCTGAACAAGCGCCCGGACGAGGTGGCGGCGATGTTCGACGACGTCGCGGCCAAGTACGACCTCACGAACGACATCCTGTCTGCGGGCAACGCCCCGCTGTGGCGTGTCGCGACGGTCCGCGCGGTCGACCCGCAGCCCGGCGAGAAGGTCCTCGACATCGCCGCGGGCACCGGGACCAGCGCAGCGGCCTTCGCCAAGAAGGGCGCCGAGGTCACCGCGCTCGACCTGTCCGCCGGCATGATCGCCGTCGGCCGCGAACGCCACCCCGAGATCACCTTCGTCGAGGGCAATGCCGAGCAGCTGCCCTTCGACGACGACACGTTCGACGCCGTCACGATCTCGTTCGGGCTGCGCAACGTGAACGACCCGAAGCAGGCGCTCGCCGAGATGCTGCGCGTCCTGAAGCCCGGTGGCCGCGTCGTCATCTGTGAGTTCTCGACGCCACCCCGCGCCCTGCTGCGCCTCGGCTACGGCACCTACCTGAAGCGCGTGCTCCCGGGCATCGCGCGGCTCTCGAGCAGCAACCCGGCCGCCTACCGCTACCTCGCCGAGTCGATCGACGCGTGGCCCGACCAGCAGGTGCTCACCCAGTGGCTCCGCGGTGTCGGCTTCTCGGTGGTCGCCTACCGCAACCTGACGGCCGGTATCGTCGCACTGCACCGTGGCCGCAAGCCCGTCGCCGACACGGTGCGCGAGTCCGCGGCACGGCGTGCGAAGGCCCGCCGTGACCACCAGAACACCGGCGAGCAGCCGCGCGTCGACCCGGCCGCCGACTGACCGGTCACCACCCCCGAAGACGGAGCAGCACTTGAATCCGAGCGTCCCGGTCGCACGTCGCGCGCCGAGCCTGCGCGCATCGCTGGGCATCGGCGAGCGGTTGTTCGCCACGCCCGCCGACCGACGCTTCATCTCCGCGGTCGACGACGGGCTCGAACTCGTCGAGCAGGGGCTCGAGGACGCCATGCGCTCGACCGACACCCTCGCCGACACGACCAGTCGGTACCTGCTGTCCGCCGGCGGCAAGCGCATCCGTCCGACCCTGACGCTCCTCATCGCGCAGCTCGGTGACGGCGTGACGGACGCCGTGGTCAAGGCCGCGGTGAGCATCGAGACCACGCACCTGGCGTCGCTGTACCACGACGACGTCATGGACGAAGCGCCCGTGCGCCGCGGGGTCCCCGCCGCGCAGATCACCTACGGCAACAACGTGGCGATCCTCACCGGCGACCTGCTCTTCGCCCGCGCCAGCCTGATCACGGCCGACCTCGGCACCGAGGGCATCCGGATGCAGGCCGAGACCTTCCAGCGCCTCTGCATGGGGCAGTTGCACGAGACCACGGGGCCGCAGCCGGACGACGACCCGCTCGAGCACTACATCCAGGTGCTCAGCGACAAGACCGGCTCGCTCATCGCCACCGCCGCCCGCGCCGGCGTGATGTTCTCCGGTGCCGACCGCGCCTACCTCGACGCCGTCGGTACCTTCGGCGAGAAGGTCGGCGTCGCCTTCCAGCTCGTCGACGACGTCATCGACCTCGCCCCCGCGACGGACAAGACCGGCAAGATCGCCGGCAACGACCTGCGTGCCGGCGTCGACACCCTGCCGGTCCTGCAGCTGCGCCGGATGGCCGCGACGGATCCGTCCGCGCAGCACCTGGTCGAGCGCATCGAGCGCGACGTCAACGGTGCGCCGGACGACGTGGTCGACTCGGCGCCGTACCAGTCCGCCGTCGCCGCGCTCCGCGAGCACGAGGCCACCGCGGCGACCCGAGCCGTCGCCGTCGCCTGGGCCCGCGAAGCCGTCGCCGCCCTCGCCCCGCTCCCCGACGGCACCGTGAAACGGGCACTCACCCGCTTCGCGGACTCCGTCGTCGACCGAAGCCGTTGAACACCCCTCCCGACGGCGCACGCACTGCGGCCCGGTCGGGAGGTCCCCCGGGAACCCCCACCCGAACGAACTGGAGACGATCAGTGCCCACCCTCCGACTCGCCATCGTCGGCGCCGGCCCGGCCGGCATCTACGCCGCGGACATCCTGCTGCGCGAGGCCCACGGCTACGACGTGTCGATCGACCTGTTCGAGCAGCTCCCCGCGCCCTACGGTCTGGTCCGCTACGGCGTCGCCCCCGACCACCCGCGCATCAAGGGCATCATCAACGCCCTGCGTGACGTCCTCGACCGCGGGGTCGTCCGGCTGTTCGGCAACGTCCGCTACGGCGAGGACATCACCCTCGAGGACCTCAAGAAGCACTACAACGCGGTGGTGTTCTCGACCGGTGCGATCAAGGACGCCGACCTCGACATCCCCGGTGTCGACCTCGACGGCTCGTACGGCGCCGCCGAGTTCGTGAGCTGGTTCGACGGCCACCCGGACGTCCCGCGCACCTGGCCGCTGAACGCGGAGAGCGTCGCGGTCATCGGCGTCGGCAACGTCGCCCTCGACGTCTCCCGCATCCTGGCGAAGCACGCCGACGACCTGCTGCCGACCGAGATCCCCGCGAACGTCTACGAGGGCCTCAAGGCATCGCCCGTCACGGACGTGCACGTCTTCGGCCGCCGCGGCCCGGCACAGGTGAAGTTCACGCCGCTCGAGCTCCGCGAGCTCGGCGAGGTCCGTGACGTCGACATGGTGGTCTACGACGAGGACTTCGACCACGACGAGGCGTCGAAGACCGCGATCGCGACGAACAAGCAGGTCATGGTGATCAACCGTGTCCTCGAGCAGTGGCGCACGCGCGAGGTCGGCCAGGCCAGCCGCCGGCTCCACCTGCACTTCTACGCGAAGCCGATCGAGTTCGTCGGCGACGAGCAGGGCAAGCTGACCGCCATCCGCTACGAGCGCACCCGTCCGACCGGCGAGGGCGGCGTCGAGGGCACCGGCGAGATCCGCGAGATCCCGATACAGGCCGCCTACCGCGCGGTCGGGTACTTCGGTTCCCCGCTGCCCGGTGTGCCGTTCGACGAGCGCCACGGTGTCATCCCGAACCACGAGGGCCAGGTCCTCGACGACGACAACCAGCAGATCCCCGGGGTGTACGCCACCGGCTGGATCAAGCGCGGTCCGGTCGGGCTCATCGGGCACACGAAGTCCGACGCGATGGAGACCGTGCAGCACATCGTCAACGACCAGGCGAGCTGGTGGACCCCGGAGGACCCCTCCGACGAGGCGATTCCGGCCCTGCTCCGCGAGCGCGGCGTCGAGTACACCGACCTCGAGGGCTGGCACCACCTCGACACCCACGAGCAGGCGCTCGGTGCGGTCGACGGGCGCGAGCGCATCAAGGTGGTGCCGCGCGACGAGATGATCGAGGTCTCGCTCGGACGCGTCGACACCCCGACGAGCTGACGACACCATGACCGACACGCGCCCCGTCCCGTTCACAGCGGTGCGGGGCGCGTCCGCGTCGGGGATGCGGCTGCAGGGCGTCGACGTGGCCCGTGCGGTCGCGCTGCTCGGCATGATGGCCGCACACATCGGCGGCATCGCGGAGCAGCTCGACTGGACCGACCCGGCCACCTGGACCGCCGTCGCCCACGGGCGCCCGTCCACGCTGTTCGCGGTCCTCGCCGGCGTCTCGATCGGTCTGACGAGCGGCCGCACCGACCCGCCCGGCCCGCCCATCATCGGCCGCATCCGTACCCGGCTCGCGATCCGCGCCGTGGTGGTCGTCGTCATCGGGTTCGCCCTGATGGCGCTCGACACTCCCGTGTACGTGATCCTGCCGACCTACGGCGTGCTGTTCCTGCTCGTGGTCCCGGTGCTCCGCGTCCGACCGGCGGCGCTGCTCGGCATCGCCGCGCTCTGCGCGGTGCTGTCGCCGCTCGCCGCGTTGACGATCGCGCCGGCCTACGCGGACGCCGGCATGATCGGCGTCCAGCTCGGCCTGGTCTACCCCGTGGTCACCTTCCTGGCGTACGTCCTGGTGGGGCTCGCGGTCGCCCGGGTCGGCCTGGAGGACCGTGGCCGGCAGGTCCTGCTCCTGGCGTCCGGCGCACTGGTCGCCGCCACCGCCTACGTCGCCGGGTCGGTCCTCGCCCCGCTGCCCGACGACGCGGCCCTGGCGTTCCCCGGGGTCCCGTACGCGGGCGAGGCCTCGACCCCCGGCCAGGCCCTCGCGCAGCTGTTCCTGTCCCCGCGCGACCACTCATCGTCGGTCGTCGACGTGGTGGGCACGGCCGGGGTGGCGGTCGCGGTGATCGCCCTCTGCCTGCTCGTGTTCGACGGCCGCGGGCGCGTCGCCGAGCGGATCGCGTTCCCCCTGGCGGCCGTGGGGTCGATGCCGCTGACGGTGTACTCGGGGCACCTCGTGGTCATCGCGATGCTGCCGACCTACCCCGAATCGGCCGAGGCCTGGGGGTGGTTCGCCCTCGGCTCGGTGGTCTTCGCGATGCTGTGGCGGCGGTTCCTCGGCCGCGGCCCGCTCGAGCGGGTGGTCGGGGCCCTGGCGTCCCTCGTCCCGATGCGCTGAGCGCACCTGGCGGACCCGCACCGGCCACGGAACGCTCACCGCACGGTGCAGGGTTCTCCGTTCGCCGCGGGCTTGCTCGCCGGGTGCCCCGCTGTCGCGACGCACGGTTCGGCCAAGGTCGCACCGGGTGGGGGCCGACGCACCGTGCGCGGCGGAGGCGACCCGCGCCTCCCGTCCGCACCGTGCGTGGTTGGTTGTGCGACGCGTGGCGCACGGCATCCTGAACCGGCTCGGAACGCCCCGCACGGTGCAGGGTTGTCCGTTCGCCGCGGGCTTGCTCGCCGGGTGCCCCGCTGTCGCGACGCACGGTGCGGCCAAGGTCGCACCGGGTGGAGGACGACGCACGGTGCGACGGTGCGACGGTGCGACGGTGCGACAGCGACGGCTACTGCAGCGCCGCCGTGAGCCGCGCGACGTTGTCGAGCACCTTGGACCGGCGCGGACGGTCGACCCACGCGTCGAGCGTGAGCTCGAAGCTGTGCTCCTTGTAGGAGTCCTGCACCTCGCGCAGGGCGTCGACGAAGCGGTGACCGCGCACCATCACGGAGACCTCGAGGTTCAGGCTGAACGAGCGCATGTCCATGTTGCTCGACCCGATCACCGACACCTCGTCGTCGATGGTGAAGTGCTTGGCGTGCAGGATCGTCGGCGCGCGGTACAGCCAGATCCGCACGCCGGCCCGTAGGAGTTCCTCGTAGTAGGAGCGCTGCGCGTGCCAGGTCATCGCGTGGTCGCCCATCTCGCCGACGAACAGCTCGACGTCGACCCCGCGCTGCGCCGTCGTGGTGATGGCGTAGAGCATCGAGTCGTCCGGCACGAAGTACGGCGACGTGATCGAGACCTTCTGCTGCGCCGAGTAGAGCAGCGCGTTGAACAGGCGCAGGTTGTTCTCGCCGTCGAAGCCCGGGCCGGACGGCACCACCTGGCAGTCGAGCGCATCGCCGCGGTCGGCCCGCTGGACGGGGTCGCTCTCACGCAGCAGCAGCTCGTCGGTCTCGCTGTACCAGTCGGTGACGAACAGGGCGTTGAGCCCGGCGACGACCGGTCCCTCGAACCGGGCGAAAAGGTCCTTGTAGACCATGCCCTTCTCGATGTGGGACTTGATGTCGTACGACGCGTCGATCAGGTTCTGCGAGCCGGTGAACGCGACCGAGCCGTCGATCACCATGATCTTCCGGTGGTTGCGGAGGTCGGGGCGCTGGAACTTGCCCTGCAACGGCAGGAGGGGCAACATCAGGTGCCACTCGATGCCCGCCTGGTCCATGAACGCCAGGGTGTCCTTGTAGCCCGGGTAGCCGCGGCTCGCCCAGTGGTCGAGCAGGAACCGCACGGTGACGCCACGTGCCTGCGCCCGCGCGAGCGCCTCGAAGAACGGGCGTGTGGTGTCGTCGAGCGTCGCGATGTAGAACTCGACGTGCACGAACCGGCGGGACTGGTCGATCGCCCGGGTCATCTCGGCGATGGACTCCTCGGAGTCGGGGTAGAGCTCCGCGGAGTTGCCACCGACCAACGGCATCGCACCGAGTTCGCGGTTCAGCCGCGTGACGCTCTCGAGCCACGCGGGCCACGGGTGGTCACGGCGGACCCGCTCGATGCCCTCGGTCTGCTCGAGGATGTACGCGTTGATCTCGGTCTGCTTCTCGCGACGGGCGCGGGGGAGCTTCGTCGACCCGATGACCAGGAAGACGATGAAGCCGATGTAGGGGATGAGGAAGATCGCGAGCAGCCACGCCGTCGCGGTCTGCGGCTTCCGGTTGATCGGGACGTAGATGATCGAGAAGACGCGGATCGCCAGGTCCAGCAGGACGAGCAGGACGGTGATGACGACGCTGAGCCAGTGCTCCACGGGGTGTCGGGTGTCGTTCGCAGGGGCCGCGGGTCAGCGGAAGTTGATGAACTGCAACGGGACGTCGAACTCTTCACCCTTGAGGAGCTGGATCGTGTTCTGCAGGTCGTCACGGCTCTTCGACGAGACCCGGAGCTCGTCGCCCTGGATCTGGCTCTTCACCGTCTTCGGGGCGTTGGCCCGCAGGAACGCGCCGATCTTCTTCGCCACGTCCTGCTCGATGCCGTTCTTGAACTTCACCTCGATGCGGTACTCCTTGCCCGAGGGGTACGGGTCGCCGGCGTCGAGGCTCTTCAGGCTGATGTTCCGCTTGATCGCCTTGCTCTGCAGCACGTCGAGGACGGCCTTGGCGCGCTCTTCCGAGTTCGCCTTGATGAGGACGTCCTCGCCGCTGAACGCGACCGAGGCGTCGGCGCCCTTGAAGTCGTACCGCTGCTCGATCTCCTTGGCCGCCTGGTTGAGGGCGTTCTCCGCCTCCATCTTGTCGACCTTGCTGACCACGTCGAAGGAACTGTCTGCCATGCGGAACAGCCTAACGGCGGACGGGAGGCCCGGTTCCGGTCGCGCGGATCGGCTCGCGATGGTCACGACCACCGTCAGCCATCCGCTATGCTTTTGTGCGCGCCTTCGGTTGGTGATCACACCGGCTGGGTGCGCATGGCAAGTTACCCAAGCGGCCAAAGGGATCTGACTGTAAATCAGCCGGCGTAGCCTTCGGGGGTTCGAATCCCTCACTTGCCACCATCTGATCGGCCCCGTCCACTGCGGACGGGGCCGATGGTGTTTCCGGGAGGATGGGTGCATGGCATCCGACCTCACCCCGTCCCAGTTCGCCGACCTCGCCGAGTCGATCGCCCGTGACGCAGCGGCGCTGGCCGCACGGCGCCGCGCCGAGGGGGTCGAGGTCGCGGACCGGAAGTCGAGCATCGTCGACGTGGTCACGGCCGCCGACCGTGAGGTCGAGGCACTCATCCGCGCCCGCATCGCCGAGGCCCGACCGGACGACGCCTTCCACGGCGAGGAGTCCGGGTCGGCCTCCGGCGCCTCGGGCATCACGTGGGTGGTGGACCCGATCGACGGCACGGTCAACTACCTGTACGGCAGCGCCGAGTACGGCGTGAGCATCGGCGTCGTGCGCGGAGCACCCGACCCGATGATCTGGGAGCCGATCGCGGGCGTCGTCGTGGCGCCGGCGACGGGCACCGTCTTCCGCGCGGCGGTCGGACAAGGTGCGACCCGTGACGGAGAACCGTTGTCCGTCGCCACGCCCGGTTCGCTCGCCGAGACGCTCGTGGCCACCGGGTTCGGGTACACGGCCGACCGTCGCCGGGAGCAGGTCGCGGTGCTCGCCGGACTCATCGGCGAGGTGCGGGACATCCGCCGTGGGGGAGCGGCGTCGCTCGACTGCTGCGCCGTCGGGGCGGGCGTGGTCGACGCGTACTACGAGCGCGGGATCAACCCGTGGGACATGGCCGGTGGCGCCCTCGTCGCCCAGGAGGCCGGCGCGGCCATCCGCATCTGGGAGGCCGGGGGGACCCGCTCCTTCCTGTTCGCGAGCCCCGCCGTCGCCGACGAACTCGAGGCCCTGGTGCGTGGGCTCGAGGCCGGTGCGCTCGGAGCCGTGCGGGCCTGAGGACGCGCCGATCCCCAGGTCTGGGGGCGCCGGGAGGACATGACCACGACTGGCGACCTGCGACGTCTCCTGCTAGCGTGCTCAGGTCCCGTTACCTGCTCGTTACCAACGAGTGAGCCCTTCTCCGATCAGGATCGCCACCGCACGCATGCCCCGTACTCCTCTGTCGTCCGCTCCCACCGACGGTTCCGTCGACGCCGCCACCCCGGTCGTCCACCAAACCCGACGCGCTCGGATCGAGGCGGAACGAGCAGCGGCGAAGGGCTCGAGCGTGGTGCAGGAGGCGCAGGGCTCGGCGGGGCCGAGCTTCGACGACGTAATCGGTGCGGTCACGCCGGGAACCCCCGCGGCCCCCGTGTCGCCGATCGACCTCGCACCGGCGTCACCCGTGCGTCCGGCCTCCCGGATCGTGACGCCGCCGGCCCCCACTTCGCCCGTCGTGCCCGCGCAGCCTGCTGCTCCCGCTCCTTCGGTGTCGCAGCCGCGTCGGGTCGCTGGGCAGGTCCCCGCGTCGCGTCGTCGCACCAGCCGTCCGGCCACGAAGACCCCGGTCGACCGCGCGACCCGTCACATCCGTTCCAGCACCCCCGTCAGCGCACCGGCCCCGAAGCGTGGTGCGTCGTTCCGCCGGTCGGCCTCCCGTGTGACCGCGGTCGGTGCCCTGCTCTTCGCGGCCGGCCTGGTCGTCTCGACCTCGCTGCCGGCCCAGGCGCTCTGGGTGCCCGAGTCCGGCTCGACCGCGGCCCGTGCCAGCTCGGGTGCCACCCAGTCGATGCAGGTCGGTGCCGCTGCTGACGGGTCGACCGCTCGCGACCAGTTCACGGTCTCGGACGCCACGCAGTACGCGAACGTCGACTCCTCCAGCTTCACGAACGACCCGACCGGCACGATCCAGTGGCCGTTCCTGACCGGTGTCCCGATCACCTCGGGCTTCGGCGGACGCCAGGTCGCCGGGTGCTCGTTCTGCTCGACGAACCACATGGGCGTCGACTTCGCCCCGGGCGAGGGCACCCCGATCGGCGTCATCGCCGCCGGCACCGTCATCAAGGTGCAGGCGAACGACGGCGGATTCGGCAACGACGTCTGGGTCGAGCACGACGTCGACGGCAAGCAGTTCGTCAGCGTCTACGGCCACATGGAGGACAACTCCTTCAAGGTGGTCACCGGCCAGCACGTCGAGGTCGGCGACATCCTCGGTCTCGTCGGCAGCACGGGCAACTCCACGGGCCCGCACCTGCACCTCGAGGTGCACGTCGACGGGGTCCCGGTGGACCCGCTGGCGTGGCTCAAGACCAACGCGAACTAGCGGCCCCCGACGCGGCACGCCCGGGCGTCTCGTCCGGTTCCGGAGCAGCGTCGGAGGTCTGCTATCCTCGTGTGGTGCCGCTCGCGGTACATCGCCCCGATAGCTCAGTGGTAGAGCACCTCCATGGTAAGGAGGGGGTCGTCAGTTCAATCCTGACTCGGGGCTCCGACCCGGTGCGCGTGCCGCTCCGGATCTCTGGCGGGGTAGCTCAGTTGGTTAGAGCACACGACTCATAATCGTGGGGTCGCGGGTTCAAGTCCCGCCCTCGCTACACGCAAGGCCCTCTCGTCCAGGATCCCCTGGGTCAGGGGGCCTTCTCTGTTGCCGGCCCCACTTCGATTGCCGGGGCCGACCCGCCGCGCGTTCAGTCCGCCGCCTGCACGTCGGACGCGACGTTCTCCTGCGCGGCGAACTGGGTGCGGTGCAGCTCCTCGTACCGGCCACCTGCGGCCAGCAGTTCGTCGTGCGTGCCGCGCTCCACGATCGAGCCGTCCTCGACCACGAGGATCACGTCCGCGCTGCGGATCGTGGAGAGCCGGTGCGCGATCACCATCGCCGTCCGCCCCTCGAGCGCCTCGCCGAGCGCTGCCTGCACCGCTGCCTCGGACGTCGAGTCGAGTGCCGCCGTCGCCTCGTCGAGGATGACGACGCGCGGCTGGGCGAGCAGGAGCCGGGCGATCGTCATCCGCTGGCGCTCGCCCCCGGAGAGCCGGTAGCCGCGTTCGCCCACCATGGTGTCCAGCTGGTCGGGGAGGGACCGGATGAGCGGCTCGAGCCGTGCGCGGCGGACCGCGTCCCACACCTCGTCGTCGGACGCTTCGGGCCGGGCGAACCGCAGGTTGGAGCGGATGGTCTCGTGGAACAGGTGGCCGTCCTGCGTCACCATGCCGAGGGTGTGCCGCATCGAGGCGAAGGTGACGTCGCGGACGTCCGTCCCGGCCAGACGCACGGCGCCGCTGTCGACGTCGTACAGGCGCGAGAGCAGCTGCGCGACCGTGGACTTGCCGGCTCCGGACGAGCCGACCAGGGCGACGGTCTGCCCCGGTTCGATCCGGAACGACAGACCGTGCAGCACCTCCTCGCCGCCGCGGGTGTCGAGCGTCGCGACCTCCTCGAGCGAGGCGAGCGACACCTTGTCGGCGGACGGGTACGCGAACCGGACGTCGTCGAACTCGACAGAGACGGGGCCGTCAGCGATGGTGACCGCGTCGGGCTGCTCCTGGATAAGCGGTTCGAGGTCGAGCACCTCGAAGACGCGCTCGAAGCTGACCACGGCGCTCATGATCTCGACCCGGGCGTTCGCCAGGCTCGTCAGCGGGGCGTAGAGCCGGGTGAGCAGGAGCGCCAGGGTGACGACCTCGCCGGTGTCCAGCCGGCCGGCGAGCGCGAGGAAGCCGCCGAGCCCGTAGACGAGCGCCAGGGCGAGCGCGGAGACGAGCATCAGCGCGGTGAAGAAGACGAACTGCAGCATCGCGGTCCGGACCCCGATGTCGCGGACCCGGGCAGCGCGGACACGGAACTCCTCGGCCTCTTCGTCGGGTCGGCCGAACAGCTTGACGAGGGTGGCGCCGGGTGCCGAGAAGCGCTCGGTCATCTGGGTGCTCATCGCGGAGTTGTGGTCGGCGGCCTCACGACGCAGGGCGGCGAGGCGGCTCCCCATCCGGCGCGCGGGGACCAGGAACACCGGGAGCATGACGACGGCGAGCACCGTCACGAGCCACGAGGTGCTGAGCATGACGATCAGGGTGAGGACCAGCGCCACCAGGTTCGTGACCACGCCGGACAGCGTGCCGCTGAAGGCCTGCTGGGCGCCGATCACGTCGTTGTTGAGGCGGCTCACGAGCGCACCGGTCCGGGTGCGGGTGAAGAACGCGATGGGCATCTTCTGCACGTGGTCGAAGACGGCCGTCCGGAGGTCCAGGATCACGCCCTCGCCGATCCGCGCCGAGTACCACCGCGTCGTCAGCGACACGGCGGCGTCGGCCACGGCCACCAGGGCGATGACCACGGCCAGCCGGACGATCGTCGCGACCTCACCGCGGGCGACGATGACGTCGACCACCTGCCCGGCGAGGACCGGTGTCGCGACCGCAAGGAAGGCGCCGACGACGGACAGGCCGATGAAGACCAGCAGCTTCGCCCGGTACGGCACCGCGAACGTCAGGATCCGCCGGACCGACGCGCGGGAGAACCCGTGCTTGCCGCCCTGCGCGGACGAGATCTTGTACAGCGAGCTCCAGGCTGCGCTCTCCATGCTCATGGCGGTTCCTTTCCGGGGCCCCGGGCCCAACCTAGATGGCTGGCCGGGTCCCCGGTGACCGCTCCCGTGGCGGTGCGCCGCGCGGCCACCCGCCGGAGGCCGTCCGGCCGCCTACTGCGTGCGGTGAGAGCCGGTGTCCGTCCGCGTCGCGAGCACCCCGGCCGCACGGAACGCGTCCTCGACCGCGGCGGTGACCTGCTGCCAGGCGGCCCGTCGCCGGTTCGCTCCGATGCTGCCGCCCGACACGGCCGTGCCGTGCCCGGCCCGGCGCAGGGTGATCGTGGTGGTGGCACCGTCCACGACGGTCGACAGCTCGTACCGGCGGTACTCCCGGGCCGGCTGCACGAGCGCGCCGAGCAGGATCGTGAGCGTCCGGCTGCCCGCCGTCGCGGTCATCGTGCCACCCGTCGACTCGACGTGGTGGCCCGTGCGGCGCAGCGCGGCGGCCGCGACCTCCATGGCGGTGCACCGGTCTCCCGTGTGCACGGCGAACTCCGTCGTGGTGTCCATCGGCCCTCCCCGTCCCGAACGAACCCGTGCCGCACGGCACGCCCCGATTCCCCCGAATCGGTCTCAGACAGTCTAGCTGAAGCGTTCTCATCGATCACCGGCCTCCGGACGGGCCTCGGTAGACTGCCGTGGTGTCAGTGAACCCCGAGCTCGTCGGCAGGACGTTCCCGCCGGCCCAGCCCTACCTGGTCGGCCGCGAGAAGGTGCGCGAGTTCTCGCGTGCGGTCTTCGCGACCAACCCCGTCCACCACGACCCGGACGCCGCACGTGCCGCCGGGTACGACGACGTGGTCGCACCCCCGACGTTCGCCGTCGTCGTGCAGGAGGCCACGCTCGCGCAGCTCCTGAACGAGCCCGACGCCGGCATCGACTTCTCACGCGTCGTCCACGGCGAGCAGTCCTTCACCTACGACCGGCCGATCGTCGCCGGTGACGAGCTCACCGCGACCCTGACCGTCACCAGCGTGAAGACCCTCGGCGGCAACGCGATGGTCACCGCCCAGAGCACCATGAACGACGCCGAGGGGGAGCACGTCGTCACGGCGACCTCCACCCTCGTGGTACGAGGAGACGACGCATGACCGCCGCACCCGCCACCGCGCTCGAGGTCGGCACCGTCGTCGCCGAGCGCGACGTGCACATCACGCGCGACTCGCTCGTCCGGTACGCCGGCGCCTCGGGCGACTTCAACCCGATCCACTACCGCGACGACGTCGCCGCCTCGGTCGGCCTGCCCGGTGTGCTCGCCCACGGCATGCTCACGATGGGCATCGCCGTGCAGCCGGTCGCCGAGTGGCTCGGTGACAGCGGCTGGGTCGCGGGCTACGGCGTCCGCTTCACGCGCCCCGTCGTCGTCGACCCGGAGCAGGGTGCCACCGTCGGCATCGTCGCGAAGGTCGGCACCGTCGACGAGGACGGCCGGCCGAAGCGCATCGACCTCACCGTGACCGCCGCCGGGCAGACCGTGCTCGGCAAGGCGCAGGTCACGGTGGTGTTCCGCTGACCGTGTCCGAGCCGGTGCTGGCCGACCTGACGACGCTCCGCGTCGGCGGGGCCGCCACCCGGCTGCTCACGGCCGAGACGACCGACGAACTCGTCGCCCACGCACTCGACGCCTTCGACGACCACGAGTGGCTCGTCCTCGGCGGCGGCAGCAACCTGCTGGTCGCCGACCAGGGCTTCGACGGCACCGTCGTGCTGGTCCGGACGACGGGCGTCGACGCCGACCGCGACGCCGACGGCGTCACCGTCCGCGTCGCCGCGGGGGAACCGTGGGACCCGTTCGTCGCCACGACCGTCGCGAACGGCTGGACCGGCCTGGAGGCCCTCAGCGGCATCCCGGGCACCGTCGGTGCGTCCCCGGTGCAGAACATCGGCGCCTACGGGGTCGAACTCGCCGACGTGCTCACCCGCGTCGAGTTCCTCGATGCAGCCACGGGGGAGCGCGCGTGGCTCCCGGCAGCCGAGCTGGCGCTCGGCTACCGCACGTCGACCCTCAAGCACGGTCGGCGCGGTGTCGTGCTGACGGTCGAGTTCCGACTCGGGCTCGCGGGGGAGCGCGGTGTGCCCGTGCAGTACGCGCAGCTCGCCGGTTCCCTGGGGGTCGAGCTCGGTGCGCTCGTGCCGCCCACGACCGTCCGCGACGAGGTCCTGCGGTTGCGTGGCTCGAAGGGCATGGTGCTCGACGGGGACGACCACGACACCTGGAGCGCCGGGTCGTTCTTCACGAACCCCATCGTCTCGCCGGCGTTCGCCGAGACTCTGCCGGCGGACGCGCCCCGCTGGTCCGCGGGCGACGACGTCAAGCTCAGTGCGGCGTGGCTCATCGAGCACGCCGGCGTGCACCGCGGGTACGCGGTGCCGGGCTCCCGCGCGGCGATCTCGTCCAAGCACACCCTCGCGCTCACGAACCGCGGCGGTGCCACGGCGGCGCAGGTGGCCGAGCTCGCACGGTTCGTGCAGGTGACCGTCCTGAACCGCTTCGGTGTCTCGCTCGTCCCGGAACCCGTCGTGGTGGGGGACCTGCTCGGCTGATCGTCCGCGCGACGGGACGGACGAGCACGACGCACCACGGGCCTCCCGGTGTACAGAACGGGCCACCTCGACGAGGTGGCCCGTTCTGTACTCCCGAGGTCTACGCGAAGAACTTCGCCAGCCGGGCGACGCCCTCGGCGATGTCGTCGTCGCCCAGGGCGTACGACAGGCGCAGGTAGCCGGAGGGGCCGAAGGCCTCACCCGGCACGACCGCGACCTCGGCGTGCTCGAGGATCAGGTCTGCCAGCTCGAGCGTGGTCGTCGGGGTGGTGCCGGCCCACTCGCGACCGAGCAGTGCGGTGACGTCCGGGTAGACGTAGAAGGCGCCCTGCGGGGTCGGCGTGCGGAATCCCGGGATCGCGTTGAGGCCGTCGACGATGGCCTTCCGTCGGCGGTCGAAAGCCTCGCGCATGGCGGCGACGGGCTCCTGCGGACCGGTGAGGGCGGCGATCGCGGCGCGCTGCGACACGTTCGAGACGTTCGACGACAGGTGCGACTGCAGGTTCGACGCGGCCTTGACGGCGTCGGCCGGGCCGATGAACCACCCGACGCGCCAGCCGGTCATCGCGTAGGTCTTCGCGACGCCGTTCACCAGGATCGTGGTGTCGGCGAGGGCGGGGACCTCCGCCAGGATGCCGGCGAACCGGACCCCGTCGTAGACCAGGTCCTGGTAGATCTCGTCGCTGATCACCCAGATGCCGTGCTCGAGCGCCCACTCGCCGATCGCCCGGGTCTGCTCGGCGGAGTACACGGCGCCCGTGGGGTTCGACGGCGAGCAGAACAGCAGCGCCTTGGTCGCCGGGGTGCGGGCGGCCTCGAGCTGCTCGACCGTCACCAGGTAGTCCTGGTCGCTGCCGGCGAAGACCTCGACGGGCTCGCCGCCGGCCAGCCGGATGGCCTCGGGGTAGGTGGTCCAGTACGGCGCGGGCAGCAGGACCTCGTCACCGGCGTCGACGATGGTCTGGAACGCCTGGTAGACCGCCTGCTTGCCACCGTTCGTGACGATGACCTGCGACGGCTCGACGGTGACGCCGGACACCCGGGCGGTCTTGTCGGCGATGGCCTGCTTGAGTTCGGGCAGGCCGGTCGCGGGCGTGTAGCGGTGGTTCTTCGGGTCCTGCGCGGCAGCGACGGCCGCGTCGACCACGTGCTGCGGGGTCGCGAAGTCGGGCTCGCCGGCGGCGAACGAGATCACCGGACGGCCGGCGGCCTTGAGTGCCTTGGCCTTCGCGTCGACCTTGAGCGTCGCGGACTCGGCGATGGCCGCGATGCGGGACGCGATGCGCGGACGATCGGCCGGGGCGGTGGCGAGGGTGTCGACGGACACGTGGGCGGTGGACTCGGGGCCTGGGGCTGCGGTGCTCACGGGGCCCAGCCTACCGGCGCGGCACGCCGTGGAAGGGGCCAAGTGGACACCGTGTGACGGACTCCCGTAGACTCGTCCACCGGAACGCGGATCGGTGACGAACCGTGTCCGAAGGGCGGTGGCTCAATTGGTAGAGCAGCGGTCTCCAAAACCGCAGGTTGCAGGTTCGAGTCCTGTCCGCCCTGCAACTCTGAAAGGGTAGAAGTTGGCGAGCAAAGACATGGAGACGACGGCGGACGACGTCGTCGCCAAGGCGAAGCAGGACCGGGCCGAGCGCCGCGGGCCCATCGCTGCCATCGTGCTCTTCATCCGCCAGGTGATCGGCGAACTGCGCAAGGTCGTGACGCCGACCCGCAAGGAACTCTTCAGCTACACGGGCGTCGTGCTCGTGTTCGTCGTCGTCATGATGATCCTGGTGTCGATCCTCGACTTCGTGTTCGGTCTCGGCGTCGGGTACGTCTTCGGCAACGGGCCCACGGCCTGACCCCGACGTCGACTGCCGTGTGCGGTCGTTCCGAGGAGTACGGTCGCCCGAGACGGCGTCGATCGTGACGGCGTCGCTCGTGACCATGAACGAACGCCACCCCGACCCGAACCACCGAACGGAAAGAATCGACTGTGTCTGACAACTCCCGCGATGACATCGACCTCGCGACGGCTGCCGAGCAGTCCTCCGAGGTCGAGGAGAACCAGGAAGGCGACGTCGAGACCGGCGAAGGACGCTCCGTCGAGTCCGCTGAAGAGCGTGCGATCTCGATCGAGGGCGACGACGACGAGTCCCTCGGCCTCAGCTCCGAGCCCGACGACGGCACCGTCGACGCCGGCCTCGACGAAGCACTGACGGCCCTGCAGGAAGCCCGCGACCCCGAGGCCGACGCCGTCGTGGACGACGCCCTCGAGATCGACTCCACCGACGAGGCCGAGGCCGCCGTCGAGGCCGTCGAGGACGAGGAAGAAGTCGAACTCGAGTCCGAGACCGCCGCCGAGGCGAACGAGACGCTCGCCGCCGACGAGGCACTCGACGCCGAGGACGAGGACGACGAGCCCGCCGAGGTCGACCCGTACGAGGCCTTCAAGGCCGAGCTGCGGATGAAGCCGGGCAAGTGGTACGTCATCCACTCCTACGCGGGCTTCGAGCGCCGCGTGAAGTCGAACATCGAGAACCGCATGGTCTCGATGTCGATGGAGGACTACATCTACCAGGTCGAGGTCCCGATGGAGGACGTCGTCGAGATCAAGAACGGGCAGCGCAAGCTGGTCACCCGCGTCCGGATCCCCTCGTACGTGCTCGTCCGCATGGACCTCAACGAGGACTCGTGGTCCGTCGTCCGGCACACCCCGGGCGTCACCGGCTTCGTCGGCAACGCACACAACCCGACGCCGCTCCGTTTCGACGAGGCGTTCGGCATGCTCAAGTCCCTCGTGCAGGTCGCCGAGGCTGCCCCGACCAAGGGTGGCGCGAAGGGCAGCGGCCTGCAGGCACAGCCCGCGGCCGAGGTCGACTTCGAGATCGGCGAGACGATCACCATCAAGGAAGGCTCGTTCGCGGGCCTGCCGGGTTCGATCTCGGAGATCAAGCCGGAGAGCGGCAAGCTCACCGTCCTCGTCTCGCTGTTCGAGCGCGAGACCCCGGTCGAGCTCAGCTTCGACCAGGTCACCAAGCTCTAGCGACCACCCAGCTGTAGCGATCACCGAGATCGACTACACTGAACGGGTTTGGGCCCGCGCGCCTCGTGCGAGCGGGCCTTCACCGCTGTCCGGAACGGCCGGACCAGCGGGAGAGTGCACGGATCCCCGTGTGTTCGATTCCAGGAGGAAGACAAGTCATGGCACCGAAGAAGAAGGTCACGGGCCTGATCAAGCTGCAGATCAACGCGGGAGCCGCCAACCCGGCCCCCCCGATCGGTCCGGCGCTCGGTCAGCACGGCGTCAACATCATGGAGTTCTGCAAGGCGTACAACGCGGCGACCGAGTCGCAGCGTGGCAACGTCGTGCCGGTCGAGATCACCGTCTACGAGGACCGTTCGTTCACGTTCGTCCTGAAGACCCCGCCGGCCGCTGAGCTCATCAAGAAGGCTGCTGGTGTGCAGAAGGGGTCCTCGACCCCGCACACGGTCAAGGTCGCGAAGATCTCGATGGACCAGGTCCGTCAGATCGCCGAGACCAAGCAGGCCGACCTGAACGCCAACGACATCGAGCAGGCCGCGAAGATCATCGCCGGCACCGCACGCTCGATGGGCATCACGGTCGAGGCCTAAGCACCGATCGGGCTCCGGCCCACCACCAGACACCTTTCCGTGGGAGAGCCTCGCCGGCTCGCCAACCACGTATCTCGCAAGGAGACCACCATGGCGAAGAAGTCCAAGGCCTACCAGGCCGCGGCCGCGAAGATCGAGGCCGACAAGTTCTACACCCCGACCGAGGCCGTCGCCCTGGCCAAGGAGACCGGTTCCTCGAAGACCGACTCCACGGTCGAGGTCGCGCTGAAGCTCGGCGTGGACCCCCGCAAGGCCGACCAGATGGTCCGCGGCACGGTCATCCTGCCGCACGGCACGGGCAAGACCGCCCGCGTCATCGTCTTCGCGACGGGTGCGGCTGCTGAGGCCGCCATCGCCGCCGGCGCCGACGAGGTCGGTGGCGACGAGCTCATCGCGAAGGTCGCCGAGGGGTACACCTCGTTCGACTCCGCCGTCTCGACCCCGGAGCTCATGGGCAAGGTCGGTCGTCTCGGTAAGGTGCTCGGCCCGCGTGGCCTCATGCCGAACCCGAAGACCGGCACCGTGACCCCGAACGTGGCGCAGGCCGTCAACGACATCAAGGGCGGCAAGATCGAGTTCCGCGTCGACAAGCACGCCAACGTGCACTTCGTCGTCGGCAAGGCCTCGTTCACGCCGGAGCAGCTCGACGAGAACATCTCGACCGCGCTCGAGGAGATCAACCGCCTCAAGCCGTCGTCCTCGAAGGGCCGTTACGTCATGAAGGGCGCCGTCTCGACGACCTTCGGCCCCGGCATCCCGCTGGACGTCAACAGCATCTGAGTCCACTGACTCACGGGTCTTCCGACCCATGGAAGGGCCCGCACCGGCAACGGTGCGGGTCCTTCCTGCACGTCGTCGCCGTGTCCCGATAACGTGGTGCCGTGCGCACCCTCGTGAACTCGCTCCGACTGATCGCCGTCATCGCCATCGTCGTCGCGGTCGTGGCGCAGTGGCTCGAGAGCTCGCAGACCCCGACCTACTCGTTCTGGAACTTCTTCGGCTACTTCACCATCCAGTCGAATCTGATCATCGCCGTGGCCCTCGCGGTGACGCTCGTCGCCGCGGCCCGTCGCAAGCGGGCGGACCTCGCCGTCTCGGTGCTCCGTGGCGCCGCGACGGTGTACATCGCAACGACCGGCATCGTCTACAACACGCTGCTCACGGGCGCGAACGTGTCGGCCTCGGTGCCGTGGTCGAACGACATCGTGCACAAGATCATCCCGGTGTACGCGGTGCTCGACTGGCTGCTGTTCTCGGACCGCGCACGGCTGCTGCTCCGCCACGTGTGGTGGTTCCTGCTCTACCCGGCGGTCTGGACCACCGTGGTGCTCGTCCGCGGCGCGACCGACGGGTGGGTACCGTACCCGTTCCTCGATCCGGCGCAGGGCTACGGCGTCGTCGCGATCTACGTGGTCGGGATCGCGGTCTCGATCACCCTGCTCGGCATCCTCGTCGTGGGGATGAGCCGGCTGCGGCTGGTGAAGGTCTAGCCGGCGACGGTCCAGCAGACGCTCTAGGAGCGGAAGCCGCGGAGCTTGTCGAGCACCAGGTCGGCGAGCTGAACGAGCCCGCGGATCTGGTCGTCGTCGCGGTCGACCCAGCGGCACTCGGGTTCGTCGGCGACCGGCACGAACCCGTCGTGGCGTTCCCAGACGAACAGGGTGCGGTCGGCACCGAGCACGTACTGCTGCCACCAGATCTGCCGGAGGTAGTGCCGGGGGATGCTCCGCCAGGCCTTGCCGGTGGTCTTGATCTCGGCGAGCACCACGCGGGACGACTCGTCGACCCCGACGCCGTCCGGGGTGGCGAGGTGGGCGCGGTTCGCAGCGGCGTGGAAGAGGTGTGCCGAGGGCTGGATGCCGTGGGTGGCGGCCACCCAGGCGGCGATGACCGGTTCGCGG
Source organism: Curtobacterium sp. MMLR14_002 (assembly GCF_001864975.1). Classification (NCBI taxonomy): domain Bacteria; kingdom Bacillati; phylum Actinomycetota; class Actinomycetes; order Micrococcales; family Microbacteriaceae; genus Curtobacterium; species Curtobacterium sp. MMLR14_002. The sequence continues at coordinate 62,845 of NZ_MJGT01000105.1, forward strand.
TCCTTGCCGTGCTCGGTGAACGCGTTGCCGGAGAACCGGGAGCCGTAGCGCTTCTCGGTGACGACGGCCTCGACGGCGCGCAGTGAGGCCAGCCGAGCGACGTCGGTGGCGGTGATGCCCATGGCGCGGGCGCGGAGCCAGGCGACGCGGTCCGAGGAGTGCGCGACGATGCGCTCGGTGTGGCCACGCAGGGCGGTGAACGCGTCACGCGCAGCCGGGACCGGCGTACCGGGGGCGGGATGCGCCTCCAGACCGGGGTCCAGGTCGCCCCACAGGGTGGGCTGCACGATCGTCACCCGACGATTGTCCCCCCGACCACCGGCAAGACCGAAACCGACGCGCTCACGCGACCGCGGGTGTGCGTCAGGAGACGAGCTCGCGGCCCTCGGCGAAGGCGACCAGCTCGTCGACCCCGGCGGGGGAGAGGGCGTAGCCGATGGCGAGGGCCGCGGCGCCCTGCAGCGCGGCGAGGGACCCGGCGCGGGACTGCACGATGACGAGGTGCTCACTGGCCAGGGGCATCGAGCGGGAGTAGACGACCTCGCGGACGCCGGCGAGCAGGTGCTCACCGGCCTGCGTGATCGATCCGCCGAGTGCGATGACGGACGGGTTGATGAGCGAGATGCAGGTCGCCAGGACCTCGCCGATGTCCCGACCGGCCTGTCGCACGGCGTAGATCGCGTCGAGGTCGGACCGGTTCACCAGGTCGATCACGTCCGCACCCGTGTGCGCGTCGTGCCCCTTCGCGCGGAGGGCGCGGGCGATCGCCGGACCGGAGGCCACGGCCTCCAGGCAGCCGGTGTTGCCGCAGTGGCAGGGGACGTCGCCGGCGCGGGAGACCCGCACGTGGCCGATGTCACCCGCGGTGCCCTGGGCGCCGCGCTGCAGCCGGCCCTCGGAGACGATGCCGGACCCGATGCCGGTGGCGACCTTCACGAACAGCAGGTGGTCGACGTCCGGCCAGCCGTGCTCGCGCTCACCGAGGGCCGCGATGTTGACGTCGTTGTCGAGCAGCACGTGGGCGGCGATGTGCTGACGGAGCCACGAGGGCACGTCGAAGCCGTCCCAACCGGGCATGATCGGCGGGTTGGCCGGGCGGCCGGTGGAGAACTCGACCGGTCCGGGGACGCCGATGCCGATCGCGATGACGTCCTGTCGGCTGCGCCCGACCTCGGCGAGCAGGTCGTCGATCGTCTCGACGAGCCAGGACAGCGTCGGCACCGGACCGGCGGCGATGTCGATCCGGGCCTCGCGGGTGGCGAGTGGTGCCGCGACCAGGTCGGTGACGGCGACGCGACCGTGCGAGGCACCGAGGTCGGCGGCGATCACGAGCCGGGCGCGGGGCTTCAGCGCCACCTGGGCGGGCGGACGGCCGCCGGTGGAGACGGCGGTGTCCACCGCGCCGACCAGCCCGATGTCGATCAGGGAGTCGAGGCGCACGCCGATGGTGGAGCGTGCGAGTCCTGTCAGTGCGGCGAGCTCGGCCCTGGTGCGCGGCACGCCGTCGCGGAGGATCTGGAAGAGCTCGCTCGTCCCGACCGGAGGCGACGCTGCCGTCCGGTTCAAGTCGACCATGTGGGGAGTGAAGCACACATCGTTCGCGCCACGCAATGAAGTCCGTCGACATTCCTCGGACTTCTGCTTGACCGCCGACAAAAGTGCTCGTAGTGTGACGATCGGTCAGTGACGACCGCACCATCTCGACGAGGAGAACCCCTGGTGACCCAACCGCTCTCGGTCCAGCTCTACACGGTCCGCGATGCCCTCAGTGCCGATCTGCCCGGCACCCTGCAGCGCATCGCCGACATCGGCTACACGAACGTCGAGGCCTTCGGCTTCGTCGACAACGCCGACGAACTCGCCGCCGCCCTCCGCGACGCCGGCCTCGCCGCCCCGAGCGGCCACGCCCGTCTGCTGGACGCCGGCGAGCAGGACCTCGAGCGCATCTTCCACGCCTCCACCACCCTCGGCTTCGGGACCCTCATCGACCCGCACATCGACGAGTCCCGCTGGACCACCCGCGAGGACGTCGAGGCGATCGCCCGCGAACTCAGCGCCCTCGCCCCGCGCGCCGCCGACCACGGTCTGGTGCTCGGCTACCACAACCACGCGTTCGAGTTCTCGAACCGCATCGACGGCGTCAGCGCCTACGAGGTCTTCGCCGACGCCCTGTCCGACGACGTCGTGCTCGAGCTCGACACCTACTGGGTGCAGGTCGGCGGGGACGACCCGGTCGCGGTCATCGGCAAGTACGGCGACAAGGTCCAGTTCCTGCACGTCAAGGACGGCGACGGCTCGCACGACGACAAGCAGCAGGTTGCCGTCGGCAACGGCATCATGCCGATCCGCGACATCATCGCCGCGGCGCCCGACGCACTGCACGTCGTCGAGCTCGACGACCACGAGGGTGACGTCTTCCAGGCCGTCGCCGACTCCTACACGTTCCTCGAGGGGGCCCGCGCATGACCGACACCACGACCGCCGCTGCGACGGCGACCGACAGCACCACCCGCACCGGCCCGGTCGGCGTCGGTGTCATCGGCGCCGGGGTCATCTCGGACCAGTACCTGTCGAACCTCACCGTCTTCCCCGACGTGACCGTCCGCTTCATCGCCGACATCGACCTGCCGCGCGCCGCCGCCCAGGCCGAGAAGTGGGGCGTCCCCGGATCGGGCACCGTCGAGGAGCTCCTGGCCGACGACGACATCGAGATCGTCGTGAACCTGACGATCCCGGCCGCCCACGTCGAGGTCGCGCTGCAGGCCCTGGCCGCCGGCAAGCACGTCTGGGGCGAGAAGCCCTACGCCCTCGACCGTGCCAGCGCCGCGGAGCTCCGCGACGCCGCGGCCGCCGCGGGCAAGACCGTCAGCGTCGCCCCGGACACGTTCCTCGGCGCCGGCCTGCAGACCGCGCTCCGCACCATCCGCGACGGCCGCATCGGGACGCCCCTGAACGGCCTGACGCTCTTCCAGAGCCCCGGGCCCGAGTCGTGGCACCCGAGCCCCGAGTTCCTCTTCGCGTACGGTGCCGGTCCGCTGTTCGACATCGGCCCGTACTACATCACCACCCTCGTCCAGACGTTCGGACCGGTGAAGAAGGTCACGGCCACCGCGTCGAAGTCCCGCGCCACCCGCACCATCGGCTCCGGGCCGAAAGCCGGCACCGAGTTCCCGGTGGACGTCCCGACGAACCACTCCGCGCTGATCGAGTTCGAGAACGGCGGGAGCGCGCAGAGCGTCTTCTCGTTCGAGTCCGACCGCGGCCGCACGGGCTTCGTGGAGATCGCGGGGGAGACCGGCACCGTCGTGTTCCCGGACCCGAACAACTTCGACGGCGACACCGAGCTGTACGCCCTCGGTTCCGAGGAGCCCGAGACGATCCCCGCGGTCGGCTCCACCTACTCGCGCGGCACCGGCGTGGTCGACCTGGCCCGCTCGCTGCGGGCCGGCGACGAGAACCGCGTCCCCGGTGCGCTCGCCTTCCACGTCCTCGACGTGATGGTCTCCATCGCCGAGGCGGCAGAACGTGGCGAGGCGGTGCTCGTCGAGAGCACCGTGTCGCCCTCCCCGACCCTCCCCGAGGGCTGGGACCCCGCGGAACGCACCCTGGCCTGACCGCCAGGGCGCTGCCCGCAACCCACAGCAGCACCCGACCAGCACCATCCGCAGCACCAGCTCCACCTCTGCACCATCCCCTGCACCATCTCAACGACGAGAAAGTAGAGAGTCATGCGCACTGCCATCCGCGCACTGGCCATCACCGCGGCCGCCGCACTCACCGTGTCCGGCCTCGCAGCCTGCTCCTCCGGATCGTCCGGCGACTCCGGCGACTCCAAGACGCTCACCTACTGGGCGTCCAACCAGGGCACGTCCCTGCAGAACGACAAGGAGGTGCTGACCCCCGTCCTCAAGAAGTTCACCAAGGAGACCGGGATCAAGGTCGACCTCCAGGTCATCGGCTGGAACGACCTGCAGAACAAGATCCAGACCGCCGTCACCTCGGGCCAGGGCCCGGACGTCGTCAACATCGGCAACACCTGGGCGACCTCGCTCCAGGCCACCGGCGCCTTCCAGGAGTTCGGTGACGCCGAGATGAAGGCGATCGGCGGTGAGGACAAGTTCGGCAAGGTCGCCCTGTCCACCGGTGGCGCGCCCGACAAGACGGTCACGAGCGTCCCGCTCTACGGCCTCGCCTACGGCCTGTACTACAACAAGAAGATGCTGTCGGACGCCGGCATCACCCCGCCCACCACGTGGGAGGAGATGGTCTCCGACGCCGAGAAGCTGACCAAGGGTGACACCTACGGCTTCAGCCTCGCAGGTGGTTCCTACACCGAGAACTCGCACTTCGCGTTCATCAACTCGGCGCAGAACGGTGGCGAGTGGTTCGACAAGGACGGCAAGCCGACCTTCACCTCGAAGGCCAACGTCGACGGCATCAAGCGCTACCTCGACCTCATGCAGGACTCGAAGGTCGCCAACCTGTCGAACGCGCAGTACGACAACGCGACGCAGTCGACCACGGACTTCGCGAAGAAGAAGGCCGCGTTCATCCTCAACCAGAACAACGCGAACGCGACCATCGAGTCCCTCGGCATGAAGTCGTCCGAGTACGGCGTCGTGGCGCTGCCCGCCCCGAGCGGTGGCGAGCAGATCGCCTCGTTCCCGGCTGGCATCAACCTGTCGGTCTTCAAGAACACGAAGAACAAGGACGGCGCGCTCAAGTTCGTCAAGTACATGACGAGCATGGACACGCAGACGACGCTGGACAAGCCGTACTCGGCTCTGCCGGTGCTCGCCGAGGCTGCTGACTCCGTCACGGACGAGCAGACGAAGACGTTCCTCGACATCTACAACAACAAGGCGAAGCCGCTCCCGCTGGTGCCCGCCGAGGACCAGTTCGAGTCCACGGTCGGCAAGGCGATGAACGACATGTTCGCCAAGATCGCGACCGGTTCCAAGGTCTCCGAGGCCGACATCAAGTCGGCGCTGCAGACCGCCCAGGACCAGGTGTCCCAGGCCGCCGGTTGATCCACCCTGGAGGCCCGGGTCGCGTCCGACGGACGCGCCCGGGCCTCCGACCCTGACGTTCCAGGGCCGACCACCCGTCGGCCGTGAGGCACACGCCCCGGAGCCGACCACGCGTCGGCCGTGCGGCTGACGCCCCACGCACCCCGCGCCTCCCGGCCGCTGCCACGGCCGCGCGGACCGCACCTGCACGCCCCTCCTGCCGAAAGGCCCCACCAGATGTCCACGACGGTCCTGCCCGACTCGGAGCGCATCGACCTGACGCACACGAAGGCCCCGACGATGTCGGGCCGTCCGCCAGGTCGCAAGCGCAAGACCCACTGGCTGCCCTACGCGCTCGTCGCGCCGGCCATCCTGTTCGAGCTGCTCATCCACATCGTCCCGATGCTCACCGGCATCTGGATCTCGTTCATCCAGCTCACCAAGTACTTCATCGCGAACTGGGGTGCCGCGCCCTTCGCCGGGTTCCGGAACTACCAGGTCGTCGTCGACTTCGACCAGGCGATCGGCCGCGGGGTCCTCAACTCGTTCCTCATCACGTGCGCCTTCACGGTCCTCGTGGTCGGGCTGTCCTGGACCTTCGGCATGGCCGCAGCCGTCGCGCTGCAGAAGCCGTTCGCCGGACGCGGACTCTTCCGCACCCTGTTCCTCGTGCCCTACGCGCTGCCGATGTACGCCGGCGTCATCACCTGGAAGTTCATGTTCCAGCGTGACTCGGGGGCCCTGAACCACCTGCTCGTCGACCAACTCGGGCTGTTCGGCGGCAACGCCCCGTTCTGGCTCATCGGCAACAACGCGTTCGTGGCCGTCGTCGTCGTGGCGATCTGGAAGACCTGGCCGTTCGCGTTCCTGATGCTCATGGCCGGCCTGCAGTCGGTGCCGAACGACGTGTACGAGGCCGCCTCGGTCGACGGTGCCAAGCCGTTCCGCCAGTGGCGCTCGATCACGCTGCCGATGGTCCGCCCCGTCAACGTGACGCTCGTGCTGGTGATGTTCCTGTGGACGTTCAACGACTTCAACACGCCGTTCGTGCTGTTCGGCTCGACCGCGCAGCCACCCGCCGCGGACCTGCTGAGCTTCCACATCTACAACGCGTCGTTCATCACCTGGAACTTCGGTTCCGGTGCCGCGATGAGCGTCCTGCTCCTGCTCTTCCTGCTCGTCGTCACCGGCATCTACCTCGCCGTGACCAACCGGAGGTCCGTCCGTGCGTGAGACAACTGGCGCCAAGTCCTTCAAGATCATCACCCTGGTCGTCCTGACGCTGTTCACGGTCGTGCCGCTCTACGTGATGATCACCACGGCCATCAAGCCCCTCGGCGACGTGCAGGACAACTTCACGTGGATCCCGTCGCGGATCACCTTCCAGCCGTTCATCGACATGTGGTCGACGGTGCCGCTCGGTCGGTACTTCATCAACTCGCTCGTGGTCTGCACGGTGGCGACGGTGTTCTCGCTGATCATCGCGACGTTCGCCGCCTACGGTGTCTCGCGCTGGAACTTCAAGGGCAAGAGCACCTTCACCACCGCGGTGCTCTCCACGCAGATGTTCCCCGGCGTGCTGTTCCTGCTGCCGCTGTTCCTGATCTTCACGAACCTCGGCAACTCCCTCGGCATCCAGCTCGTCGGGTCGTGGCTCGGCCTGATCATCACGTACCTGACGTTCACGCTCCCGTTCTCGATCTGGATGCTGGCCGGGTACTTCGAGACCATCCCGCGCGAACTCGACGAGGCCGCGATGGTCGACGGTTCGGGCCCGATGGGTGCGCTGTTCCGGGTCATCCTGCCGTCGGCCCGTCCCGGTCTGGTGGCGGTCGGGATCTACTCGTTCATGACGGCCTGGGGTGAGGTCCTCTTCGCCTCGGTCATGACGAACGGCCTCGGTTCGACCCTGGCGGTCGGTCTGCAGCAGTACTCGACGCAGACGAACGTGTACTGGAACCAGGTCATGGCGGCGTCGCTCGTCGTGTCGATCCCGGTCGTGGCCGCGTTCCTCGTGGTCCAGCGCCAGTTCGTCGCCGGCCTGACCGCGGGTGCCGTGAAGTAGGCGGAGCCTTTCCACACGGCCTCCTTCCGCCGTGCCCCTTCCGCAAGACACCGGTGTTCGCGCTCGACGCCCCCGCATCACGGGGTGTGCAGCGCGAACACCGGTGTTTTGCCGTTCCCCACCCGACGACCCACCGACCCCGACCACCCGACGACCGACAGGATGGAACCATGAGCGACGAGACCCGCGGGCGGCAGCTGCTGCCCGGACAGACCAGCCGCGTGCACGTGTACGACGTCGAGTCCCGCACCTCGCGGCTCGTGTTCGAGTCGGCCACGGTGCTCGTCGAGGCGCCGAACGTCCTGGACGCCGAGACCCTGGTGCTCAACGGCGACGGCGACCTGTGGCTGCTGCGACTGCCGTCGGCCGACAGCGGCACCGTGCTGGACGAGACCGCGCTCGTGCCGGTGCCGATGGACGGCGTCGACGAGATCAACAACGACCACGTGCTCGACCCGTCCGGCAGCTCCATCGTGGTGAGCGCCCGCGACGGCGAGCTCTACCGCGTCCCGCTGCCCGAGGGCGGCCCCGCGACCCGGATCACCGACGTCGCAGCGGCCCTGCCCACCAAGCGCAAGTTCTACCTGCACGGCATCGCCCCCGACGGGAGCGCCCTCGCGGCGATCGTGGGGGAGCTGTCCGAGGACGGCGTCTGGACGACCGACGTCGCGATGGTCGACCCGGAGACCGGCGAGCCGACGTTCGTCACCCGGGACGAGCACCCCGACGACGGCTGCACCATCAGTCCGGCCGGCGGGATCCTGCTCTGGAACACGGAGCGGTTCACCCCCGGTACCGCGCAACTTGCCGTGCGCTGGCCCGGGCACGACAGCCCCGTCCGCCTGACGAACGACGACCGGGTGAACTGGTTCCCGCACCTGTCCCCGGACGCTGCACACCTGCTCTACCTGTCGTACGAGCCCGGCGTGCAGGGTCACCCGGCCGACCACCGCGTCGAGCTGCGCCTGCTGCCGGGGTCGCTCGTCCGCGGCGCCCGGATCGCGGTCCAGCCGGAGACCCTGGTGGCCCTCGACGGCGGCCAGGGGACGGTCAACGTGCCGCCGTGGGCCCCGGACTCGACGTGGTTCGCGTACTGCGACTACCCCGTGGCGGGGTAGCGGGAACGTCACCGGTCGCGGGGCCCGGCGGCGTCTTCACGCGCTGAGCGACAGCCCACGCGCTCCTGGAGGCGTGGACTGTCGCTCAGCGCGAAACGCGATCGGACGCCGCGCGCCTGCGCCCGCCCGCCCCGCTAGACCTCGCGCACCTGCCCCTGCTTGATGTGCAGGCGCCGCTCGGCACGCTTCGCGACCCACGAGTCGTGCGTGACGATGACGACGGTCAGTCCGCGCTCCCGCCACTGCTTCTCGATGAGCGCCATGATCTCGTCGCGGGTCGACTCGTCGAGCGCACCCGTCGGCTCGTCGGCGAGCAGCACGCTCGGGTTCTTCACCAGCGCCCGGGCGATCGCCACGCGCTGCTGCTGTCCGCCGGACAGCTCGGCCGGCAGGTGCTCCATCCGCTCACCCAGTCCGACCTCGCGGAGCGCGGCGACCGCACGCTCGCGGACCTCGCTCCGCGACCGGTTCGCGAGCGACCCCGCGAACGCCGTCTCGACGTTCTCGAGCGCCGTCAGCGTCGGGATCAGGTTGAAGCTCTGGAACACGAAGCCGATCTCGGTCGCCCGCAGGTCGGTCAGCGCGCCGTCGCCGAGCTTCGCCACGTCGCGGTCGCCACCGAGGTGGATCGACCCGGCACTCGGCCGGTCGAGCGCTCCGAGCATCTGCAGCAGCGTCGACTTGCCGCCGCCGGTCGGCCCCTGCACGGCCACGAGCTGCCCCTGCGGGATCGTCAGGTGGACGTTCGTCAGGGCGGTGACGGTCCGGTTCTTCTGCTGGTAGGTCTTGCTGACGTTCGTCAGCCGGTACATCGGGCTGGAGGCACGGCTCGCCTCCGCCTCGCCGGTCGCGGTGTCGGTGCTGGTCACGGTTGCTCCTGTCGTCGGTTCGGTCGTGTCGGTGCGGCCGGGCATCAGGCCACGCTCCGGAGCGCCTCGGCCGGACGGAGCCGGCTCGCACGCCAGCCGCCGAGCGCGCCGGCGATGAGGCCGCCGAGGATCGCGAGGCCGATCGCCAGCAGGATGATCTCGACGGTCACCGGGGCGTGCAGGACCACGTCGGTCGTCGACGCGGTGCTCGCGCCGCCGCCGAAGCCTCCTGCCGGTGCACCGCCCGTCGTGCCGCTGCCCGCGGCCGCGGTCGCTGCGCCGCCGGGCATGCCACCACCGCCACCGGCACCCCCGCCGGTCGTGCTCGAGGCGCTCGCCGAGATCGTCGGGCTGATGACGTTCACGACGAGGATGCCGATCAGGCCGGCCGCGGCGCCGAGCACGCCGCCGATCAGGCCCTGTACCAGGGACTCACCGGCCACCTGTCGGGTGATGCGGCCGTTCGACCAGCCGATCGCCTTGAGGGTCCCGAACTCGCGGGTGCGGCGGGTCACGCCGGAGATCGTGAAGAGGATCGCGATGAGGAACGCCGCGGCGAGCACCACGATCGACAGCCACTTGCCGAGGTTCGAGACCAGGCTCGACGCGGTGCTGAGCGACCCGGACACGCTCGAGGCCAGGTCGGCCTCGGTGGAGACGGTGGCACTCGTCAGCTTCGCCTGCAGTGCGGACTTGATGGTGCTGACGTCGGACGAGGACTCGGCGGAGACGTAGATCGAGGTGACCTTGCCGTCGAGGTCGGCCAGCGCCTGCGCGGTGTCGAGCGGGATGTAGGTGTTCGAGCCCGTGGTCGAGGCCGAGCCGGTGGAGCTGACGATGCCGATGACGGTGAAGTCGGTGCCGCCGATGTCGACGGTGTCACCGACCGCCTTCGACTCGCTCTTCGCGTACGACGCATCGAGCACGACGACGTCCTTGCCCGCGTCCTTCGCGGCGAAGGTGCGCCCCTTCGTGAGCTCGGTGCTCGTGAGCGGACCGACCGTCGCGCCGGACACCGGGATGCCGGTCACCGTGAACGAGTCGACGCTGAACGACCCACCGCCGAACCCGCCGCCACCGCCGGTGTCCCCGCTCGGCGGGCCCTGCTGGGTGGTGCTGTCGCTGCTGGAGTCGCTGCTGCTGTCCGTGCTGCTGTCGTCGGTCGACTGCTGCTGGACCTGGCCGGAGAACGTGCTGTTCTCGAGGGTCAGCACACCGGTCGCGGCCTTGACGCCGTCGGTGCTCGTGATCGTGGACAGGTTCGCGGCGTTCAGGGTGCTCGTGCCGCGCGCGACGGCGAGCCGCGACTGCGACAGGTCGGTCGAACCGCTGTCGTCGTCGCTGTCGCCCTGGCTGCCGAAGTCGAAGCTCGGACGCCCGCCGTTCGTCGACGCCGTCGCGGTCTTGGTGACGGTGATGTCGGTGCCGACGCCGTAGACGGACTGCAGGACGCTCGACTGCGCTGCCTGCACGCCACCCGAGATCGACGACACGATCACCACGAGGGCGATGGCCAGGGCCATCCCGATCGCGATGATGACCGTCTGCTTCTTGCGGTTCGTGAGTTCGCGCCTGAGGTAGGTCAGGAACATGGTTCTCCTCGGTGGTGGCCGGCTGGGGTCACCGGCCGCGCAGAGCACGCGGCGGGGCCGACGGAGGAGAAGCTAGGCAGGGTTGTTGTGGCGAGCACTGCTGCTTCCGATGAACCGAGTAAGCGAATCCATGTCGATTGCCGACACGTGATATTCTGCATATGTGGCGATCGTTCGGAGTGGGGTGTTCAGCATCGCCGGAACCACGTTCCGGGCTTCCGTGCAGATCGTCTCGAACGTGGTCGTGGCCCGCGTGTTGGGGCCGGATGCCTACGGTCTCGCCGCAGCCGTCCTCGCGCTGGGTGTCGTCCTCGAGCTGGTACGGAACAGTGGCTTCGCCGCGGTCGTCCTCCGCTCCGGCGTCCATCCGGCGGACGTCCACGTCGCGCTCCACCGCGCCAGTGCCGCGACGGGGCTCGTGCTGGGGGGTCTCGTCGCCGTCGCTGGACTCCTGGTCCGCGAGGCGCTGCCGTCCTCGCCCTCCGGTGGGCTGCTCCTCGCGATCGCGGTGGCCTTCCCGCTCGCCGGCTTCGTCGCCGTCCCGATCGCCGCGATGGTGCGCGACCACGAGATGGGGCGGGTCGCACTCGTCGAGTCGATCGCCGTCGTGCTCGGTTCCGTCGTGTCGATCGCACTCGCACTCGCCGGCGCCGGGCCCGTCGCGATGGTGTCGCAGGTGGTGGCCGTCTGGGTCGTCATCACCGTCGGCGTCGTCGTCCTGCGTCGGGTTCCCCGCGGCGTTGCGGCATCGTGGCGATCGATCCGGACCATGGCCGCGCTCGCGCGGGACGTGTCGTTGGTCCAGGTGGTCTCGGTCGTCGCGCGGGCGGGTGACCGCGTGCTGGTGGCCGTGCTCTTCGGTCCGGCGGCATCCGGCCTGTACGTCCAGGCCATGCAGCTGATGACCTTGCCGCTGGACCAGATCGGGGCGGCGGTCCAGCGCATCGCGATCCCGGCGATGGTCGGCATCGACGCCGTCGTGCTCCGCAACCGGTTCCGACGACTCGTCGGCACGGTGACGCTCCTGGCCTGGCCGGTCCTCGCCGTACTCGGAGTGCTCGCCGACCCGATCGTCCGCCTGCTGTTCGGGGTCGAGTGGCTCGGCTCAGCCGCGCTCTTGCCGTTCCTCGTCGTCGCGGGCGGAGCACAGGCGCTCGGGTTCGGTGCCGTCTGGTACTTCATCGCCAGCGGCCGTTCAGGGCGACAGGTCCGCTGGGCACTGGTCACCCAGCCGGCCGTCGTCGGCGCCCTCGTGCTCGGCACCGTCTGGGGGCCGACGGGCATGGCCGCGGGGTACGCGATCGCCTGTAGCTGTCTCGTGGTGCCCGCCTTCCTGGTGGCGACGCGGGGCTCCGGACTGCGGGTGCGCGACCTCGGCCTCCCCGTCCTCCCCGCGGCTGCGGCCACGAGCGCCGCGGTCCTCGTGTCGGTCGCGGTCCGGGGCAGCGTCGGTGCTGATCCCATCGGCTCCGTGCTCCTGCCGGGCCTCCTCGGGGCGCTCGCAGCGCTGTTCGTCGCCCTCGTGTTCCCCGACGTCCGGTCGGCCCTGCCCCGTCGGCGCCGTCGACCTCCCCGTTCCCGTCCCAGGAAGGCGCTCGCTCGTGGCCCAGTTCCCTGATCCCGTCACCCCGGTCCCACCCGTACGGACGGCCGTCATCCCCGCTGCCGGGCGGGGCACGCGACTCGGTCGCCTGACGCGTGCGATCCCGAAGGAGCTGCTGCCACTCGGCGACCGGCCGACGCTGGACATCGTGGTCGACGAACTGATCGGCGCCGGGATCGACCGCATCGTCCTCGTCACACGGCCGGACAAGACGGGGCTGAACGACTACGTCACGGACGTCCTCCGGCCGGAAGCCCGAGCTCGCGGCATCGAGCTGGAGACCTGTCTCCAGACCGCCGGGCCGGGCAACGGGGGAGCGATCCTGTCAGCTGCGACTCGGGTGCACGACGAGTCCTTCCTCGTGCTCTGGGGTGACGAGGTCGTCTTCGGCGAGAACCGCAGCGCCGTCGTCCTCGACCGTCACCGCGGCACCGGACTCCCCGTCATCGCAGTCGTGCGGGCGCCTCGTGCGGCACTCCGGCGCTGCGGTGTCGCTCGCGTGGACCCCGGCGGGAGGGTCGTGGAACTCGTCGAGAAGCCGGTCGACCCACCCGTCGACGGGCTCGCTTCGGTCGGCGGGTACGTGGTCACCCCGGCGGTGCTCGGTGCGCTCCGCGACGTCGCCCCCGCGGTCGACGGGGAGCTCTACCTCAGTGCTGCGCTCGGCGCGCTCGCACTGGACGGGGGCGTGCAAGCCGCGGAGATCCACGGCGACTGGCACGAGACCGGGTCGATCGACGGCTACACGGCCGCGTTCACCGCCGCGGTTGCCGTCAAGCGTTGATATTTTGCATGTGCAATAGGTATGCTGGTCGTGGTCATCGAACGAAGGACAGCCATGCTCACCACCACAGCCCCTGACCTGCGGGCCGCCGCGCAGATCGTCGAGGCGTACTCCGTCCAGGTCGACCGGTTCGCCCGTCGGTTCCCCGTCGACGAGATCGCGCGCATCGCGGCCGTGCTCGTCGACGCGCACCGCGACGGACGCTCGGTCTACGTCTTCGGCAACGGGGCCTGCGCGGCGTTGGCGAGCCACATGGCGGCCGACCTCGCGAAGAGTCTGGCTCCGACCCGGCAGGCCGACCCGCTCGCTCCGGTCGCCGAGCGGCTCCGGATCCTCGCACTGACCGACAACGCAGCCATGATGACCGCCGTCGGCAACGACTTCGACTACGACGACGTCTTCCTCGAGCAGCTGCGGGTCCTCATGCGCACCGGGGATGTCGTGTTCGGCCTCAGCGCCTCCGGGGGGTCCGCCAACGTGCTGCGCGCGCTCGACTTCGCTCGCGACCGCGGCGCCGTCACGCTCGCCTTCACCGGGGCGATGCAGGCACTCCCACCGATCCTCGACGTCGTCGACGTCGCCGCCGTGGTGCCGTCCTGCGACATCGACGTCATCGAGGACTTCCACGTCGCGTACCACCACGCCCTCACCCGGGCCTTCGTCGCCGGCGTCCAGGTCGCCCGCTCGTGATCATCGCCTGTTCACCGCTCCGCGTCTCCTTCTTCGGTGGGGGCAGCGACCTCCCCGCGTACTTCTCCGAGCAGCCCGGGTGTGTGGTCAGCACCACGATCGACCTCGCCGTCGAGACCGTCATCCGGCCCCGTGCACGTGGCGGGATCCGCGTCGCGACCGACGGTGTGCAGACGGTGGACACCCCGGCAGCCATCGAGCACGACTTCGTGCGCGAAGCCCTGCTGCACGACACCCCGGCGGTCCCGGTCGACGTCTCGATCCACTCCGACGTCCGGAGCTCCGGTACCGGCCTCGGGACATCGGGCGCGGTCGTCACCAGCCTGGTCGCGGGGTTGGCGGCACTCCGCGGTGTCGACCTCGAGCCGAGCGCGCTCGCCGCCACGGCCAGTGAGATCGAGATGATCCGCTGCGCGCGTCCGGTGGGGCTGCAGGACCAGACCGCGTCCGCCCACGGGGGACTCCGCCGGTACGACTTCGGCACCGACGGTTCGACGATCGCGACGTCGATCGACATGCCGGCCAGCGCCCGACACGAACTCGAGTCATCGCTCGTGCTGGTCGACACCCTCATCGGGCGGGATGCCGGGAAGCAACTCGGCCGCCAGTCCCGCACGATGTCGCAGCCGGGCGGAACGCGGGACCGCGTGACGCGGATGGTGGAGCTCGCCCGGGTGATGGGCGACGAGCTCGCCACCGGCCGCACGGACTCCTTCGGCCCCGCACTGCACGAGGCATGGATGCTCAAGGCCGAGGTGCTCGGAACGACAGCGAGCCCCGTCATCGACCTGTACGAGCACGGTCGCACGCTCGGGGCCACCGGCGGGAAGCTGCTCGGTGCCGGCGGTGGCGGACACATGCTGTTCGTCGTGCCCCCGTCCGAGCATGCTGCGTTCGTCCGTGCCCTCGGTCCCGAACGGGTCGTCCCCTTCGCCTTCTCGGAGACCGGGACCCGTGTCCGTCTCGCGTGACCGCCACCGGTCGCTGGAACGGCACTCCGAACGGCCGCTCGACGGCGTCGGCGCACTCTTCCTCGACCGGGACGGCGTGCTCGTCGTCGACCACGGGCACGTCGGGTCGCTCGATCGCACCGAGCTCGTCCCCGACGCGATCGAAGCGGCCGCGACGGCCTGGCGCGACGGTGTCCCGGTGGTCGTCGTGACGAACCAGAGCGGCATCGCCCGAGGCTGGTACGACTGGTCCGGTTTCGACACCGTGAACGCGCACATCCGCCGAGCCATGCAGTCCCACGGCGCGGACGTCGACGTGATCGTCGGGAGTGCTCGACTGCCCGGCGACCCGGACCCCTGGCGGAAGCCCGGACCCGGGATGGTCCTGGCGGCGGCAGCAGCGTTCGGCATCCGGCTCGCCGGGTCGTGGATCGTCGGCGACCGGCCGTCCGACCTCGTCTGTGGTCGGACCGCCGGGCTCGCCGGCGGTGTCCTCGTCGGTGACCTCCACGCCACGGGCGTGACCCCCGCCGCCGGGATCACCACGGCGGCCACGATGATCGGCGCGACGGCCGGTCAACGGGACCCCGCACGATGAGCGGCGTCGCACCGCAGCCCACGGTCGGCGTCGTCATCCCGGTCGGGCAGCGCACCACCATCGAGCTCGGCCCGCAGTTCGCGGCACTCGCCCGGCAGACGTGGACCGGACCCGTCGAGATCGTGGTCAGCTGCAACGGTGAACCCCGCCACCTGGTCGACGCGCGCATCGCGGCCGTGACGTGGCCGAGCGGCTGGACGGTCCGTTCCATCGACTCGTCCGCGATCCGAGGCGCTGCCCCGGCACGGAACGCCGGCTGGCGGGCGCTCCGTGCCGACCTCGTGCTGTTCTGCGACGCTGACGACGTCGTCGCTGACTCCTGGGTCGAGGGAATGGTCCGGGGGTTGGCTGACGCCGGTGTCTGCACGGGGCCGCTGCTGCACGATGCACTGAACGAGCCGTGGATGTGGGAAGCGCCCGAGCAGGCGTGGCCGATCGTGCGGTTCGGACACCTCCCGCACACGTCCGCGGCCAACCTCGGCATGCGGCGCACCGTCCTCGAGGCCACCGGTGGGTTCGACACGTCGCTCGGTGCAGCCGAGGACATCGACCTGGCATGGCGTGCGACGTACCTCGGGTTCCCGACGCACTTCGAGCCGTCCGCGTCGGTGCAGTACCGGCTCCGCCGAGGCACCCGGGAGCTGTTCCGGAACAACCGGCACTACGCGCGCTGGGACCGCGTCCTCGTCGACAAGCACCGAGCGCACGGTGCCGCCTGGCGCCCGCGCGAGGTGCTCCGTCACCTCGTCGCCACCGGGTGGGCGCTCGTCCGGGCTCCGTTCGGCCGGCGGCGACGACGTGCTGCGGCGATCCGCCTCGGGACGGTCGCCGGCTGGGCGGAGCGTTGGACCGGTCGGCGACCGACCTCCACCTAGGGCGGTCAGCCCACGTCGCCGTACCGCTGGCGCAGGTGCTCCGCGTAGCCGCCGGGGGTCCGGCCGGCGAAGCGCCCGCTCGTCACCACCGGCAGGTCGACGGTGGCGTCCACCCGGAAGCCGAGCGCCCGCGCCCGGGCCACCAGCCGCGCGTCCTCGTGCTCCGGCACGGGGTCGAACCCGCCGAGGCTGACGTACGCCGCGGCGAGCACGCCGAGGTTCGCGCCGTGCACGTGGCCGAGGGCAGCACCGGGCGGGTGCGCCAGCGTCCAGCGGTCGAGCACCGCGGGCGCAAGGTCGTCCGGGTCGGGGACGACGGCGCCGACGAGTACGTGCGCACCAGCGGTGAGGGCGTCGGACTGCTGGACGAGCCACCGCTCGTGCACGCGCGAATCGGCGTCGGTGTGGGCGAGCCACCGGGTCGCCGGATCGCCGTCGTGCACACGGAGCGCGTGCGTCGCCCCGATGGTCCGTGCCCGACCGACCCCGACACGGTCCGTGGTCAGGACGTCGATCGGGTACCGATCGACCACCGAAGCGGTGCCGTCCGTGCAGCCGTCGAGCACCACCGTGACGGCGGCGTCGAATCCGGGTCGCTCCGTTCCGAGCCGGTCGACGGCCACCAGGAGCGCGTCGAGGCACGCGGCGATCCGGTCCGCCTCGTCGTGCGCGGGGACGACGACGTCGATGCGTGCACGCGGTTCCGGTCGGGTCACCGGATGATCCCCTCGGCCCGGGCCACCGAGGTGACCGCCGGGCCGGGCAGGACGCTCAGGACGAAGTCCTCCTCCACGTGCCGGAGCAGGGCGGGACGCGGCCACCGTTCGGTCAGCCGTGCGTCCACCGCGTCGCCGCTCGACACGGCCTCGTCGTCGGGGTGCAGCCAGTGGCAGGCAACGAGCACGCCGTCGTCGTCGAGTGACCCGAGCACACGGTCGATCGTCGCGTCGAGGTCGGCTGGTGACAGGTAGTACCCGACCTCGGACATCACCACCAGGTCCCAGCGCCCGTCCGGCCACTCCGCCGGCAAGGCAGCCTGCACGAACCGCGCCGTCGGGGCGCGGCGGGCAGCGCGCTCCAGCGGCGCCGCCGAGATGTCGGTGCCGAGGACGTCGTCCGCGCGGTCGGCGAGGGCAGCGGTCAGGACCCCTGTCGCGCAGCCGAGCTCGAGCGCCGACCGGTAGCGCGGGCGGGGGAGCGCCGCCAGCGTCACGGCACGCTTGCGCTGCTCGTACCAGGACCCGTCGAAGTCCCACCCCTCGGGCTTCCGGTCGTAGTGGGCGTCGAACGACTCGCGCGACCGCGACGCGGCGGACCCCGGCGCGAAGAACCACTCCGTCGTCCGCAGATGGTGGGCGGCGTGCCGGTCGTCGACGATCGCCTCGTCTCCCGGTGCAGGCGACAGGGGCCGCGTCTGCGACGGGTAGGCATCGAGGGCGGCACGCTTCCGGGCGACGAGGTCGTCGGGCAGCGCGAGGGCTCGGACGTCGTCCCACGGGGCGAGGGAGTGGTCCGGGTCGTCCCAGTGCCAGGCCCAGATCGGGTACGCGAGCAGGTCGACGTCGGGGGAGCTCGCCGCAGTGACCTGGGCGACCTCGCCGGCGATGCGGTGGTCGCGGTGCCCGTCCCCACGCCACGGCGCGACGAGCAGCACGGGGCGGGCGGCGCCGGCGAGCACGGTGTCGAGGCTCTCGACGACACGGTCTCGGTGTTCACGGGTCGCGCCGTCCGGGATCCCCACCGAGGTCGACGTCACGTCGGGGTGCAGGGTGCGCAGGGCCACCACGAACTCGTCGTCCCGGGCGGCGGCGAGTGCCTCCGGGGTCGTCGTGGGGGAGTCCGGGTGGGAGCGCTCGCCGCGGGTGAGGAGCAGCACGTGCACGGGGACGCCGACCGCTGCAGCGGCCGCGATCAGCCCACCGGCGCCGAGGGTCTCGTCGTCGGGGTGGGGCGCGACGACCACCACCGACCCGGTGCCGGACAGTTCGATCGCCGGTGCGTCGAGGCCGTCGAAGAACCCCGTCCACGCCGCCGGGTCGGTGCCCGGCTCGCGGTGGTCGAAGCTCACCACGCGACGCCGCCCCGCTCGAGCACCATCCGGCCGATGCGGGCGAGGTCCCGCGCGCCGTGGTCCTGCAGGACGTAGAGCTCGAGGTCGGCGACCCGCGCGGCGACGACGGGGTCGGCGGTCAGCGGTGCCGGGCCGATCGTCGAGACCACCCGCTCGCGCACGGCGTCGACCGAACGGCGTACCCGCGACCGGACGGTCTGGGCGAGCAGCCGCCAGTCGGTGTCGTCGGAGGCCGGGTCGGAGTCGTCGATCCGGGCGGCGGCGTCGGCGAGGGCGTCCTCGGCGTCGGCGAGGTCGGCCACGGTGGCGCCGAGGGCGGCCTGCAGCAGCTCGGACGCCGGGTGTGCGGCCGCGGTGTCACGGAGCACCCGGGCGAGCCCGACCGCACCGCCCCACCAGCAGGCCGCGACGCCGATGCCGCCCCAGGCGAAGCCCGGACGTCGCAGGTACCAGCCGGGCGCGCCGACGGGTCGTGCCTGGACGCCGTCGAAGTCGACCGGTCCGCTCGGCACGTCCGGCATCCCGCGTGCGACCCAGGTCTCGTCGTGCACGGTGACGCCGGGCTGTCGCAGGTCCACGGCGACGAGGACCCGCTCGTCACCCAGGTGCGCGGTGACCAGGGCGTGCGAGACCGTCGAGGCGAGCGAGCACCACGGCTTCGTGCCGTGCAGCAGGACCGTGCCGTCCTGCTGTGGTGCGGCGTCGAGCCGGAGGCCCGGCCCCTCGGCCGCGAAGACGCCCCAGGTCGAGCCGTCCGGGGCGTCGACCCCGGCCTGCGCCAGGATCCCGAGCGCGTCCAGGTGCGGTTCGACGGTGCGGGCGGTGGCGACGTCCGCCGCGGCGACCGCGGCGAGCGTGCCGAAGAAGCCGCCGGCCGTGCCGGCGGACAGGGGTGGGGTGGTGGCGGCGACCGCCCGCGCGACCGCGAGGCGGTCCGTCGGTGGCGAGCCGGGCCTCCCGGTCGTCCGTTCGATCCGCGCGGTGTCCAGGTGCCGGGCCGACGGGGGCCAGGCTGCAGATCGCAACATGCTCCCAACGTACGGAGCGGCAGACGTGGACGTGTCCTCGATCCACAGAACGCACTGGGCCGTGCCACAGACGACTCATAGGAACTTCTCGATACTCGAAGACGTGACCATCTCCCAGCCCGCAGCAGCCCCGCGCCTCACCCGTGCCGACGGAACCCCGTTGCGCATCCTGGTCGTCGACGACGAAGCCAGCCTCACCGACCTGTTGTCCATGGCACTCCGCTACGAGGGCTGGGACGTCAAGAGCGCGAACGGCGGGCAGGACGCCCTGACGACCGCGCGGGAGTTCAAGCCCGACGCGATGGTGCTCGACGTGATGATGCCGGACCTCGACGGACTGCAGGTGCTGAGCCGGCTGCGGCAGAACAACGACGACACCCCGGTGCTGTTCCTCACCGCGAAGGACTCCGTCGAGGACCGCGTGACCGGGCTCACCGCGGGCGGCGACGACTACGTCACCAAGCCGTTCTCCCTCGAGGAGGTCGTGGCGCGGCTGCGTGGGCTCATCCGCCGCTCGCAGATCTCGATCTCCGAGGCCGGGGACTCCCGCATCGTCGTCGGCGACCTGGTGCTCGACGAGGAGTCGTACGAGGTGCACCGCGCCGGCCGCCCGATCGAACTGACCGCCACCGAGTTCGAGCTGCTCCGCTTCCTGATGCGGAACCCCCGTCGCGTGCTCTCGAAGGCGCAGATCCTGGACCGGGTGTGGTCGTACGACTTCGGCGGCAAGTCGTCGGTCGTCGAGATCTACATCTCCTACCTGCGCAAGAAGATCGACGCCGGTGAGACCCCGATGATCCACACGGTGCGCGGCGTCGGGTACGTCATCAAGCCGACCTCGTGACCCTGCGGCGCCGGCTCGTCCTGAGCATCGTCGCCCTCGTCGTCGCCGTCAGCGCGGTGATCGGGGCGGCCAGCATCATCGCGCTCTTCTCGATCCAGACCAGCGCGATCGACAAGCAGATCACGAGCGCCACCCACCGGGCGCAGCGGTACCTGCAGCAGAACCAGTCGGGGCAGCCGAGCATCGACCTGTCCCGGCCGTCCGGGCAGGCCGCCGGCACGCTGACGGCGTACTTCGTCGACGGGCAGGTCGTCATCGCGAACGTGCTCGACGACTACGGCCGCCCGAGCGGGATCCCGCAGACGAGCGCCGAGGCACTGGGGTCCGTCCGTGTGGACGCCGACCCGGAGACGATCGACCTCGGCTCGGACGTCGGGCGGTACCGCCTCGCCGCCGTCAACGTCGGCCCGGCCGTCCTGGTCGTGGG
This sequence comes from Curtobacterium sp. MMLR14_002, assembly GCF_001864975.1. Classification (NCBI taxonomy): domain Bacteria; kingdom Bacillati; phylum Actinomycetota; class Actinomycetes; order Micrococcales; family Microbacteriaceae; genus Curtobacterium; species Curtobacterium sp. MMLR14_002. The sequence goes on from NZ_MJGT01000105.1 coordinate 83,368, forward strand.
GCTCCCGATGGCCCCCGTCTACGACAGCGTCTGGAAGCTCTTCGGGGTCGTCCTCTCCGTCGTGGCGACCGCACTGGTCGCCGGTTCGGTCGTCGCGGCGTTCGTGGTCCGGCAGTCGCTCCGGCCGCTCGAGCGCGTCGCCGAGACCGCGTCCACCGTCGCGCGCATGCCCCTCGACCGCAGTGACGCCCTCGACGGCGTCCGTGTGCCCGACACCGACCCCCGCACCGAGGTCGGCCGGGTCGGCAGCGCGTTCAACCGCATGCTCGGGCACATCGGCAGTGCGATGCAGGCCCGGGAACGCTCGGAACAGAAGGTGCGGCAGTTCGTCGCCGACGCCTCGCACGAGCTCCGGACCCCGCTCGCCTCGGTGCGCGGGTACGCCGAGCTCACCCGGCGCATGGGCGGCGACCTGCCGAAGGACGTCGTCTACGCGATGAGCCGCATCGAGTCCGAGTCCATCCGGATGACCTCGATGGTGGAGGACCTGCTGCTCCTCGCCCGGCTCGACGAAGGCCGCGAGATCCAGTTCGCCGAGGTCGACCTGACCGGCCTGGTGCTCGACGCCGTGAACGACGCACACGCCGCCTCGCCCGAACACCCCATCGAGGTCGACGTCCCGCCGGAGCCGGTCACCATCACGGGGGACGCCGCACGCCTGCACCAGGTCATCGTCAACCTCGTCACGAACGCCCGGACCCACACGCCCGAGGGCACCCGCATCACGGTGGGCCTCGCCCCGGTCGACGGCGGCGTGGACCTGACCGTGCGCGACACCGGCCAGGGCATCGACCCGGAGTTCCTGCCGAAGCTGTTCGAGCGCTTCGCCCGGGCGGACAGTTCGCGGTCCCGCACGGTCGGGTCGACCGGGCTGGGGCTCGCCATCGTGGACGCGGTCGTGCAGGCGCACGGCGGCCGGGTCGAGGTCACGAGCGAACCGGGGGACACCGTGTTCACGGTGCACCTGCCCCGCGACCCGGCTGCGGCTGCCGCCGGGGCCGGGGCCGGGGCCGGGGCCGTGGCTGTCGCGTCGTCGTCGGCTGACCCTGCCGGGTCCGCGGACTGGTCGGCGACACCCGCTGCGGTGGACCGGACCCACTGACGGTCGGGAGGCGCGGTGCGGGCCCGCCCCGCGCCTCCCGGCCGCTGTTTGGTGACGCCCACGGCGTCTGGTACAGTTCTCGAAGCCAAAGACCGCCGGATGTCGTGCTGCTCGCAACGTGTTTGTGAACATCGTGACCGAAGGTCCTCACTCGTGAGGCATCCCGCGCAGGTGTTCCGAACCACTCCCACCATCTGGTGAGAGCAGCTCCGAGCCTCTGCGCCGGAGCTTTTTTCGTTCGTGGACCTGGGGCTGCCGGCAAGACCCCCAAGGAGAACCATGGCGAACAAGGAAGCTGCGGTCGCCGAGCTCACGGAGTCCTTCCGTAGCTCAAACGCCGTTCTGCTCACCGAGTACCGCGGTCTCACGGTCGCGCAGCTCAAGGAGCTCCGCAACTCGATCCGTGAGCACGCCACGTACGCCGTGGTGAAGAACACGCTGACCAAGATCGCGGCGAACAACGCCGGCATCTCGTCGTTCGACGACGAGCTCGCCGGTCCGTCCGCTCTCGCCTTCGTCCACGGTGACACCGTCGCCGTCGCGAAGTCGCTGCGTGCATTCGCCAAGGCGAACCCCGAGCTCGTGGTGAAGGGCGGTTACTTCGACGGTAACCCGCTCACCGCGACCGAGGTGGACAAGCTCGCCGACCTCGAGTCCCGTGAAGTGCTGCTCGGCAAGCTCGCCGGCGCACTCAAGGCCTCGCTGTTCGGTGCTGCGTACCTGTTCCAGGCACCCCTCTCGCAGGCCGTCCGCACCGTGGACGCCCTTCGCGAGAAGCAGGAGTCCGCGGCCTGATCAGGCTCGCGTTCATCAACCACACGTACTAGCTAGTAGTAGGAGAAAATCATGGCGAAGCTTTCGCAGGACGAGCTCATCGAGGCCTTCAAGGAGCTCACGCTCATCGAGCTCTCGGACTTCGTGAAGAAGTTCGAAGAGGTCTTCGAGGTCACCGCGGCCGCCCCGGTCGCCGCTGCCGCCCCCGCCGGCGCAGCTGCTCCGGCCGAGGCCGCTGAGGAGAAGACCGAGTTCGACGTCATCCTCAAGTCCGCTGGTGACAAGAAGATCCAGGTCATCAAGGAGGTCCGTGGCCTGACGTCGCTCGGCCTCGGTGAGGCCAAGGCGCTCGTCGAGACCGCCGACGCCAAGATCCTCGAGGGTGCGAACAAGGAGACCGCCGACAAGGCGAAGGCGACCCTCGAGGCCGCTGGCGCCACGATCGAGCTCGCGTAGTCTCGACCGTTCCGGTCACGAAGGCCGCTGCCCCTCGGGGCGGCGGCCTTCGTCGTGTGCGGGGCGCTGGCGGCGGCGGCTTGCGGCGACGTTTCGCGCTGACCGACACTTCAC
>NZ_MJGT01000106.1:0-468 GCF_001864975.1 Curtobacterium sp. MMLR14_002
GCTTTCAAGCTTCGCGCGGTTGTCGCCGGATGCCAGGAGGATCTTGACAAGGTCGTCTTTCTGATCGCTCTTTACCTGGCCAGCTTCGATGCGAGCTTCCGCGTATGCGCTGGCTTCCGTTTGGGCGAGCTTTTCAGCCGCTTCTACGCCGCGCTGAGCGTTGGCGCGCAAGGTCGCGAGTTCGTCGGCGCTGATGTGCACCTGGCCATCGTTCGCTTCAACCTTCTTTTCAGTCTTGATGCCGAACTTCGTCAGTTCGTCGGCAGACAGTTGATCTTTATGTTCTTCGAGGAAAGCGCGGTGCTCGTCTTTGAGAGCGCTTGCTTCCATCGTTCGGACGTCTTCGAGTTTCAAACTCATAGGTTCTCCTTCTGTTCGTTTATTGCTGCTGCCTTGAATCTCCGAGGCCGCGACCTTCTTGAGCTTCTTGAACAACGGACGGTTGGTCAGGCCCGCGCCGGTAAGGAC
>NZ_MJGT01000107.1:0-483 GCF_001864975.1 Curtobacterium sp. MMLR14_002
GTACGAGAACAAGACTGCCAACGCGTACGACCTCACGGGCTCGTTGCCGCTGGTGAACGGACCAAACTTCGCCCTTGCGATCATCTCGGTCGTTCTGACTCCCGTTGACGACGTGACCAGCTTCCAGTCTCAGGTGGTGCCTCAATTCTGGATACCCAACATGAGCATGCCGTATGAGGACACCGGTACGAGTACTTTCCAGATACGTGCGGGAATCAACCCGAGCATGGACGGAATCAGCGTCGAGTACTACTACGTGATTATCAGCCGGGCTGCGACGGTCATGCAGTCATCTTTCTTCAAGTACTCGGCCTACGCGACGGTTCCGGTCAACGTAAGCGTGACGAGGGTCGCCTGATGAGGCTGGGCAGGTCGGCCGACGACCAGCTGGTCGAACGGCTCCGATATATGCGCCGCACCTTGGACGACATGAAAGGGCTGCAAACGTTCGGCACGAGCAATTTCGGAGTGCGCATCCTGCGC
>NZ_MJGT01000108.1:0-321 GCF_001864975.1 Curtobacterium sp. MMLR14_002
GGAAGTAGAAGTTGCGGTCCTTGTCGACGAGGAACTCGACCGTACCAGCACCTTCATAGCCACAGGCCAGCGCCGCCTTCACGGCAGCTTCGCCCATGGCCTGGCGCAGTTCGGGTGTTACAAACGGAGAGGGTGCCTCTTCGACGACTTTCTGATGGCGCCGCTGAACTGAACAGTCCCGTTCACCGAGATACACCGCGTTACCGTGTTGGTCTGCAAATACCTGGATTTCGATATGGCGGGGTTCAATAACCGCCTTCTCCAGAATCAGCTCACCATCGCCAAAGGCCTGCTTGGCTTCGGAGCGAGCCCGCTGAATGT
>NZ_MJGT01000109.1:0-332 GCF_001864975.1 Curtobacterium sp. MMLR14_002
AAGCACCGCGACACGCAGCGATGACGAAATCTGCCATGGGTTCGTGACGAAGAGAAGCTCCGCGGCGCCCCAGGCGTAGACCATCCACCTCGGCCGGTCCCAACTGGTTCCTTCGCCGGGGGCGGAGGCGAGTGGGATCACCGGTGGTTCAGCGCCGGTTGTCATAGCATCGTCTCCCCTCGACGCCGCGAAAACTCCTCAGCGCGCTCACGATCCTAGCGAGGACGATGAGGCGAAACACCTTCAGCTCCGCTGCTGCCTGCGCGCTTTGTCGCCGGTGAGGAGGTCTTCGATCGCTTCGTCCATCGCGGCAGCCATCGCCTCGATGGAGA
>NZ_MJGT01000110.1:0-253 GCF_001864975.1 Curtobacterium sp. MMLR14_002
CTCGCGGACAGCGCTCGACGCAGCCCGTCCATCTGCTCCGAATCCTGCGTCATGCGCTGCATTGTCGCGGCCAACTCGCTCGCAATGGGAGGGACCTCGACGGCGCTGACCCCTGGAACGAGGTACTCGTATTCGGGCGCGTGGCGCGTACCAGACGTCGTCACGATCGGAAGTCCGAGAGCCATGCTCTCGACAGCGATGAGTCCCACCCTCCCCGGGTTAAGAAGAGCGGTCGCAACACGGGCGATGGTGG
>NZ_MJGT01000111.1:0-387 GCF_001864975.1 Curtobacterium sp. MMLR14_002
CCGCTACGCCTTCACCGGGGCTTGCCGCACACATGCCTCAGACCGGGTCGCCGTCCACCACGGCGACCCGGTCGTTCATTTTACTGGCGAGCATCTCCCCGTCGTGACAGCGCGTTTTGAGGCCGCTGGGTCGGCAGCGGTCATGCCGCCCTCTTGAACTCCCCCGTTTCGATGTCACGCTTCGGTTTCGGCCTGTTCATCCATGCGGTCTTGAGGCTCACCGGTCGGATGTCGTCTGCGCAGTCGGGGCAGTTGCTCGGGGTGTGGCTGGACAGGTGGTTCATCGGCCGCTGCGTGAACGGGCCGTGGAGCCGGCACACGATGGTGACGGGCGTGTGTTGGTCCACGTATCGGACCTGCGAGTAGTCGTATCGGTCGCCGTGAACC
>NZ_MJGT01000112.1:0-375 GCF_001864975.1 Curtobacterium sp. MMLR14_002
ACATGGGTGGTCCTTCTGCACATGGACGGTTGGTCAACGATGCGTGCCGGCTGGTGAGGTGCACAGCAGTCGTATGACTCAGTTGCTGCAGTGCCGGGCGGCGTCGGCGGTACTGGTCGGCGCCGCCCGGCTCCGAGTTGCTTAAGAGGCGCTGATCTCTCCAACGGGGATGACGTTGCGCCGCCACGTGGCGTTGGTGACCGATGCGAACGATCCGTACCAGGCAGTCAACGCTGTAGCGAAGCCGAGCCAGCCGCCGATGTGTCCGAGCCATGCCTCGCCGGTGAACGCGCCGAGGCCGAGAGCGACGAAGGTGAATGTGGCGATGATGAAAAGGACGGAAAGCATCACGTTGATGCGCAACGCCGCCACGAC
>NZ_MJGT01000113.1:0-478 GCF_001864975.1 Curtobacterium sp. MMLR14_002
CTCTCGCATCATCGGTGGATACCTCACCGACAAGCTCGGTCACCGCAACACAATCGTCCTCGGCTTGGCCCTCACCGCTGCATTCCAACTCGCCCTCGCTGCGGCACCGAACCCGACCACCGCGGCGGCGGCCGCGGTCCTGATCGGCCTGGCGTTCGAAATCTACGAGCCACCCTCGCAAGCGCTCGTCGCGGACGTCGTGGAGGGCGACCGCGACCGCGTGACCGCCTACGCGCTGTACTCAGTCGCCCTCGCCGCCGCTGGCGTCCTCGCCGGGGTCCTCGCCGCGACTGTCGGCGGGATCGACCTCCGCCTGTTGTTCGTCATCGATGCCGCGACCGGCCTCGCCTGCGCTGCACTCGTCCTGACCGGACTACGAGCCCGCGCAGCTGCCACACCCAGCGCGTTGGACGTTGACGATGGACAGACGAAGCGCAGCCCCTGGCGGGACCCTCTGCTGCTCGGAATGCTGCTCACC
>NZ_MJGT01000114.1:0-357 GCF_001864975.1 Curtobacterium sp. MMLR14_002
TGGCAGTCGTGATCGTGACCGGCTTCGCCAAGCGTGCTCCGAGCAGGTTCGACAGCCGCAGCCACCGGTGCCACGCCTCCCGGAACCCGGGCGCGGTCAGTGCTTCTGGCCCATCGTCGAGCACGAGCGCTGTCTCGGGCGGCGTCGCTCCCGTCACGCCCGCCGGACGACGCGCGAGCATCGCGAGGTGCGCGGACAGGAGCGCCCAGGACGTCGGGCCCGCCGTGAGCGGTCCGGTGCTGCCGAGCGCGAGGGCGAGCGCCTGCTCGACGATCGACCCGCTCTCGGCGACCATCTTGCCCTTGGGGATACCGAGCATTGGGAGGGCATCGGCGAGACGCTCCGTCCGTGCTGCAG
>NZ_MJGT01000115.1:0-733 GCF_001864975.1 Curtobacterium sp. MMLR14_002
ATCGGCCTGAGCGAGACGGTCGGCAATTCCGCAATCAGAGGTGAGGACGACGGGAGTGCTCGCAGAGAGCGCCTCCAAGACCGAGATCGGGAACACCTCGCCACGGCTCGGAAGAACGTAGATGTCCGATCGGGCGATCCTGCTGGCTCCGGAGCCCGGTGTGATCGGTCCCTCGTACGACAGCGGGACAGTCGGATTGTCCTGGATGAAGGTCTCGATGTCGTCCAGATCACCTTCGTCTGGGCCGACGATCGAGAACGTGGCCTCGATACCACGCTCCGTGAGGATCCTGGCCATCTCCGCGAAGGCCGACGCTCGCTTCCGGGGGTGCAAGCGAGCGAGGAAGAGCACTTCTGGAACCTTGTGGTTCTCGCGGGAAGGCCGTTCGGACAACTCGAGCCCGTTGTGGACGGATCGGACGGTAGCCAGCGGCTCGACTGATCGGATCCCTCCGGCTTCGGTATCGGTCAGTGTGAGCACGGACGCGGCTTCGCGGAGTACAGGCCTGGTCACCACGCGGTCGAGAACGCGGGCGAACGGTCGCCGACTCGGCATCACCATTCCATGGGTCTGCAGGACGTAAGGGAGGTGAACACGCCGCGCCGTCACGGCAATCTCGAGATCGAAAGCGTGGCGACCGGCGTGGACGTGTAAGACATCGATGTCGTTGCTGTGTTCTCGGAGCCACTTGGTGAGGCTGGGTGCTCGAACCCCGCTGAACCCGGTACCGGGT